>JAQSWW010000156.1 GCA_029266415.1 Actinomycetospora sp. | reverse complement strand
GGCGACCCGGGCGACCCGGGCGCCCTCTCCGAGCCGGCTCCGGGCGAGCCGTCGGCCGAAGTCCCACGGTCGGGCGGGGTGCGGACGGGGACGGTGGAGGTCCGGGTCCGGCTCACGACGGCCCTCCGGGCTCGACGACCTCCCCGCGGCGGTCCCCGGCTGGGGCACCGTGCTCGCCCGCACCGCCCGGTCGCTGCTCGACCAGCACCGCGACGGCGAGTGGCGCGTCGTCCTCACCGACGACCACGGCCGGCTCCAGCACCTCCTGCTCGCCCGGCGCCGCCCCCGACCACCCGGCCCCCGCCGCCCCGAGCGGCGGGGGCGGCGAGGTCCCGCGATCGTCGAGATCCAGGTCCCGACGCCGCTGCTCGCCGCCCTCGTCCCCGACGACCACGGTCTCTGGGCACCGCTGCTGCGCGAACTGCAGAAGCGCCTCGGCGAGCTCGGCCCGGCAGCGCCCGATCCACCCGACCGCGGAGTCCGTCCCGACGACGCCCGGCACCGGCGGCCGTCGGCCGAGGTCGACCGCTGGGTCCGCGTCCGCGACCGGCGCTGCGTCGCGCCCTCGTGCCGGCGCCCCGCGCACGCCACCGACCTCGACCACACCGTCGACCACGCCCTCGGCGGGCCGACCCTCAGCGGCAACCTCGGTGCCTGGTGCCGCCACCACCACCGCGCCAAGCATCACGGCGGCTGGCGCGTGGAGCAGCCGGCGCCCGGCCGCTTCCTCGTCACCACACGCGCCGGCGCCGCCTACGAGGTGCGGCCCGCCCGCGTCCTCGAGCCCCTCCCCGGGCCCCGTCCGGCCTCGACACCCCGGCCCCTACCGGCCCACGAGCGCGACGCCCCCCACGGCTCGGGTGACGAGGACGACGACCCGCCCCGTGGCCTCCGCAGAACGCGGGAGGGGGCCGGCCGCGCGGCGGTGGACGACGGCTACGACCACGACCGCGTCCCCGGACCTGCGCCCCGCGGAGCCGGTCGCACGAACGGGCAGCTCGCCTCCCTGCGCCGCGGTCGCGGCGACCCGGCCGCCCCCGTGGCACCCGAACTCGATCCCGACCCGCCGTTCTGAGCCCCGCCGACCCGCCGGACCCGCCGGACGACCGCACCCGCTGAGCAGCCGCCCCTACAGCAGCACGTCGTCCACGTGCACGAGCACCGCGACCGGCTCCAGCCCCGTCTGGGCGCGGATCCCCTCCTCCACCGTCGCCCGGATACGCGCCCCCAGCGCCACGAGGTCGTGGCCGAAGTCCGCGGCGAGGGTGACCGCGACCACCGTGGACCCCCCGACGACGCCCGCGGTGACCTCCGGCCCGTCCTCGAGGCTCGTCTCCGGGCCGTCGCCGGCCGCGACCACGTGGCTCAGCGCCACGCGCACTCCCGGCACGCGGGACGCGAGGTGCCGTGCGAGCGCCACGACCACGCGCCCGCTGATGCGCGTCCGCCCCCGGGGCCCCTCGATCCGGCCGTACTCGGGGTCGGCGGCGATGCGCCGGATTCTGCGCAGCGCCTCGTCCAGCAACCCGTCCGGGGCCTGCGGCCGGTGCGTCGAGACGGCACGGACCGGCGCCCACAGCCGGTCGAACTCGGCGAGGGCGGCCTGGCAGTAGGGGCAGTGGCGTTGGTGCTCGTCGAGGCGGTCGGTGGCCCCCTCGGCGACCTGGTCGACGAGGGCGGCGGTGTCGCGCCCGCACGCCAGGCGGCCCCGGGCCACCACGTCGGGAGTGCGCTCCTGGGTCATGTCCAGTCCTTCATCTCCGCCATCAGCGTGGCGCGGGCCCGGGCCAGGCGCCCCCGGACCGTAGCCTCCGTCGTCTTCGTGACCGCCGCAGCCTGCCGGTAGGACAAGCCCTCGAGCTGCACCAGCACGAGCGGCACCCGCTGCTCCTCGGGCAGTGCGCTGATCGCGGCCAGCCCGGCCTGCAGCTCCTCCCCCGCGAGCACCCGGCGCTCCGGGCCCGGCACGCGCGGGTGGTCGGTGTCCTCGAGCTCGCGGTGCGATCGCTGCGCCCGCCGGTGGTTGAGGCACCGGTTCACGACCACCCGGTACAGCCAGGTCGTGAACGCCGACGTCCCCCCGAAGCCCGCGAGCGCCGTCCAGAGCTGGATGACGACCTCCTGCGCGACGTCGTCGGCGTCGGCGGGGCTGCCGAGCATGCGCAGGGCGATGCGGTAGATCCGGTCGCGGTGCCGGCGGACCAGTTCCTCGTAGGCGCTCCGGTCGCCGCCCCGGGCCCGGCCGACGAGCCATCGATCGGCCTCGTCGTCGGTCCCCGGAGGGCCCTCGTCCGGGCCGTGGCGTCGACCCGCGCTGATCACCGCCGCACCCTCCCACGTTCGGTCGTGCACGACCGTTTCGGCATCGGTGCAGGTGGTGGACGTCGCACGGCGCCCGCCACCCCGTCGAGTGAGCGGGACCACACCCTAGCGCCGCCACGCCGTGCCGGACCTAGCGTCACCGATCGTGAGCGGCGTCCCCGGCCCGGCGGTGCCCGTCGGCCACGTCGAGCCCTGCCCGCGGCGGGTGCGGGCGCGCCTCGGCGGGCGGGTCGTCCTCGACACGACCGACGCGCGCTACCTCTGGGAGCATCCCTGGTACCCGCGCTGGACGATCCCGGTCGCCGACGTCGATCCCGCGGTCCTCCGCGAGGACACCACCACCCGGCCCGACGCCCACGGCACCGTCCGCGACGTCGCCCTGCGCGCCGAGGACGGCGACCGCCCCGCCGGGCGGCGCTTCGTCGACGGCGCCCTGGCCGGCACCGTGGCCCTGGCGTGGGACGCGCTCGACGCCTGGTTCGAGGAGGACGAGCAGGTCCACGTCCACCCGCGCAGCCCCTACGTACGCGTGGACGCGCTGCGCTCCCGGCGTCGCGTGCGGGTCGAGCTCGACGGGGTGGTGCTCGCCGAGTCCGACGCGCCCGTGCTGCTGTTCGAGACCGGGCTCCCGACGCGCGCCTACCTCGACCCCACGGCGGTCGACCCCTCGGCCCTGGAGCCCTCGGACACCGTCACCGCCTGCCCCTACAAGGGCGTCACCAGCCGCTACTGGTCGGTGCGGACGTCAGTCGGCCGGTACGACGACCTCGCCTGGACCTACGACCAGCCCGCCCCGGCCGTCGCCCGCATCGCCGGGCTCGTGGCGTTCTACGACGAGCGGGTCGACGTGGTCGTCGACGGCGTCGCCCAGCCGCGCCCGCGCACGCACCTGGTGTGAGGACGCCACCCGCGCCCGCACCCGCAGTCCCGCGGCCGCCTCGTCGAGACGGGCCCGCGCGACGGCCTCGTCGGGGTCCTCCGGGACGTCGGGCTCGGTGTGCCGGGCGAGCACGGCGCGCAGCCCGCGCGCACGGCCGCGGGCGAGCGCAAGGTCGTGCACACCCCGCACTTCCTCGCGGTGGCCGCCGCCCGCGGCGCCGCCGCGGCGCCCGCCCAGACACGGGACGAGCGGGTGTCGACGCGACACGCCGGGGAAGGAAGCCCCCATCGGGGTGATCGTGCGGCGGAGGCGTCGCGGTGGCGCGCGCCGCGGGGTAGACCGGTCGGGCCGACGCCAGGGGGGATCGATGTCGTACGCCGCGCCGACCGCGCGCGTTGGCGCGCGCGGTCGGTCCTCCCTGCGTACGGCCGTCTCGGTGCTCCCCACCGGGCTCTGCGTCGGCGCGATGCTCGTGCTCCTGGAGACCGCGGTCGCCGAGCCCGGCGCGCGCCGCGGCGCGGGGCCGGCTGCCGCGCCCGCGGTCGTCGATGCGCCGTACGGCGGACAGCTCGACCGGCCCGACCCCGAGGACATCATCGACGCGGGTGGCCTCATGGGGCTCGGTCTGCTCACCCTGGGCCTGCTCAACGGGCTCGTGTTCGCCGGCGCGGCGGCGCTCGACGGGGTGCGCGGTCCCTCGGCCGCCGAGACCCGCCGTCGGCTGCGCACCCGGTCCGCCCGCGGCGCCGTGCCCGGCGGGCGTCGGGAGGTCGAGCGGACCGTCGCGAACCGCGCCGCGGCCCCGGCGGCGTCGGACGGCCCGGCCGTCGTCGACGTCCCGGCCCGTCGCAGCGCGCCGGGCCGCCCGGCCCTGGGGACGACCTACGCGGTCATCCCGTCCCCACGGGTCCCCGAGCCGGAGCCCGCCGGGGAGGAGCGGCACGCCGCACCCGTCCCCGAGCCGATCCCCGAGCCCGAGCCCGTCCCCGAGCCCGCCGCCGCGATCCCCGAGCCGCCGACCCGCGAGCGCTCGTCCCGGCGCCCCTCGCCGGTCCGCCGCGAGGGCGGCGACGGCTGGCCGGTGCCGTCGACGCGCCGCGGCACGGGGCCGTGGGGCTGGCGCCCGGCGCGTCCCGACCCGGTGCCGTGGCGCAATCCCCTGCCGGCGATGGCGGGCGCCGGCTGAGCGACGTCAGCGGGCCAGCGCGTCTTCGATCGTGCCGGTGAAGGCCGCGAACACCGGCCCCGACGGCGGCAGCACCTGGGTGACGAGCACGGCCGCGAGGTCGTGGTCGGGCCAGGAGTACCAGAGCGTGCCCAGCCCGCCGGCCCACCCGTACCGGCGCCCGACCGGGGACTCGACCACGCCGACCCCGTAGCCCCAACCGCCGCCGTCGAGGAAGGCGGCGGCCGCCGGGGCGGCGCGCTGGATCGGGGTGAGCCGGTCGGTGGTCATGGCCGCGACCGCCTCGGCGGCGAGCACCCCGCCACCGCCGTCGAGCAGGGCCCCGGCGAAGCGCAGCAGGTCCTCCGCGGTCCCGACCAGCCCGCCGCGCGCGTCGGGGAACGCCGGCGGCGTCAGCCAGCGGCTGTCGGCGACGCCGTCGAACAGGTCGAGGCGACCGTCCTCGCCGCGCACGAACGACGGCACGAGGCGGTCGGTGGTGGCGACGAAGCCGGTGTCGCGCATCCCGAGCGGCACGAGCAGCACGTCGGCGAGGACGTCGCCGAGCGGCCGCCCCGCCGCGCGCGCGAGCAGCACCCCGAGCACCGCGGCCGACAGCTCGTAGCGCCAGGCGCGGCCCGGCTGGTCGAGCAGCGGGAGGGTGCCCAGCCGTGCGAGCCACTCGTCGGGCGGGGGCGGGCCGTGAGGGTCGGGTGGGCCGAACCCGAGACCGACGGCGGCCGCGCGCTCGAGCGTCGGGCACGGGCCCTCGACGACGAAGCCGAAGCCCAGGCGCATCGTCAGCAGGTCCTCGACCGTGACGGGCCGGTCCGCGGGCACGGTGGCGCCGGAGTCGTCGGGGTCCGCGTCGAGACGCCGCAGCACGCGGCGGTCCGCCAGCTCGGGCAGCAGGCGGTCGACGGGCTCGTCGAGGGCGATCACCCCGTCGGCGACGAGCCGCAGCCCGCACGCCGCGACCAGCGGTTTCGTGTTCGAGCTGAGTCGCACGACGGCGTCCGGCCGCAGCAGCCCGCCGCCGTCGGGCGTGGTGGCGCCGCGGGCGGCCAGGGACGTCGTCCCGCGGTGCCGGACGCCGACGACCGCGCCGGGGACCTGACCGTCGGGACCCTCCCCGACCAGTCCGGCGATTCCGTCGAGGACCTCGTCGGCGTCCAGTGCGGGGTCCGCGTCAGCCGTTGAGGCCGCCGCCGGCGGGTCCCACGGGGCTGGGCTCGGGGCGGACGCCGCCGCCCCCGCCCGAACCGTCGGGGCCGTCGTCGGGGTCGGGCCCGGTGGGCGTGCGGGCGGCCCCGCCGGCGATCCAGATGCCGACCTCGGCGCCCCGCTCGCGCTGCTCGCCGGCGGGCGGCTCCTGGTCGTTCACGTGGCCGCGCCCGGCGCCCGTGTGCACGGCGTTGCGGCCGACCGCCAGCATCCCGGCGTCCAGGGCCTTGTCGTGCGCTTCCGCGGCGGGCAGTCCCACGAGCTCGGGAACGGTGGCCACGTCGCCGGACCCCTCCTCGGCGTCGGGCGTGCGCGTGTCGTCGGTCTGCATCGTCGCCTCCTCCGGCGTGCCGGTCATGCACTCCGCGTACCCATCCTGCCGGGCGCCCGATGCTGCGTCGGTCATCACCCCGTCACCGGCCGCGACTCCGGTCCCGCCTCCAGCCCCGCCTCGACCCCTTCCAGCCAGGTCCGCACGAGGTCGCACGCGCCGTCGACGTCCGCCGCGACGCCGACCGGGCGGCTCGGGCCCGTCAGGTCGTCGGCGGCGGTGAGGCGGACCCGCAGCGCGCCCGCGTCGGCCCAGACCGTCAGGAGCATGACCGCGCCCGGGCCGGGCGTCGCGGGCGGTGGAGCGACCGTCATCGGGTCTCCCGTCGGGGCGGGGCGGAGGGTGAGCGGGGCGCGCCGAGCGGTCCGGACCCCGGTCGGGGCCCGGACCGCTCGAGGGGCGGGGAGCCGGTGTCAGTTGCCCGTCGGGCCGTACTGCCCGGGCGGGGTCTCGAGCTCCATCTCGGCGGTGGCCTGGACGAGCTCCATGAGCTCCGCGTCCAGCCCGGGGCCGAACTCCTCCGGACGCTCCACGGCGATCTCCATCGGCACGCCCTCGGGGGCCTGCTCGGTGGTGAGCTCCGTGCCGTCCTTCGACGGCGAGGGGCCGTTGAAGACCTTCGCCGCCTCGTTCTGCTGGTCGATGTTGAACGTGTACTGCTTGCTCTGCAGCCCCTGCTCCAGCAGCGTCGCGACCTCCGGGTACTTCTCGGCGCTGGTCTTCGGGATCGGCAGGAGCTTGTTCCACTCCACGCCGAGGGACTCGAGCGCCTTGGCGTAGGCGTTCTCGTGTGCCTGGTCGCGGACGATCAGGTAGGCGATCGTCGACCGGGCGGTCTTGTTGTCGGTCATCTCGTAGAGCCGGCACTTCTGCAGGCGGCCGGTCGACTCGAGCATGAGGTTGTAGAGCAGGTTCAGCGGCAGGTTGCCGCTGTCGTAGACGTACTTGCCGGTCCAGGGGTCGCCCTGCGCGTCCACCGGCAGCGCGCCCTGGGCGCCCACGAGCCAGTGGTGGATGTTGCCGCCGGACAGCGCCAGCGACAGCGGCGTCGCGCCGCCCGCGCCGGGCTCGTCGAGGTCGGTGGGGTTCCCCTGGTAGCGCGGCGACCCGTCGACCAGGCGCGCGATCGTGGTCGCGATGAGCTCGACGTGGCCGATCTCCTCGGTGCCCACGCCGTAGAGCAGGTCGCGGAACGGCTTGCCGGTCGCCCCGCGGAAATTGAAGCTCTGGAACAGGTACTGCATCATCGTGCGCATCTCGCCGAACTGACCGCCCAGCCCCTCCTGAAGGGCGTTGGCGGCGGCCGGGTCCGGCTCGTCCGGGACGATCTCGTTCTGCAGGCGCTGCACGTGGAAGAACACGGGCTCGGTCCCCTCATGGGTCGGTGACGGCCGATCGCGTGCACGACGCGACGACGCGTCGCCGTCACCCACGACCGGTGTCCGCCCACCGTCGGGGCCGCCCGTCCCCCGCTCGTCCGTCGCGGCGTCGTCGCCGCGTCCCCACGGCGTCCCCGCGGCGTCACGACCCCGTCCCCACCGCGTCCCCGGACCCGTGCGCCCGGGCGTTTCCGGCGATCTCCGTCGGGCACCCCCTCGTGACCGCGGCCCTCACCGCGGCCGCGCGTCGAGCCCACGAGCGCGCCGTCCGTCTCGGCCACGACTCCTGAGACCCCACGCCGGTCGTCCACCTCCGGAGTGACCGTGCGGGAACGGCGACGATGACGCTCGACCTGCCGGCGCCCACCGCGGCGCAGCTCTACCTCGTGGGACGGTTCGCCTGTCGTGTCGGCGGGTCCGACCTGCGGCTCACACCCACCGCCGAGCGCGTCCTCGCGTTCCTCGCGCTGGCCCGGCGCCCGGTCCGGCGCCACCAGCTCGCGGGCACGCTCTGGCCCGACGTCACCGACCGCCAGGCACTCGCCCGGCTGCGGTCCGCGCTGTGGAAGGTGCCCGCCCCGCACCGCAGCGCGCTCGTCGAGGCCGACACCACGACCGTCGCCCTGCACGCCACCGCGACCGTCGACCTCTACGACCTCGATCCCACCGAGTCCTCCCCCGACCCCGACGGCGCCGGCGCGGCACCGATCCCGCGCGGCGAGCTCCTGCCCGGCTGGTGCGAGGAGTGGGTGCTCGTCGAGCGCGAGCGGCACCGGCAGTTGCGGTTGCACGCCCTCGAGGACCGCAGCGCCCGGGCCTGCGGGCTCGGTCGCTTCGTCGAGGCGCTGGAGGCCGGGCTCGAGGCGATCGCCCAGGAGCCGCTGCGCGAGAGCGCGCACCGACGGGTCGTCGAGGTGCACCTCGCCGAGGGCAACGCGGCCGAGGCCCTCACCCAGTACGAGACCTTCCGCCGCCTCCTGCATAGCGAGCTCGGCCTCGCGCCGTCGGACGCCATGCGGGCGCTGGTCCGGCCGTTGCTGGGACGTCCGGCGGACTGACGGTGCCCGCGCGGACACCCTCCGAGTTCGGCCTTGCCCCGCGTGACCTGCGGCCCTGTACTTGGTTGGTCTACCAATCCGGAGGGCGAGGGACATGGACACGAAGGACGTCCTGGTCGTGGGGGCCGGCCCCGTCGGGCTCACGGCCGCGTGCCAGCTCGCGCGCCTCGGCGTGACGGTGCGGGTGGTCGACAAGCTGGACCGGCCGACCACGGAGTCGCGCGCCGTGACGGTGCACGCCCGCAGCATGGAGATGCTGGCGCCGCTCGGGGCGCTGCCGCGCATGATGGCCCGGGGCCGCCGCGTCGACGGCCTGGCCATGGTGGACGGGCCGACCGGCCGGACCCGCGCGCGCATCGACTTCGCCGAGGTGCCGAGCCGGTACCCCTTCCTGCTCGACATCGCCCAGCCCGACAGCGAGGCGGTGCTGGGCGAGCGGGCCGCCGAGCTCGGGATCGTCGTGGAGCGCGGGGTCGAGCTCACCGCGCTGACCCAGGACGACGACGGCGTCGAGGTCACCCTGCGATCCGGCGACCGGGACGAACGGACCGAGCGGGTGGGCTGGGTCGTCGGCGCCGACGGCGGCCACAGCCCCACGCGCCACCTCGTCGGCGCCCGCCTCGAGGGCGACTTCCACGGTCAGACGTTCGCGATGGCCGACGTCGAGGTCGACACGGACCTGTCGCGCGACACCATCCGGATGTTCACCCACGCCGACGGGATGGGGATCTTCTTCCCGCTGCTCGACACCCGGGCACGGATCATGTTCTTCGTCGACCCGCCCGGCCCGGACGCGGGCGACCCCACCCTGGAGCAGATCCGGACCCTGGCCGACGCCCGCATGGGCGGGCGGCTGCGGGTGCACGACCCCCGCTGGCTGACCTACTTCGAGATCCACCACGCCCAGGTCCCGCGCTACCGCCACGGGCGGGTCCTGCTCGCCGGGGACGCCGCCCACATCCACAGCCCGGCGGGCGCCCAGGGCATGAACACCGGCATCCAGGACGCGGCGAACCTCGGGTGGAAGCTCGCCCTGGTCGCCCGGGGCCGCGCGGACGCCGCGCTGCTCGACAGCTACCACGACGAGCGGCACCCCGTCGGCGCCGACGTCGTCCGCACGACCACCGCGCTGACCTCGGTCGGGACCGCGTCCGGCGCGGCGGCGAGCGTGCGCGACGCCGCCCTCTTCCTCGTCGGCCACGCCCACCGCCTCGGCGACGCCCTGGCCGCCAAGACCGCCGAGGTCACGATCGCGTACCGCCACAGCGCGCTGTCCGTCCAGCACGGCGGGCACCCCCGCGGGCCCGTCCGTGCCGGCGACCACGCGCCCGACCCCGACGGCCTCCGGCGCGCCGACGGCAGCGCCGTCACCGTCGAGCAGCTGCTGGCCACCCCCGGGCTCCTGCTGCTCGCCCGCACCGACGAGGCGGACACCGTCGACGCGCTGCGCCGGGAGCTCGGCGACCTCGGCCGCGTCGTGCAGGTCGTGCCCGCCGCCGGTCCGGCCGCGGGCGACGACGTCGTCGTCGACCCCGACGGCGTCGTCGCCGCCCGCTACGGCCTGTCCCCCGAGGGCCTCGCCCTGGTCCGCCCCGACGGCTACCTCGGCCTCGTCGCCGACACCGCCGACGCCGACCTCGTGCGCCGCTACCTCACCGACACCCTCGGCGTCGCCGAGCCGGCGACGCGGTAGCCGGGGTGGCGCCGGACCGGCGCGGGGCGATCGTGGCGGCCGCGCTCGAGGTCATCGGGGAAGCGGGCCTCGGCGGCTTCACGCAGCCGCGGGTCGCGGCGCGCGCGGGGCTGCGCCAGAGCCACCTCACCTACTACTTCCCCACCCGGGACGACCTGCTCGTCGCGGTCGCCGACGAGGCGGTGCGCCGGCGCATCGCGGTGCTGCAGGAGGCGCAGGCGGCCGCCGACGGGCCGCGGGCGCAGGTGGCGGCCCTCGCCGGGGTGCTCACCTCGCCCGAGCACACCCGGACCCTGCTGGCCCTCACCCAGGCCGCCGACCGGGACGCGGCGGTGCGCAGGTCGTTCGACGCCCTCGCCGCGGGCGTCGGGCCGCTCGGGGCGGAGATGCTCCAGGCGGCGGGCATCGACGTCGACCCGGTGGACGTCGCCCTCCTGCAGGCGGTGTCGACCGGCGTCGCCGTGCTCTCGCTCGCCCGGGGCGGCGACGCCGCCGTCGCCGAGCACCTGCTGGGCGCCTTCCTCGACCGGCTCGCGGCCGCCCGCTCGTGACCCCGCCCGTCACGTTCCGGCCCTGCCGCGCCGACGCCTC
>JAQSWW010000155.1 GCA_029266415.1 Actinomycetospora sp. | reverse complement strand
TGCTAGGTTCGCCCACGTCATGACGACGTCAGCCCCGCTGCCCTTCGACCCGATCGCGCGCGCGGCGTCGCTGTGGGGCGAGCGGATCGGCGAGCCGCGCACGATGGCCGCGGTCACGAGCGTCATGCGCGTCCAGCAGATCCTCCAGCAGGCCGTCGACGCCGCGCTGCGCCCGCACGGGCTGACGTTCGCGCGCTACGAGGCGCTGGTGCTGCTGCGGTTCTCGCGCGCCGGGTCGCTGCCGATGCGGATCATGGGCGAGCGGCTGCAGCTGCACCCGACGTCGATCACCAACATCGTCGACCGCCTGCAGGCCTCCGGGCTCGTGGCCCGCCGGCCGCACCCCACCGACGGGCGCACCACGCTGGTGGAGATCACCGAGGCCGGCCGCGAACTGTGCGCGGCGGCCACGGCGTCGGTGACGGCCGTCGACTTCGGTCTGGTCGGGCTCGACGACGACGAGATCGAGACCCTGACCGGCCTGCTCGCCCGCGTGCGTCACGCCGCGGGCGACTTCGCCTGAGCCTCCGTGAGCACCCCGCCGGCGAGGGGACGGACCTCGTCGACGAGGTCGAGGCCCTCGCCGCGGTGGGCCAGCAGCACCACGGTCCGGCCGGCTCCCGATGGTCGAGCTCCGGTGCGCTCCGTCTCCGCCGCCGCGTCGAGGAGGTCGGCGACGAGCGCCCGGGCGGTGGCCGGGTCGAGGCCCTCGGTGGGCTCGTCGAGCACCAGCACCGCCGGGTCGACGAGCAGCGCCCGGGCGGCGGCGAGGCGGCGGCGCTCGCCGCCGGACACCGAGCCGGCGTCGAGCCAGGTGTCGAGGCCCCCGGGCAGGGCGTCGAACCACGCGCCGAGGCGGACCCGGCGCAGCACGGCGACGAGGTCGGCGTCGGTGGCCGCCGGGGCCGCGAACCGCAGGTCCTCCCGCAGTGTCGTCGCGAAGACGTGGTCGTGCTCGCCGACCAGCGCCACCCACCGCCGCCAGGTGTCGCCGGGCAGGGCGGCCGCGTCGACGCCGTCGAGCGTGACGTGCCCGGCGCGCGGGTCGAGCAGGCGCAGCAGCACCGCGGCGAGCGTCGACTTGCCCGACCCCGAGGCGCCCGTGACGCCGAGCCGGCACCCGGCGGGGAGGTCGAGGTCGAGGCCACGCAGTGCGGGCTCGGGGCCCCAACCGGCGACGACGCCGCGCAGGCGCAGCTCGGGGCGGGGGCCGGGGCGGCGGTCGGTCGGGTGCGCGGGCTCGGACGCCGGTGGTGTGGGGCGCGCGAGGGCGGCGAGCCGGGTGCGTGCCCGCCGTCCGCGCACCAGGGCGGCGGCCGCGGCGGGCAGGCCGAGGACGGTCTCGCCGAGCGCGAGCGGCGCGAGGACGGCGACGGCGGCGAGCTCGGGGGACGCGCTGCCGGGAGCGGCGAGCGCGGCGGCGACCACCGCGGCGCCGAGGCCGAGCTGGGCCAGCGCGGCCGCGACCGCCCCGCCGGTGGCGTCGCGGCGGCGGGCGCGGGCGAGGTCGGCGGCCCGCGCCCGGGGCACGGCGCGCAGCGCCTCGGCGCCGCGGGCGGCGAGCTCGTCGCGAGCGGCGTGGGTCTCGACCACGGCCGCGCGCAGGCCGTCGGTGCCCCGCTCGAGCGCCGGCGCGGTCCGCCGGGCGGCGAGGGCCGCGACCAGGGGCGCGGCGACGGCGGCGACGAGCAGGCCCGGCACGAGGGCCGCGGCCGCTGCCGGGCTCGCGAGCGCCGCGGCGGCGAGCAGCAGCGGGAGGGCGAGCCCGGCGACGACCAGCGGCAGCACCCCGCGCACGAGGCCGTCGAGGCGCACGTCGACGTCGTCGACCACCCGGGCGAGCAGGTGGCCCCGCCGCCCGGCGACCGCGCCGGGCACCCGCCGGACGAGGTCGGCGACCACCCGCCGGCGCCAGCGCACCACCCGCGCCAGCCCGTCGGCGTGCGCCGCGAGCCGCTCGAGGTGGCGCAGCAACGGGCGCGCGACGGCGAACGCCCGTACCGCGACGACCGCGATCGACAGCGTGAGCACGGGCGGCTGGGCCGTGGCGCGCGCGATGAGCCACGCGGCCGACGCCGTGAGCGCCACGCCCGCCAGCACCGCGCCGACCCCGAGCACCACCGCGGCGGGCAGACCGCGCCGGGCGCCGGGGCTCGTCGCGGCGAAGGTCACCTCGGGTGCTCGAGGCGCAGGCGAGGCGTCCTCCGCGCCGGCGGGCGCCGCGACGGGCGGAGCAGCGAGGGTCACCCTCGCTGCCTCCGACGCAGGCGAGGCGTCCTTCGCTGCGAACACCGCGCCCAGCTCCACCACCCGGTCGGCGCCGGCGCGCAGGGCGTCGCGGTGGGCCACGGCGACGACGAGCGCCCCGGCGCGGGCCAGGTCACGCAGCTCGCGCAGCACGGCCCGCTCGGCGGCGCCGTCGAGGTGGGCGGTGGGCTCGTCGAGCAGGACGACGGTGCCGGCGGGGTCGGCGAGCGCGTCGCCGAGCACGCGGGCCAGGGCGAGGCGCCGCCGCTGGCCGGCCGAGAGCGTCGACCCCGCCTCGCCCAGCGGGGCCTCGGGGTCGAGGTCGAGCCCCAGGCGCCGCAGCACCGTGGCCCCGGCACCGAGCGCCTCGCCGACGGTCGCCGCGTGCGGGAGCTGCGGGTCCTGGCCGAGCACGACGACCCGCCCGCCCACCTCGACGGTGCCCCGGGCCTCGGCGGCCTCGTCGAGCGTGCCCGCGAGCACCCGCAGCAGCGTCGTCTTGCCCGCGCCCGAGGGGCCGGCGACGACGAGCAGCTCGCCGCCCGCCGCGTCGAGCGCCGCCAGCGAGGGGGTGGCGTCCCGCCGCCCGGGGTGCCGCACCGCGAGGTCACGCACCCGCAGCCGCGCCGGGCCCGGCGTCGCGGTGCGCACCACGCGCCCGGCACCCGCGCGGGCGAGCAGCGCGTCCCGCTCGTCGAGCACGGCGGTCGCGCGGGTGGTGTCGTGGAAGCGCGCGCCCGCCTCGCGCACCGGGCGGTGCGCCTCGCCGGCGAGCAGGATCGCGACGAGCGCCGGGAACAGCGCCATCGAGCCCTCGACCAGGCGCACCCCGGCACCCACCGCGACGAGGCCGACCGAGAGCGTCCCGAGCAGCTCGAGCGCCGTCGACGACAGGAACGCCACCCGCAGCACGCGCGCCGACGCCTGCCGGTGCCGCTCGCCGAGCTCGCCGACGCTCGCGACGGCCCGGGAGCCGCGCCCGAACAGCCGCAGGGTGGCGAGGCCCGCGACGGTGTCGAGGAAGTGGCCGGCCAGGCGCTCCCCCGCCGCCCACTCGCGCTGCGCGCGGGCCTGCGCGGCCCACCCGAGCAGCGCGGCGAACACGGGCACCAGGGGCAGGGTGATCGCGACGACCGCCGCCGACGGGGGATCGGTCACCACGAGCACCACCAGCACCGCCGGCGGCAGCACCACCGCCAGCACGAGCGCGGGCAGCGTGGCCGTGAACCATCCGCGCAGCGCGTCCACCCCGTGACCGGCGAGCCCGACGACCTCCGGGGCGTCGTCGCGGGCGAGCCGGTCGAGCAGGCGGTCCCGCTCGCGCTCGACGACCTGCTCGCCGGTCCGGGCGGCCAGCCACGGCTCGATGAACGCGAGCAGGGCGCGGGCGACGACGACCGCGGCGAGCACCGCGACCGCCCCGCGCGGGACGTCCCCCGGGCCCGTGACCAGCGCCGTCACCACGGTCGCCGCGGCGAGCGCGACCGCCACCGTGCCCGCGGCCTGCGCGACGCCGACGAGGACCAGCCCCGTGACGCCGGGCCAGGCGCCGCGGGCGAGGCCCAGGAGACGGGGATCCACGGGGCCCCGTCGACGGGTCGAGCTCCGCTCCCCGATCGGCGTGCTGTGCCGGATGTCTCCCCGGGTCACGTCGCCACCCGCTCACTGGCCACGCGCCGCCGGAACACCCAGTACGAGAACGCCTGGTAGGCGACCACGCCGGGCAGCACGAGCACCGCGGCGAGCGTGATCAGCCGCAGCGCACCCGGGGACGCGGCCGCGCCGGCGATCGTCAGCGACGCCGCGGGGTCGAGCGTGCTCGGCAGCACGACGGGCAGGTGCGCGGCGAGGACGGCCACGACCGCCCCGGCGACGGCCACCGACGCCGCCGCGAACGCCAGCGCCTCGCGCCGCGCGGCCACGAGCACGGCGACGACGGCGACCGCGACGAGCCCGACCGGTGCGACCAGGGCCACGAGCACCGCGACCGGGACGAGGGCGGCCAACGCCGCCCGCCGGGCACGGGAGCGCAACGGCCCCGTGGTGCGCAGGCCGAGGAACGTCGCCCCCTGCACGAGGGCCACCGCCACGCCCAGCGCCGCCCCGAGCAGCGCCGGCCCGCCGACGAGCGGCGCGAGCGAGCGCCCGAGTCCCGAGCCCGCGACCTCGCCGTCGGGGCCCAGCGCGAGCCCGGTGGCGAGGACGCCCAGCACCGCGCCCCAGAGCGCGGCGACGGCCAGCGACGATCCCGCGAGGACGGCGTCGCAGACGGCGCGCCAGCGCGCGGTGCCGCCCTTGCCGCGGAACTCCAGGGCCACCCCGCGGGCGGCCAGCGCCAGCAGGACCAGCACGAACGGCAGGTAGAGCCCGCTCATCAGCGCGGCGTACCAGTCGGGGAACGCTGCGAACGTCACCCCGACCGCGGCCACGAGCCAGACCTCGTTGCCGTCCCAGACGGGCCCGATCGTCGTCACGCCGGCGCCGCGCTCGTGGTCGTCGCGACCGAGGACGCCCGCGAGCACGCCGACACCGAAGTCGAAGCCCTCGAGCACGAAGAACAGCACCCAGCAGGTGATCGCCAGGGCGAACCACAGGGTGGGCAGGTCCATCACGGGCTCCCTAGTACGAAGGGACGAGGACGCGCTCGGGCTCGTCCGCGTCGTCGGCCGTGGGAGCCGGGTCGTCGCCCGCCGTGCGCGCCACCCGCAGCACCAGGCGTACCCAGACCACGGCCAGCACGCCGTAGACCAGCGCGAACCCGGCGAGCGAGGCGGTGATCTCGCCGGCGGTCAGGCCCGGGGAGACGCCGTCGGCGGTGCGGAACAGGCCGAAGACGAGCCAGGGCTGGCGGGCGCTCTCGGTGAACAGCCAGCCCGCGGTGGCCGCGAGCGCGGGCAGCACCGGGACCGCCCACAGACCGCGCAGCAGCCAGCGGTCGGCCGTGCCGGACAGCCCGGTGCCCGGCGCCAGCGAGCGCCCCTTCCGCGTCCGCCACAGCACCCACGCGCCGACGGCCGCGGCCAGCACCCCGAAGCCGATCATGAGCCGGAAGCTCCAGTAGGCGACGGGCACCACGGGCACGTACTCGCCCGGGCCGAACTGCGCGACGTACTGCGCCTGGAGGTCGTCGATGCCCTGCACGGTCGCCGTCGGGTCGCCCTTGACCAGGAAAGACAGCAGCCACGGCACGTCGAGGGAGAAGAACGGCTCCCTCTGCCCCGGCGCGCCCACCGCGAACAGCGAGAACGGCGCCCCGGCCTGCGTGGCGTACAGCGCCTCCGCGGCGGCCATCTTCATCGGCTGCACCGAGGTGATGACCTTGCCCAGGGCGTCGCCGGTCAGCGCGACCGCCGTGCCGGCGACGAGCGTCGTCCACGCCCCCACGCGGGCGAGCAGGCGCCAGCGGCCGTCCGCGTCACCCCCGGGAGCACGCCAGGCCCGGAACGCCCCGATCGCCAGCAGCAGCGCCCCACCGCCGGCGAAGGCCCCCCGGGTCGAGCGTGTAGGCCACCGGGTTCTGCATGAACGCGTTGGCCGCGAGGATCACGTACGCCGAGATCAGGGTGCCGACGGCGACGATCCAGATCGTCGCCAGGTGCAGCGCGGGGCGCAGCCGGTCGGCCCCGAACCACCACAGGCCCAGGAACGTGGCCTCGAGGAAGAACGCGAGCATGCCCTCGATCGCGAGCGTGGGCCCGAAGACGTCGCCGTAGAAGCGGGCGAACGCCGACCACGAGAGCCCGAACTGGAACTCCTGGACGAGCCCGGTGACGATCCCGACCGCGAAGGTGATCATCAGCAGCTTGCCCGCGACCAGCGTCAGCCGCTGCCACCGGACGTCGCCCGTGCGGTCGGCCGCCTCCGGCGCAGCAGCTCCGCTCCGCTTCGTGCTGCGGTGGTGGGCGGTCTGCAGGACCGCCGTCAGCGTCGCCAGGCTGATCGACAGCGGGACGAACAGGTAGTGGTACACGGTCACGACGGCGAACTGCAGTCGGGACAGCTCCAGGGCGGTCATCGTCGACCTCCTACCTACGACACGACGTCGTATCTACGACTCAGCGTAGTACGACGGCTTGCGTTGGCAAGGGGATCCTTGGCTAGACTGCGTCACGTGGCCTTGGGTGAGCTGGAGCGCGCGGTGATGGCGCGGCTGTGGGCCGCCCCCGGCCCGCTGACCGTCCGGGAGGTGCACGACCAGCTGGAGCGCGAGCTGGCGTACACCACGGTGATGACCGTGCTGGGCCGTCTGGCCAAGAAGGGCGTGGTCCGCCAGGAGCGCGACGGCAAGGCCTACCGCTACGCGGCGGCCGCCACGCGCGAGCAGATGGCGGCGGAGCTGATGCTCGACGCGCTCGGCGACGTCGGCGAGGACCGCACGGCGGCGCTGGTCGCCTTCGTCGACCGCGTCGGCCCGGAGGAGGCGGCCGCTCTGCGCGCCGCGCTCCTCGACGGTCGCAGCGAGGTGCCGGCGCCCCGCGCGGGCCATGACGACGGGGACGCCCCGACCCCCGAGTCGTGATCTCGGCCGCACCGGCCCCAGACTGACCGACCATGGCCTCGGTGTGGCTGGCCGTGCTGGCCCTCGCGCTGGCCGGCCCCGTCCCCTCGGGGCTCGCGCGCGCCCGCTGGCCCCAGCGCGTCCCGCGCGCCGCGATCGTCCTGTGGCAGGCCATCGCCGTCGCCGCCGTGCTCGCGGCCGTCGGCAGCGCGCTCGCCGCCCCCGAGGAGCTGCTCCGCGCGCTCGACCCCGAGGACCGCGAGGGCCTCCCGATGGTGATCGCCGTGGTCGTCGCCGCCACGGTCGCCGGGCTCATCGTGCTGCGCCTGTTCGGCGTGCTCGCCCTGCTCGCCGTGCGCACGCGCCGCCGGCGCGCCCGCCACCGCGACATGGTCGACCTGCTCGACCGCGCCGAGCGCAGGGCCCGGCTCGGGTCGTCGAGCGCGCGGGCCGCGCTGCGGGTGCTCGACGGGACCGTGCCCTTCGCCTACTGCGTGCCCGGGCGCGCCCCGCGCGTGGTGATCACCGAGGCCGCCCTCGACACGCTCGACCACGACGAGCTGCGCGCCGTCATCGCCCACGAGCAGGCCCACCTCGACGCCCGCCACGACCTCGTCCGCGAGGGCTTCGTCGCGCTCCACCAGGCCTTCCCGGTGCTCGTGCGCAGCCGCCAGGCCCGCGACGTCGTCGGGCTGCTGCTGGAGATGCTCGCCGACGACGCCGCCCGCCGCCGCTGCTCCGACGAGGCCATGGCGGGCGCGCTGGAGGCGTTCGTGCCGGCCGGCGACCCCGAGATCCTCGCCCGCCTCGAGCGCGTCCGCGCCCGCCGCTGCGGTGGCCGGGCCCTCGCGACCGGCACCTACCTCGCCGCCGCGGCCGTGGTCGTCGTCCCCACCGTCGCCGTCGTCATCCCCTGGCTCGCGGTGGCGCTGCCCGCCGCCGGGGTGCTGCGGTGACGGGTCAGCCGCGCACCGACGACACCACCTCGTCGGCCGCGGCGTAGGGGTCCAGCTCGCCCGCGACGACCCGCCCGGCCAGCTCGCCCAGGGCCGCCCGGCCGGACAGCTCGCGGATGCGCGCGCGCAGGTCGGCCAGCGCGATGGCCTCGATCTCGGCGCGGGCGCGGCGCCGGGGACCCTCGCCGAGGCGGTCGTGGTCGGCCATCCAGGTGCGGTGGTCGTCGAGTGCCGTGACCAGGTCGTCGATCCCGGTGCCCGCGGAGGCGACGGTGCGCACCACCGGCGGGCGCCACGACGGCCCACCCACCTCGCGCCGGTTGAGCGACAGCATGTGCTGCAGCTCCCGCACGGTGGCGTCCGCGCCCTCGCGGTCGGCCTTGTTGACCGCGAACACGTCGGCCACCTCGAGGATCCCCGCCTTCGCCGCCTGCACCCCGTCGCCCATGCCGGGCGCCAGGAGCACCACCGTCGTGTCCGCCAGGGCGACGACCTCGACCTCCGACTGGCCCACACCGACCGTCTCGACGAGCACCACGTCACAGCCGGCGGCGTCGAGCACCCGAAGCGCCTGGGGTGTCGCCGCGGCGAGCCCCCCGAGGTGCCCGCGGGTGGCCATCGACCGGATGAACACCCCGGGGTCGGTGGCGTGCTCGCCCATCCGCACGCGGTCGCCGAGCAGCGCGCCGCCGGAGAAGGGGGAACTGGGGTCGACGGCGAGCACCCCGACCCGGCGGCCGTCGGCGCGCAGGGCGCTGACCAGCGCGGACGTCGTCGTCGACTTGCCCACTCCGGGCGAGCCGGTGAGGCCCACCACCCGGGCGTGTCCGGTGTGCGGGGCCAGCGCGGCGGCGAGCTCGCGCAGGTGCGGGCTGCCGTCCTCCACCAGCGAGATCAACCGCCCCACGGCCCGGGGCACGCCCTCGCGCGCGTCGGCGACCAGCCGGTCCAGGTCCACGGCCGGCACGCTACCCATCCGGCGATGGTGCTCTCCGTCACTGACCAGGCAGAGCGATTCAGACGGTTAAGGTGCGCGCCATGGCATCCGACGACCTGGCCGCCAGCGGCATCACCACGATCGACCACGTGGGGATCGCCGTGCCCGACCTCGACGCCGCGATCACCTGGTACGCGGACAACCTCGGGCTGGTGGCCACGCACCAGGAGACGAACGACGAGCAGGGCGTGCGCGAGGCGATGCTGCACGCCCCGGGCGACGACGCGGGGCCCGCGGTGCAGCTGCTCGCGCCGCTGCACGAGTCCTCGACGATCGCCAAGTTCATCGACCGCAACGGCCCCGGCCTGCAGCAGGTGGCCTACCGCGTCACCGACGTCGAGGCGAGCGCCGAGGCCCTGCGCGCCAAGGGACTGCGCCTGCTCTACGACGCACCGCGCCGCGGCACCGCCGGCTCGCGCGTCAACTTCGTGCACCCGAAGGACGCCGGTGGCGTCCTGGTCGAGCTCGTCGAGCCCGCCGCCGCCCACGAGTAACGGCCCCCACACCCGTCCCGGTCCCCGTGGCCCCTACCCGTCGGTAGCCTCGCGCCACCGCACCGAACCCGGAGGCAAGAACGTGCAGGACATCCGCGACGCCATCCTCGCCGACGACCCCGCCGCCCTCGCCGGACTCCCGGTCCCCGCGTCGTACCGGGGCATCACCGTCCACGCCGACGAGGCCGACATGTTCGAGGGGATGGCTTCGCGGGAGAAGGACCCCCGCAAGTCGCTCCACCTCGACGACGTCCCCACCCCGGAGCTCGCCCCCGGTGAGGCCCTGGTCGCGGTGATGGCCAGCGCGATCAACTACAACACCGTCTGGACCTCGATCTTCGAACCGGTATCGACGTTCAGCTTCCTCAAGCGCTACGGCAGGACCTCGCCGCTGGCCAAGCGCCACGACCTGCCCTACCACGTGGTCGGCTCCGACCTCTCCGGCGTCGTGCTGCAGACCGGCCAGGGCGTGCACTCCTGGAAGCCCGGCGACAAGGTGGTCGCGCACTGCCTGTCGGTGGAGCTCGAGGCCCCCGACGGCCACGACGACACGATGATGGACCCCGAGCAGCGCATCTGGGGCTTCGAGACCAACTTCGGCGGGCTGGCCGAGCTGGCCGTCGTCAAGACCAACCAGCTCATGCCCAAGCCGGCGCACCTGACCTGGGAGGAGGCCGCCTCCCCGGGCCTGGTCAACTCCACCGCCTACCGGCAGCTGGTCAGCCGCAACGGCGCCAACATGACGCAGGGCGACATCGTGCTTATCTGGGGCGCCTCGGGCGGTCTGGGCTCCTACGCCACCCAGTTCGCGCTCAACGGCGGCGCCACCCCGGTGTGCGTGGTCTCCAGCCCCGAGAAGGCGGAGATCTGCCGCAAGATGGGCGCCGAGCTGATCATCGACCGCTCCGCCGAGGGCTACAAGTTCTGGTCCGACCCCGAGACCCAGGACCCGCGGGAGTGGAAGCGCTTCGGCTCGCGGATCCGCGAGCTCACCGGTGGTGACGACCCCGACATCGTCTTCGAGCACCCGGGCCGCGAGACCTTCGGCGCCAGCGTCTACGTCGCCAAGCGCGGCGGCACGATCGTGACCTGCGCCTCGACCTCGGGCTTCATGCACCAGTACGACAACCGCTACCTCTGGATGAACCTCAAGCGGATCATCGGGTCGCACTTCGCGAACTACAAGGAGGCGTACCTGGCCAACCGCCTGGTCGTCCAGGGCGCGATCCACCCCACCGTCTCGCGCGTCTACCCGCTGCACGAGACCGGCGAGGCCGCCAACGACGTGCACCACAACAGCCACCAGGGCAAGGTCAGCGTGCTCGCCCTGGCGCCCGAGGAGGGCCTCGGCGTCACCGACACCGAGAAGCGCGAGCAGCACCTCGAGGCCATCAACCGCTTCCGTGGGGTGTGAGGGCGCGTGAGCACAGCCGTCTCACCCGTCCGTGGAACGCCCTCGGCGGCGCCGGTACCGTGACGCGCATGCCGTCCGACGAGCACGAACTGTTGCCGCTGGGGACCGGCTTCGACGTCGTGCGGCGCGGTTACGACCGCGGACAGGTCGAGGAGCACCTCGACCGCGTCGAGGCCGACCTGCGCATCCTCACGGCCGATCGTGACGCCGCCGTGGCCCAGGCCGCCGAGCTCGCCCGCGCCCTCGACCACCACCGCGCGCACGTCGAGGACCTGCGCGCGCAGGTCGACCGGCTCTCGGCGCCTCCGGACACCATGGAGGGCCTCTCCGAGCGGCTGCAGCGCATGCTGCGGCTCGCCCAGGACGAGACGCGGTCGATGCGCGAGGAGGCCGCCGGGGCCGCGCAGCGTGTCCGGGACGACGCCGACGCGTACGCGCGCCACGTGCGCGAGAGCGCCGACGAGCACGCCCGGCGCACCACCGCGGACGCGGACGAGCAGGCCCGGGCCACGTTGGCGGACGCCGACGAGCGCGGCCGCCGCACCGTCACGCAGGCCGAGGAGCAGGCGCGCGCCACGCTCGACGAGGCGCGGCGCCAGGCCCGCGACATCCACGAGCGCGCCGAGGCCGAGGCCCAGGAGGCCCGCCACCGCTACGACGGGGGGCTGGCGGACAACGAGCGCCGGCGCCGCGCCATGGAGGAGGAGCACCGCTCGCTGATGGACGGGGCGCGCGCCGAGGCCGCGCGCCTGCGCCAGGAGGCCGAGCAGGAGCGCGACCGGCTCGACGCCGAGGACCGCGCGAGCCGCGAGCAGGTCGAGAAGGACTTCACCGTGGCCATGTCGGCGCGGCGCCGCGAGGCGATGCGCCAGCTCGAGGCCGACGAGCAGGCGTCCCGCGAGCGGTCCGAGAAGTACGTGCAGGACGCGGCCGAGGAGGCCCGCCGGCGGCTGCGCGAGGCGGACGCGGAGGTCGCCGAGATGCGCCGCCTGCGCGACCGCGTGGGCCAGCAGCTGTCCACCCTGCGCGCGGCGCTCGGCGGGCTGCCCGCCGTCGACGCGTTCCCCGACGAGGAGGGCGACGCCGCGCCCGACGGCCGGCCGACGCTCTCGGGCGCGCACCCCGCGCCGGGTACGGGCCCGACCCTGCCGAGCCCGCCCTCCGGAGCTACCGCCGTCACCGGCCCGCCAGCGGGCAACGCCGGGGGCAACGGCGGCGGCAACGGCCGCGGGAGCGCCCAGGGCGAGTCGGGCGACCTCGGCGGGGCGTCGGCGCCCGAGCAGCGCCGCGCCGCCTCCCGCTAGACCTCAGCGGCGGCGCTGCCAGCACCGCGTGTGCCAGTGCCGGCGTTCCGGTGATCCGCCTCCGGCGTCCCAGCTCCGCTCCGCTGCGTGGGACCCGGTCCCCTCCGGCTCGTCCGCTGCCAGGGTCGAGCTCCGCTCCGCTCCGTCTCCCGCCGGCCACGCCACCACGTGCGGCGTCCCCGCCGGGATCTCCTGGTCGCAGCCCGGGCAGCGGTAGGCCTTGGTCGCGGCCGTCCCGCTGATCGAGCGCACGATCCAGCCACCCTCCTCGCGCAGCCACCCGCCCCGCAGCGGCGGGGGCGCCGGTGCGGGGCGGGCGGGCCGGCGAGGCGGCCGTCGCGGCACCCCTACTTCTTCTGGTAGTCCCGGAAGCCCTGGCCCGTCTTGCGGCCCAGGCGGCCGGCGGTCACCAGGTGTTCGAGCAGCGGCGCCGGCGCGAACCCGGGCACGCGGAACTCCTGGTAGAGCGAGCGCTCGATGGCCAGCGACACGTCGAGCCCGACGACGTCGAGCAGCGCGAACGGCCCCATGGGCAGGCCGCAGCCGTTCTTCATGGCCGAGTCGATGTCGTCGGCGCTGGCGTAGTTCGCCTCGAGCATCGCCGTCGCGTCGTTGAGGTACGGGAACAGCAGCGCGTTGACGATGAAGCCCGCGCGGTCGCCGCAGAGCACCGGGTGCTTGCCGATCTTCGCGGTCACCGCCCGGACGGTGGCGGTGACGTCCGGCGAGGTCGTGATCGGGCTGACGATCTCGACGAGCTTCATCACCGACGCCGGGTTGAAGAAGTGCATGCCGATGACGTCGTCCGGGCGGTGCGTCGCCGCGGCGCACTCCACCACGGGCAGCGACGAGGTCGTCGTCGCGAGGATCGCGCCGGGCTTGCAGACGTCGTCCAGCGCGCCGAACACGGCCTGCTTGACCTCGAGGTCCTCCGCGACGGCCTCCACCACGAGGTCGCACACCGCGAGGTCGTCGAACGAGGTCGTGGGCCGGACGCGCGCGAGGGTCTCGTCACGCGCGGTCTCCGAGAGCTTGCCCTTCACGACGGCCTTCTCGAGCGACTTGCGGATGCCCGCGACGACGCCGTCGCCCTTGGCCTCGGTGCGTGCACGGACAACGACGTCGTGGCCCGACTTGGCGAAGACCTCGGCGATGCCCGTGGCCATCGTGCCGGTGCCGACGACGCCGACGGTCTGCACCGGGCGCTGGCCGGCGGCCTCCTCGCCGGGCGGCGGCGGGGTCAGGGAGTCGGCCACGACCTCGGGCGAGCCCGGCGCGGCGTAGGTGTAGAAGCCGCGGCCCGACTTCCGGCCGAGCAGCCCCGCAGTGATCATCTGCTTGAGGATCGGGGCCGGCGCGTGGCGCTGGTTGCGCGACTGCCGGTACATCGTGTCGAGGATCTCGTAGGCCGTGTCGAGGCCGATCAGGTCCATCAGCGCCAGCGGGCCCATGGGGTAGCCGCAGCCGTAGCGCATCGCGGCGTCGAGGTCCTCGCGCCCGGCGTAGTGGGACTCGAACATCCCGACGGCCTGGTTGAGGTAGGTGAAGAGCAGGTTGTTGGCGATGAAGCCGGCGCGGTCGCCGCACACCACCGGGCTCTTGCCCAGCCGCACCGCCAGCTCGGTGACCTCGGAGAGCACCTCGGGGTCGGTGACGACGGTGCGCACCACCTCGACCAGCTTCTGCACCGGCGCGGGGTTGAAGAAGTGCATGCCCACGACCTGCGAGGGGCGCTCGGTGCGCACCGACAGCTCGGTGATCGACAGCGACGAGGTGTTCGATGCGAAGATCGTCTCCGGCCCGCAGACCTTGTCCAGGGCCGCGAACACCTCGGTCTTGAGGTCCAGGCGCTCCGGCACGGCCTCGACCACCAGGTCGGCGTCGGCGAGGTCGTCGAGCTGGGTGCTGACCCGCACGCGCGCGAGCAGGGCCTCGCGGTCGTCGGCGGCCAGCTTGGAGCGGTCGACGGCGCGCTGGGTGGAGGCCTCGATCGTCTCGCGGCCGTGGGTCGCGGTGGCGTCGTCGACCTCGATGGCGACCACCTCGATGCCCGCCCGGGCGAACACCTCGACGATGCCCGCCCCCATGGTGCCGAGACCGACCACTCCCACCCGGGCGAATTCGCGAGCCACGTCCCAGACCTTCCTGCCGACGACGAGTGTCCGGGGCGGCCGGCCGCTGCCGGCCGTCCCGGGCCGCGATCCTGCCACGTGCGGCGACGTCTCACCCCGGCCCGACGGACCCGTTGGTACCGGCGGGTAACTTGACCGTTCCCGAAACCCCTACCGACGGCCGTAGATGACGCTCACCAGCTTGGCGAGCACGTTCACCACCCAGCCCGGGCGGTCGAAGGTCATGACGTTGACGCTGCGGAAGCGACGCTCGGAGATCGCCAGCGGCCGGGTGAACTCGCGCAGCCCGTCGACGCCGTGGATGCGGCCGAACCCGGAGTCGCCGACGCCGCCGAAGGGCAGCGACGGGATGCCCGCGAACGCGATGACCCCGTTGACCGACACCATCCCGCAGCGCAGCCGGCGGGCGACCTCGTGGCCGCGGGCCTTCGCGAACACCGCGGCGCCGAGCCCGTAGCGCGACGCGTTGGCCCGCTCGACGGCCTCGTCGAGGTCGCGGACGCGGTTGACGACGACCGTCGGACCGAAGGTCTCGTCGGTGACCGCGGAGCTGTCCTCGGGGACGTCCGCGAGCACCACCGGGTCGACGTAGGGCGCCCGCACCGAGCCGCGACCGCCGACCAGGGCCCGCCCACCCCGGTCGAGCGCGTCGTCGATCTGTCCGGAGATCACGTCGATCTGCGAGGGCATGGTGATCGGGCCGTACTGCGCGTCGGGCTCGCCGCCGGGACGCACCTGGGCGGCGCGCGACGCGATCCTGTCGAGCAGCTCCTCGGCCACCGCCTCGACGACGTAGACGCGCTCGACGCCGACGCAGGTCTGGCCGGCGTTGGACATCGAGCCCCACACCACGGCGGCCGCGGCGTCGTCGAGGTCGGCGTCGGCGTCCACGAGCAGCGCGTCCTTGCCGCCGCACTCGACGAGCACCGGGGTGAGCGACTCGGCGCAGGTGGCCATGACCTTCTTGGCCGTCGCGGTGGAACCGGTGAACGCGACCTTGTCGACGCCCGCGCGGCACAGCGCGCCGCCGGTCTCGCCCTCGCCGGTGACGACCTGGAAGACCGCGTCCTCGCCGACGGCCTCGGCGAAGGTCTCGGCGAGCCAGACCCCGACGCCCGGCGTCAGCTCGCTGGGCTTGAAGACGACGGTGTTGCCGGCGGCGAGCGCGTAGGCGATCGAGCCCATCGGCGTGAACACCGGGTAGTTCCAGGGCCCGAGCACCCCGACCACGCCCACCGGCGGGTACTCGACCGTGGCCTTGTGGTTGATCATCAGCAGGCCGGCGGCGGCGTTGCGCGGCCCGAGCACCCGCTCGGCGTTCTTCGCGGCCCAGTGCAGGTGGTCGAGCGCGAGGATGCCCTCGATGCGCGCGTCGTCCAGCGGCTTGCCCGTCTCGCGGCTGACGACGGCGGCGAGCTCGTCGCGCCGCGCGTCGAGCAGGCGCCGCCACGCCCCGAGCTTGCTCGCGCGCCCGTCGAACCCGAGGTCGGTCCACCAGCGCGCCGCGCGGCGCGCCCGCGCCACGACGGCCTCGACCTGCTCGGGACTGTGCCGCGGGTACGAGGCGATGGGCGTGCCGCTGCGGGGATCGAGGGAGTCGAAGGTGTCCTGCTGGCCTGGCTGCGATGCCGCGGGCACCGACACCTCGTCGCGGGTGCTCGTCATACGCGGAGGTTACGGTGCAGTAGCCGTCAGGCGCGACTGCCGGAAAGTGCCAGCGAAGTGCCGTCGCTGACACCCAGTGTCCGTATTCTTCCGTCGATCACCCGAGCGCGGTGCGGATGCGCGCGGCGGTGGCGTCGAGGTTCGGGCGCGCCGGGCGGGTCCAGGCGGCGAGCAGGCGCAGGCCGTCGCCGCGCCGGCGCGGGATGACGTGCAGGTGCACGTGCCACACCGTCTGCCACGCCACCGCCCCGTCGGCGAGCAGCAGGTTCACCCCGTCGGCGAGTCCCGCCGCGCGCAGGCCGTCGCCCACCCGCCGCGCGAGCGACCACACCGCGGCGCCGTCGGCGTCGTCGACGTCGGTCAGGCCGGCCGCGTGCGCCCGAGGCACGACGAGCACGTGACCGGGCGTCACGGGCTGCAGGTCGAGGAAGGCCACCGCCCGGTCGCTCGCGGCCACCACGCTCGCGTCGCCGCGCCCCTCGACGATGCGGCAGAACACGCACTCGCCGTCCACCTCGGCGGGCAGGTGCTCGCGCAGGCCCCCGCGGCCCAGGCGGCGCGCCAGCGCGCGGGACAGGCGACCGCCCACCTCAGCCCACCTAGTAAGTGCCGGTAGCGCTTGATCCGGGCTCAGTCATGCCAGTGCTCCTTGGTGTTGGTTTGGGTTCGGGTCGGACCATCACTACCGGGAGGTCGG
>JAQSWW010000285.1 GCA_029266415.1 Actinomycetospora sp. | reverse complement strand
TGCGTCGCGGTACGCCCGGGACGGCGGTCGGTCCGGGCCTGCGTCGTCGACATGACCGCGCCTCCGTGGTGAGAGAGCCCGCTCCGGGCGGAGCCGGTCGTGAGGCGCGTCCCCTGCCTGCCACGGGCCGGCGTGCCTCTCGAGTGCGGCCAGTCTGTGTGGACGCGCGCTGCGCGCCACAGCCCGCGAAGGTCCCCCGTCCCCGGGACGGAAGCCATGTCCTGCTCCCCCGCTCGGCTCGCCCGCCGACCCTGCGGCCAAAGCCCCCCGGGGCGGGGTCGGCCGGACCTCGCACGGGCGCGGGGCACGGAGGAAGGTCAGCTGCTCGAGGGCCCGGACCGAGGGAGGCGACCATGATCCACCGCGAGGAGCGGGTGACGAGCACGGGGCCGTTGCCCCGCAGCAAGGCCTGGCTCGCGGTCGCGCGATGCGTGGCTGTGACACTGCGTCTCCTGGTCCGCGGGCGGCTGCGCTGGCCGCGGACGTGGGTCGGCGCGCGGGTGCGGTTCGCCGACGGCAGCACCTCGACCATCTACCGCGAGACGGTGGTCGCCGGCGCGGTCGCGGCCCGCCCGTGTGCGCTGGTGGTGTGCTTCCGGTTGCGAGGGGTGCGAGGGCGGGGGCACGCCCTGTTCCGCGCCGAGAGCCTGCTCAACACCCCGCTCTTCGCCGGTTTCCCCGGATTCGTCGCGAAGTGGTGGCTCGCGGCCGACGAGAACGGCGTCTACCGCGGCCTCTACGAGTGGGACGGCGCCGACCGCGCCGAGGCTTACGCCCGCGCTCTCTGGCGGGTCCTCGAACTGGTCAGCGTGCGTGGCTCGATCGCCTACATCGTCCTGCCCGACCGGCACCGGGACGACCTCCTGGGCCTCCCGGCGCGGGTCGGCGAGGACGTCGTGCCCGCCGAGTGGTGGCGCCCGGTCGCGAGCTGAGCGATGTCCACCGACGTGCTGGTCGTGGGCGCCGGGCCCACGGGCCTGGCGCTGGCCCTGCACGCCCACGCGCACGGCGCCCGAACGCGCATCGTCGACCGTCGCAGCGCCCCCCGACCGTCCCGGGCGCTGGTCCTGCATCCCCGCACCCTCGAGCAGCTCCGTCCCCTCGGGGTGCTCGACGCCCTGCGGGAACGGTCCCTCGCTGACCCGGCGGCGCTGGTGCACCTGGGCACCCGGACGGTGCGCGTCCGGCTCGACGACCTGCGGATCGGGGACCGGCCCGAGGGCCATCCGTGGATGATCCGCCAGCAGGACGTCGAGGACGTGCTGGGCGGGGCGCTCGACCGGGGCGGCGTCCCCGTCGAGCGGGGGACAGCGCTCGAGCACCTCGCCATGGGCCGAAACGGGGCACGCGCGCTGCTGCGGGGCCCGGACGGCGAGGAGCGCGTCGACTCCCGGTGGGTCGTGGGGTGCGACGGCGTCGAGAGCACCGTGCGCACGCTCGCCGGCATCCCCGTGGCGTCCGAGCCCTACCGCCAGGAGGTCCTCCTCGCCGACGTCGACCTCGCCGCTGACCACGGCGCCGGCCTCGAACCCGGCGTCGCGCACGTCACCGCCGCCCGGAGTGGTTTGCTGTTCGTCTTCGCCCTCGGCGAGCGTGCGCCGTGGCGGGTCCTCGCCACCCGCGCCGCCACCGGCGCCGACCCGCACCATCCACCCGACCGGGACGAGCTGCAGCATCTGCTCGACACGAGCGGCTCCGGGTTCCGGGTCGACCGCGTGGCGTGGTCCGACCGGATCCGGCTGGCCCGGCGACTGGCCAGGCACTACCGGCGAGGACCGGTCCTCCTCGCCGGCGACGCCGCGCACAGCCACTCCCCCGCGGCCGCGCAGGGGATGAACCTCGGTCTGGGGGACGCGGCCGCCCTGGGCTGGCGGCTCGCCCTCGCGGACTCGGCCCGGGAGCCCGACGTCCTCCTCGACTCCTACGAGGCCGAGCGTCGCCCCGTGGCCCGCGCGTCGATCACCCTCACCGACCTCGTGTTCTGGGCCGAATCGTCACCCGGCGGTGTCGCCGGCCTGCTGCGCAGCGTGTTCGCACCACTGGCCGCCCCGCTGATACCGGCGCTGCTGCACCGCCGGGAGCTCACGACCCCCGTGCTGCGGCTGCTGGCGGGCCTGTGGGTGCACTACCGGCACAGCCCCTTGTCGCACGACGACCTCCCGGGACACGGCGGCCTCCGTCCCGGGGACCGGGTGCCGGACACCGCGGTCGTCGCGGATCGCGGTCCGGTGCGGCTGCACGACCTGATCGCCCGGGCCGGGGTCCACGTCCTGCTCGCCCGACATGCCCGGGACGTGCCGCCCTCGACCGTCGGGCCGGGAGTGCACGTACACCGACTGCGGGACCGTCCCGGCACCGCGGTGGTCGTGGTCCGCCCCGACGGCTACCTCGGCTACCGCGGCACCGACCCCGCACGCCTGTGCGACTGGCTCGGCGGTATCGGGGCGCTCGATCGGGACCACGGCCGGGCGTCGACCGACCAGCGCCACGCCTGATCCGTGGTGGCCGCTGTCCCACTCCGGGGAAGCCGAACCGGGATCGACCAGCAGGGGTGGCGAGTCCGACACCCGCGGCAGTCATGTCCGCGGAGAGCCGGGCGAGCGGCGGCTCGGAACTTCCAGCGATGCTGCGGGGCCCTCCTCGGTGGGTGAGGGTGTCGTCGACCGAGTGTTCCGCTCGGCGCTGCGGTCCCGGTGTTTCACCCAACCGATCAACGCCAGCGACGCCACGCCCAGGACGAAGAAGGGGATGTCGGGCACATAGAGGAGCGCGACCATCGCGGCGCCGACGAACACGGCGTAGGCGGTCAACAGGTGGAACAGGCGTCGATCCCCCGCCGGGTAGACGAGGAAGAGCAGGCTCAGCGCCACCATCGTCGTCGGGCACCCCATCAACCCGTAGGCGCCGAACAGGAACTCGGCCGGGTCGAACACGAGGCGGACACCATAGATGTAGGGCGGGTACCAGAACCCCCAGATCGCCAGGGGGACGGCGACGAGCAGGCGCCACTTCTCGAT
>JAQSWW010000154.1 GCA_029266415.1 Actinomycetospora sp. | reverse complement strand
GTCGAGGCCGTGACGATCGACCGGGTGTCCAGCGGCTACCTGGCCGTCGCCGTCCGCGGCTCGCTCGCCGCCGTGCGCCAGGCCGTGAACGCCGGCTCGGCGGCCGTCGAGCAGTACGGCGAGCTGCGCGCGGCCCAGGTCTACCCGAAGCCCCACGGGGTGTCGGTCGGGCTGCTGGAGAACGGGAGCGCCGACCGGCTCACCCGGGCGATCGAGTCATGATCCTGGGCGAGGTCGTCGGACGGGTCTGGTCCGAGCGCGAGGTGGACGGGCTCGCCGGTCTCCGGATGGTGATCGTACGCGAGCCCGGCAGCGAGCAGCAGCGCGTCGCGGTCGACCTGCTCGACGCCGGGACCGGGACGACGGTGCTGGTCGCGACCGACGAGGCCGCCGCGGCCGTCACCGGTCGCAGCTGCGTGGACGCGGCCGTGGTCGCGCTCGTCGCCGGGTGGGACCGGCCGTGAGTGCGCCCTGGGTGGTCGGCCTCGACGACCCGGCCGCCGCCGACGCGGCCGTGGTCGGCGGCAAGGGCGCCGGCCTGCACCGCCTGGTCGCCCTCGGCGGCCGCGTGCCCGCCGGCGTCGTCGTCTCGACGGCGGCCTTCGCCGCGGCGCTGGGAGACGGGGTCGACGTCGAGGCGCCCCTGCGCGGGCTGGACCCGGACACCCCGCTCGACGTCCTCGAGCAGGCCGCGGACCGCGCGCGGGCGACGCTGCTCGACGCCGCGCGCTCGAGCCCCGTGCTCGACGCGGTGCGCGAGGCCTACGCGGCCCGGATCGGTGCGGACACCCGGGTGGCCGTGCGGTCGTCCGCCGTCGGGGAGGACGCCGCCGGCGCGTCCTTCGCCGGGGAGCACGACACCTACCTCGAGCTGCGCGGGCCCGACGCGGTGGCGGACGCCGTCGCGCGGTGCTGGGCGAGCCTCTACACCGCGCGGGCGATCTCGTACCGCCAGCGCGCGACCGTCGGCGGCGGGGGAGCCGGTGCCATGGCCGTCGTCGTCCAGGAGATGGTCGACGCGCGGGCGGCCGGGGTGTTCATGACCCTCAACCCCGCCAACGGCGACCGCTCGACCGTGGTCTGCGAGGCCGTGTGGGGGCTCGGCGAGCCGCTGGTGTCCGGCGAGGTCACCCCCGACCGCTTCGTCATCGACAAGATCAGCGGCGAGGTCGTGCGCCGCGAGATCGCCGTCAAGCCGACACGGCTGACGCGCACCGAGGACGGGCCGGGCACGGTCGTCGCCGACGTCGCGCCCGACGACCGCGAGCGCCCCTGCCTCGGCGACGCCGAGCTCGCGGCGCTGCTCGCCGTCGCGCGGCGCATCGAGCGGGACGCGGGCGTCCCCCAGGACGGCGAGTTCGCGGTCGCCGACCCGGGCGGCCCGGACGCGGTCCACCTGCTCCAGACCCGACCCGAGACGGTGTGGAGCGCCCGCGCGCCCCGCTCGGCCGCCCCCGCGCCCGGCGTGGGCTCGGCCCTGTCCGCCGTCCTCGCCACCCTCACCCGCTCCTCCCGAGAGGACGCCGACCATGGCGGCTGACCGTTTCCCGAGCCCGTTCGACGTCCCGACGCCGGCCGGCGCCGAGGGCTGGGAGTCGATGTACGACTGGTACCACCTGTTCGGGCCCGAGCGCCGCGAGCTCGACGAACAGCGCTTCTGGTTCGCCGACCGCCTGCACCACCCCGACGTCCTGCACCCCTACGACGAGATCCAGTGCGAGTGCTGGTGGCAGGCGCTCGGGGCGTTCAACACCCGGGTGTTCGCGATGCCGCCGGCGTTCGGGGTCGACCAGCGGATCGTCAACGGCCGGCTCTACGTGACCCCGGTGCCCGCGCCGCCGGAGGACATCGCGGCGCGCGCCGAGGAGTTCGGGAAGCGGGCGGGGCACTACTACGAGCGCTGGGACGCGATCTACGACGAGTGGCGCGGCAAGGTGATGGCGAAGCTCGAGGAGATCCGCGCGATCCGCTTCGACCCGCTGCCCGACCTCGAGCCCGAGGAGACCGTCTACGCGCACACCGGGCACTCCGCCGGCTTCCGCATGATCCGGGACTTCGACCGGCTCGTGCTCACGATGTACGAGACGTACCAGTACCACTTCGAGCTGCTCAACATCGGCTACGCGGCCTACCTGACGTTCTTCGGGATGTGCCGCCAGGCGTTCCCCGACATCTCCGACCAGTCGATCTCCCGCATGGTGGGCGGCCTGCGCGTCGAGCTCTACCGCCCCGACGACGAGCTCAAGCGGCTCGCGAAGGAGGCGCAGCGGCTCGGGATCGCGGACCGGATCGCGGGAGACGAGGACGCCGGCACGCTGTTCGCGGCCCTGCGCGACGACCCGGCCGGGGCGGAGTGGATCGCCGACTGGGAGCGCACCGCCGACCCGTGGTTCCTCATCAACACCGACCCGGGCCACCCCGGCGGCTACCACACGTACCCGACCTGGGCCGACGACCCGAACATCCCGCTCGCCTCGGTCCGCGAGTACCTGCGGCGCCTGGCCGACGGCAGCTCGATCGACCGGCCGACCGAGGAGGTCCTCGCCGAGCGCGACCGGATCACCGCGGGCTACCGCGAGCTGCTCGACGAGGCCGACCGCGCGACGTTCGACGACACGGTCGCGCTGGCCCGCCAGGTCTTCGTCTACATCGAGGAGCACGTGCTCTACATCGAGCACTGGATGTGGGCGACGTTCTGGGCGAAGTCCCACGAGCTCTCCCGCGCCCTGGCGGCGATGGGCGAGTTCGACGAGCCGGAGGACATGTTCTTCCTGCGCCGCTCCGAGGTCGCCGAGGCGATCTACGACTGCGTCGCCGGCTGGTCGGTGGGCTCCCGGCCGCGCGGGGCCGAGTACTGGCGCCCGATCATCGCGCGGCGCCGGGAGATCTACACCGCGCTGCGCGCGTGGGAGCCGCCGCCGGCGCTCGGCCCGCCGCCGACGACGATCGACGAGCCGTTCACGGTGATGCTCTGGGGCATCACCACCTCGACGGTGTCCGAGTGGCTGCGCACCGACACCGAGGACGGCGTGCTGCGGGGTACCGCGGGCTCGCCCGGGGTCGTCGAGGGTCCGGTCCGGGTGGTGACGCACCCGTCGCAGCTGACCGAGGTCCAGCCCGGCGACGTGCTGGTCTGTCCGGCCACCTCGCCGGCGTGGGCGCCGGTGTTCGCCCGCGTGGCCGCCACGGTCTCCGACGTCGGCGGGATCATGAGCCACACGGCGATCGTGTGTCGCGAGTACGGGATGCCCGCGGTCGTCGGCACCGGCAACGCCGTCGCGACCCTGCGCACCGGGGAGCGGGTGCGGGTGGACGGGAGCTCGGGCGTGGTGACGGTGCTGGAGCCGGACGCGCAGAGACCAGGGGAGCACGCCGATAGGGGAGCCGGACCATCGGGGACCGCGTGACGGCGTGCTCGCCGCGGCCCGAGGGGCAGCGGGCGCCGGCGCCGGTCGACCCGGTGCGGGCGCGGCGTCGCCAGGCGCTGCGCCGCACCCGCGGCGGGGGCGGGACGCTGCTGCTCGACATGGGCGGCGTGGTGATCCCGACGCTGTTCGAGTCGACGGCGGTGCCCGGGTTCCCGGCCGGGCCGACGGGCGCCGACGCGGAGTACCGGGCCGTCGAGCGCGGCGAGGTCCAGGAGCGCGAGTACTGGGCGAAGCTCGCGGCGCGGCGCCCGGACATCGACATCGGGGCCCTGTGGCGGGACTGCTCGTACGTCCGGAACGAGGTCCTCGGGCTGATCGCGCGGCTGGCCGGGCGGATGCGGGTCGTGGCGTTCACCAACGACATGGCGCACTGGTTCGGCGACGACTGGCCCGCGCGGTTCCCGGCGGTGGCCCGCTTCGACGGCGTCCTCGAGGCGGCCAAGCTCGGGGTGCTCAAGCCCGCCCCCGAGGCGTTCCGGGTGGCGGCGCGGGCGCTCGGCGAGGACCCGCGGCGCTGCCTGTTCGTCGACGACCTCGCCGCCAACCTGGACGGGGCCCGGGCCGCCGGTATGGCCGCGGAGCTGTTCGACGTGACCGACCCGGCAGGCTCGGTGGCCCGCGTCGCCCGGGCGCTCGGGCTGCCCGCCGACGAGCCGCGCCGGCGCCGGGTGTGGGCGCCGTGACCGGCCCGGATGCTCGCCTGGCCGAACTGGGACTCACCCTCCCGCCGCTGCGCCGGCCGGCCGGGCACTACCGCGGCTGGACGATGGCCGGCGACACGCTCCACCTCGCCGGACAGGGCGCCGACGGACACGTCGGGCGCCTGGGCGCGGACCTCGCGGTCGCGGACGGCTACGCCGCGGCCCGGGCGTGCGCACTCAACCTGCTCGCTCAGGCCCGCGACGCGCTCGGCTCGCTCGACCGCGTCGCGCAGGTGCTCGTGCTCCGCGGGTACGTCACGTGCACCGAGGCCTTCACCGACCAGCCGGCGGTCGTCGACGGGGCCTCGGACCTGCTGGCCGCGGTCTTCGGGGCGCGCGGGGAGCACGCCCGCACGGCGATCGGGGTGCGGGCGCTGCCCCGGGGCTTCGCCGTCGAGCTGGACGCGATGCTGCGTGTGCGCTGAGCGTGTCGAGTACGGGGACGACCCTGCACAGTTCGCTCTCGTGCACCGCGGGACCGGTCGGGGGACCGTGGTGCTCCTGCACGGCGGGTTCTGGCGTGCCCGGGTGGGGCTGGACCACATCGCCCCGGTGGCCGCCGACCTGGCCGCGCGCGGGCACACGGTCTGGAACGTCGAGTACCGGCGGGTCGGCCAGGCGCCGTGGCCGGCGACGCTGGAGGACGTCGCGGCGGCGGTGGCCCTGGTCGAGCCGCCGTGCGTCGTCGTCGGCCACTCGGCGGGCGGGCACCTCGCGGCCTGGGTGGCGTCGCGGGTGCCGGTCACCGGTGTCGTGTCGCTGGCGGGCGTGCTGACGCTCGCCGACGCGGCGCGCGACGGGGTGGGCGGCACGGCCGTGCCCGACCTCGTCGGGGGGATGCCCGAGGAGCACCCGGAGCGCTACGCCGAGGCCGACCCGGCGGCGCGCCTGCCGCTCGGGGTGCCGGTGCGCGCGGTGCACGCGCCCGCCGACGACCGGGTCCCGATCGCGATCAGCCGCCGCTACGTCGAGCTCGCGCGGGCGACCGGGGACGATGCGGTGCTCGTGGAGGTCGAGGGCGACCACTTCACCCTCGTCGACCCGACCCATCCGACCTGGCCGACGACCCTCGCGCAGCTCACCGGCCTCCTGGAGCGCGCCTGAGGCCAGCGTGGGGGCCACGCCGGCGATCCAGCACAGCACGCCGACAGGGCGAGGAAAGCCCCCACGATCACCGCGCAGGCTCAGGCGTGCGGGTAACCCCGACCGGCGTAGTCGAAGCCGCCGAGCTCGAGGCGGGTGTGGTCGGGCGCCTGGGGCGAGGCGTAGTAGGCGCGGATCTCGGAGATCCGTCCGTCCTCGTCGAACTCGTACCACTCCGCGCCGCGCAGGATCACGCCGAGCGAGCCCTTGTGGTGGGTCCACTCGCACACCGCCTGCCGGCGCGGCTCGTCGACGACGATCGCGTCCACCGTCCACGACGATCCGCGCTCGCGCACCGCGGTGGCCCAGCGCTCGGCGATCACCTGCGCTCCGACCCAGGGCCCGTCGTACATGTCGGGCGGGAAGTAGTGGCGGGCGTCGCCGGTGAGGTGGGCGGCGATCGCGTCGGCGTCACCGGCCGTGCAGGCGTCCATGTAGCCGCGCACCGTCGCCTCCAGCGCCGCCGCCGTCGTGCCCCCCATGGCCCCTGCTGCTGCGCTCACCCTGCTCCTCCCGCCGGCCGTGTCCGGCGAGGATGCGGATTTCCTCGCGTTGAGTGCAAGCGTGGCCCCCAGGCTTGCACGAGGGAGGATGACGCCCGTGAGCCAGAGCGGGCGGGTGCGGCAGGACGAGGTCTACCGGGGCGGCATCACGGGGCGGCGGCCGGCGGTGCCGACCGCGTTCCCGGAGCTCGAGCGGCGGGCGCGCCGGGCGATGTCGCGCAAGGCCTGGGCCTACGTCGCCGGCGGGGCGGGCAGCGAGGAGAGCGTCCGCGCCAACCGCGACGCCTTCGCCCGCCACCGCGTCGTGCCGCGCGTGCTCCGCGGGGTGGGGGAGCGCGACACGTCGGTCGAGCTGTTCGGCCGGCGCCTCGACGCCCCGGTGCTGCTCGCGCCGATCGGGGCGCTCGACCTGGTGTCCGCCCAGGCCGACCTGGCCGTCGCCCACGGCGCCGGGCAGGCCGGCGTGCCGATGATCGTCTCCAACCAGGCCGGCCACCCCATGGAGCAGATCGCCCCGTACGCGACCGCCGGCTGGTGGTTCCAGCTCTACTGGTCGACCTCCGACGACCTCGTCGACAGCTTCCTGGCGCGCGCCGAGGCCGCCGGGGCGGGCGCGGTCGTCGTCACCCTGGACACGACGATGCTGGGCTGGCGCCCGCGCGACCTCGACCTCGGGCACCTGCCCTTCGCCCGCGGCCTGGGCATCGCGCAGTACACCTCGGACCCGGTGTTCGCCCGGCTCACGCGGGAGACCGCGGCCGGCCCGCCGCGCCCGACCCCGCGCCCGACGCCCACGGCGGTGCGGACCCTGGTCGAGATCAGCCGCCACCACCCCGGCCGGTTCGTCGACAACCTGCGCTCGCCGCTGCCCCGCGCCGCCGTGGAGACGTTCCTGCGCGTCTACTCCCGGCCCACCCTGAGCTGGGACGACATCGCCACCCTGCGCTCGCGCACCCGCCTCCCGGTGGTCCTCAAGGGCGTCCTGCACGCCGACGACGCCCGCCGCGCGCTCGACGCCGGGGTGGACGGCGTGCTGGTCAGCAACCACGGCGGGCGCCAGGTCGACGGGTCGGTGGCGAGCCTCGACGCCCTGCCGGGCGTCGTCGAGGCCGTCGGCGACCGGGCCCCGGTGCTGCTCGACTCCGGGGTGCGCAGCGGCGCCGACGTCGCCCGCGCGCTGGCGCTCGGCGCCCGCGCGGTGTGCCTCGGGCGACCGTTCGCCTACGGGCTCGCGCTCGCCGGGGCGGCCGGTGTCGCCCAGGTGACCCGCGACGTCCTCGCCGAGCTCGACCTCACCCTCGCCCTCGCCGGCGCGCGCACACCCGCCGACCTGGAGTTCGCCCCTGCGGAACCCGGCGCGCGGACGTCGGTGTGATCACGACAGGGTGGGATGCATGAGCCGGGAGACGGAGCAGATGGGGGAGCACGCCGATCGGGGAGCTCGACCATGAACCGGGTGCTGCTGATCCGTCACGGCGAGACCCACGGCTACTTCGACGACGTGGGCCTGACCGAGCACGGCGAGGACCAGTGCCGCGCCAAGGGCGACGAGCTGGCCGGCGAACTGCCCGCCGGCGCCCGTGTCGCGCTGGTGCACGCGCCCACCGCACGCGCCACCGCGACGGCCCGGATGCTGCGCGAGGTGCTCGCCGCCCGCCGCGACGACCTCGCGCTGGGCGAGCCGCGGGCCGACGGGCGGTTCGACAGCCTCCACTTCCTCCACGAGGGCGCCGCCCGCGAGTCGTCGGGGGTGGCCGCGCACCGCCTGCAGTACGCCGGCAACGGCACACCGACCCCGGACTGGGTCCGCGCCTACGACCGCTTCGACACCGACTACGGCGCCGGCTCGCGCCTCGGCGGCCCCATCGACCGGTGGATGGACCTCGTGAGCCTGCACTTCGAACCGCCGCAGGTGATCGCCTACCGCGCCTGGGCGGGCCTCCGCGCCCTCGGCACCACGGACCCGGCGTCGGTCACCCTCGTCGCGTCCCACTCCGCGCTGCTGCGGGGATTCGCCGCCGCCGCGTTGGGCCACGACCCGGGCGAGCCGCGCAACCTCGAGCACGTCGAGGTCGTCGTCGACGGTCCCCGCGCCGCGGTGGCCTTCCGCGGCGAGCGGGTCGACGTCGAGGTGCCCACCGAGCTGCCGCCGTGGCTGAACCCGGCCTACCTCGACGACGGGACGCGGGCCGCCCTGCCCTGGTGACGCTCCCGACGTCGTGACGTCGCCAGGACGTGACGTTTCGGGCGTGGGCGGCGCGCCTATGCCCCCGGGTCACACACGACGTCCCCCGGGAGCCCGCGCCATGTCCCTCGCCGACACCCTCGCCCGCTGGCGGGCCCGCCTGACCGGGGAGCGCGGACCCGTCGGGCCCTCGCCCACCTCCGATCCGTCGGAGTCCGAGGCCGGGCACGACCCGCGGACCGCCGCCTCCCGCGTGGCCGGTGGCGAGCACGCCGAGCACCGGGGTGACCAGGGCTCGGTCACCGGCACGGGGGACACCGACACGTTCGTGGGCCGCGCGGCGGGCCGCGACCTCGGCTACGCCGGCGAGACCGGGGCCGAGGCCCGCCGCGAGGCCCAGCGCGAGGCCGAGGGGCAGCGATGAGCCAGGACCAGGAGAGCCGGGGCAAGCGGGCCCGGGTGGCGGGCGCCCTGCGCCCCGACCACAAGGTCATGTGGGTGCACCGCGTCGGCGCGGTCGTGGTCGCCGTCGTCATCGCCACCTTCGGCGTGCTCGGCCTCGTCGGCGGGCTGTCGTTCTTCGACACCGAGGGCGCGCCCGTCGCGGGCCTGTCGACCAACGGCGCGCTGTCGACGATCTCGCTGGTCACCGCGGCGGTCCTCATCGCCGCGGCGATCCGGGGCGGGCGACTCTCGTCCACCGTCATGGTGGTGATCGGGGTGCTGTTCCTGGTCTCGGCGTTCGTCAACCTCGCGCTGATCGGGACCCCGTACAACCTGCTCGCGTTCCGGCTGCCCAACGTCTTCTTCTCCATCGGCGCCGGGCTCGTGCTGCTGTTCACCGGCGCCTACGGGCGCTTCGTGTCGAAGCTGCCCGACGACAACCCCTACCGCCAGGAGCGCGGCGGGGACGACGAGGAACCCGAGGACGCGCACCGCCAGCCCCGGCCCTCGTCGCGGGCCGAGGCCGACGCCGACGCGGCGATGGCCGAGGCCGCCCGGGCGCACGCCCAGGGCGCGTCCGACGAGGACCAGCGCCGCCGCCTCGCGGCCATGGACAGCGCCCGCACCCACGAGGAGCGCCGTCAGATCTGGATGCGGTTCGACGACGACCGCGCCGAGGGCGACGGCACCGGCCCCGACGGCCCGATGCGCGGGCGGGCCCTGGCCTGACCCCGGCCTGACCCCGGCCTGACCCCGGCCTGACCCTGGCGTGACCCGGCCCGGCGCGGCCTGGTCCGTGGCTCGCGGGGATGGTCCACTGGGACCATGACCGTGAGTGCCCCGTCCGCGACCGCCGTCGAGCCCGCACCCTCCGCCGTGCGCATCGAGGTCGAGGGGGCGACCGCGGTGCTCACGCTGGCCAACCCGCGCCGGCGCAACGCGCTGTCGGTCGCCACGATGCGCGAGCTGCACGCCGCGCTCGTCGACGTGTCCGGGCGCGACGGGGTGCGGGTGATCGTCGTGCGCGCCGAGGGCCCGGCGTTCTCGGCCGGCCACGACCTCTCCGAGATGATCGACCGGACGCTCGAGGAGGAGCGCGAGGTCTTCGCCGTCTGCACCGAGCTGATGACCGTGGTGCACCGCGTGCCCCAGCCCGTCATCGCGGCCGTGCAGGGCGTGGCCGTCGCCGCCGGCTGCCAGCTCGTCGCCACGTGCGACCTGGCCGTCGCCGCCGAGAACGCGGTGTTCGGCACGCCCGGTGTGAAGATCGGGCTGTTCTGCTCCACGCCGATGGTGGCCGTGACGCGGGCGATCGGGCGCAAGCGGGCCATGCAGCTGCTGCTCACCGGCGAGACCATCGACGCCGCCACGGCCGCCGAGTGGGGCCTGGTGAACCAGGTCGTGCCCGCCGACGAACTCGACGCGACCGTGCGGGCGCTCGCGGAGAAGGTCGCCGACGCGAGCGCTGTGACCCTGCGGATCGGGAAGGAGGCGTTCTACCGCCAGGTGGACCTGCCCGAGGACGCGGCCTACGAGCAGATGAGCGACACCATGGCGACCAACGCGATGACGTGCGACGCCCAGGAGGGCATGTCGGCCTTCCTGGCCAAGCGCGACCCCCAGTGGCAGCACCGCGAGTGAACGACACCGACGGCAAAGGAGCCCGATCCATGGCCTTCCCCGGCCTGCAGCACGTCGCGATCACCGTCTCGGACCTCGAGCGCAGCACCCGGTGGTACAGCCGGCTCTTCGGCGCCGACCCCGTGCTCGACGAGGACGAGGAGGGCGGCGAGTTCCACCACACGGTGTTCGCCCTCGACGGCGGGATGCTCTTCGGGCTGCACACCCACCAGGGCCGCGAGTCGGGTGACCGTGCCGACGAGCACCGCACGGGCGTCGACCACATCAGCTTCGGGCTGGCCAACACCGCCGAGCTCGAGCAGTGGCGCGACCGTCTCGACGAGCTGGGCATCGCCCACGGCGGCATCAAGAAGGCGCACTACGGCTCCGGGGTGTCGTTCCGCGACCCCGACAACATCGCGCTCGAGTTCTTCATCGCGCCGGGCACCTGAGCCGCCCCTACCAGACCCGAACGAACGCGCTGTTCGCTGCGATAGAAGCAGCGAACAGCGCGTTCGTTGCTTCCTGGTCCGGCGGCGGCGAGCACGGATCTCGATGGTCCTAGCGTGCTACTCGACAGGTCGGTAGACGTATCCGATGGTAGGGTGGCCGTATGGCTGCACGACGGGACTACTTCGACGGCTGCGGTGC
>JAQSWW010000153.1 GCA_029266415.1 Actinomycetospora sp. | reverse complement strand
GACGATCCACCCGGCGGGCAGGGCGAGCAGGCCGGCGGTGACCCCCTCGGAGCCCTGCGAGCTGGAACCGCCCGACGAGCCGGTGACCAGCAGCCGGACCCCGACCACGGCCACGGCGAGCACCGCGACCGTCTTCGCCCCGGCGCCGACGCGCTTGCGGACCCGCGTCATCCCCGAGGTCCAGCGGAAGCCCGCCGCCGCGGCCAGCCCCTGCCACACGGCGAACGCCACCAGGCCGACCACCATCACCGCCAGGACGGCGATGCCCAGCCCGCTGCCGGTCAGCCCGCTGAGCGCGCCCTGCTGATCGGGCTGCCCGCCCCCGACCCAGGCGACGTGGACGGCGATGGCCCCGATCAGCACGTGCACCAGCCCGTAGCCCACCAGGCCGACGCGTCCGAGCAGCTCGACCGCCCGCACCGGGGCCTCGCCCTCGCCGCTCGCCCCGAGGCCGGCGAGCTCGCTGTACGCCTTCTGGGCCGCCTGCTCGGCGCGACCCTCGATCTGCTCGCCGGTGTCGTCGGAGCGCTCGGCCCGCTCCCCGGCGCCGTCGGCCCGGTCCTCGGCCTGCGAGGCCTCCCGTTCGGCCCGGCGCTCGGTCCGGCTCGACGCCGCGTCCTCCCGGGAGGTGTCCGCCTCGGCGGCGTCCCCCGTCGGCTCCTGCGCGTCCTCGCGCGACGTCGTGCTCACGGCCGGCGCCACGAGTCGTCGGGGAACGACAGACCGGCCTGGGCTCCCATGAGGGTGACCCCGCCGTCGACGACGTGGGAGGCGCCCGTGACGTAGGCGGCCCCCGCGGACGACAGGAAGGCGATCATCGCCGCGACCTCCACGGCGAGTCCGGGGCGGCCCAGCGGCGCCCCGGGTCGCGGGGACTCGCGCGGGTCCTCGTCCGGCTGCCCCGTCATCGGCGTCGCGATCTCGCCGGGCGCCACGGCGTTGACGGTGATGCCGTACTCGCCGAGCTCGAGGGCGAGGACCTTGGTCAGCAGCCCGATGCCGGCCTTCGCCGCGCAGTAGGGCGCGGCGCCGACGCGCGGGACGTGCTCGTGGATGCTGGTGACGTTGACGATGCGCCCGCCGCGGCCGGCGTGGACCATGCGGCGCCCCGCCCGCTGGCTGCACAGGAACGCGCCGTCGAGGTCGACCGCGATGACGTGCTTCCAGGTCTCGTAGTCCATGTCGAGCACGCGGGTGCGGGTCCCGGTGCCCGCGTTGTTCACCAGCACGCCGATGCCGCCGAGCTCGTCGGCCAGCGCGTCGACCGCGTCCGCCGCCCCCGGCAGCTCGCCCAGGTCCATCTGCCGCACCGCCGCCCGCCGGCCGTGCTCCCGCACCTCGGCGGCGGCGCCTTGCGCCGCCTCCTCGTCGCCGCGGTACGTGATGCCGACGTCGAACCCGTCGCGCGCGAGCGCGACCGCGGTCGCGCGGCCGATACCGGAGTCGGCGCCGGTCACGATCGCGATCGGGGGGACGTCGCCGCGCTCGGAGGGGACGGGGGCGACGGGGGTCGGATCGGTCATCCGTGCGGCGTACCCGGTTCGGCCGTCGGAGGAGCGGTTCGCCCGGCGCCGTCCTCCGGGTACCACGCGGTCCCGAGGTCCGGCGCCGTGGCGGGCGCGACCGAGCACCAGGACGGAGCGAGCGATGGACGACCCGCAGCACCCCGACGACCCCGAGGCCCGCCGCGCCGAGGCCCTCGACGACGCCGAGGACGACGCGCTCACCGCGACGGACGTGGACCCGACCGGCAACGCGGTGCGCAACGACGCGGTCGAGAAGGCGGAGGACGCCGCCCGCCGCGACTGACCTACCGTGTCGGCGTGTCCCGCGCCGGATCCCCCTGGCTCCTCCGCGACGCCGTCCCCGACGACCACGACGCACTGGTGCGCGTGTGGCGCCGCGCGGTCGAGGCCACCCACGACTTCCTGACGGTCGCCGACGTCGACGGCTTCGAGGAGCAGGTGCACGGGATCCTGCCCCGGGCCGCGATCCGGGTGGCGTGCGATCCCGGGGACGGCGCCGTGGTCGGCTTCCTCGGCGCGCGCGGCGGCGAGGTCGACATGCTCTTCGTCGACCCCGACACCCACGGCCGGGGCGCCGGGACGGCCCTGCTCGAGGAGGTGGCCGCCGAGCACCCCATCCTCACCGTCGACGTCAACGAGCAGAACCCCGCGGCGCGGGCGTGGTACCGCCGCCGGGGCTTCGTCGAGTTCGGGCGCTCGGCGACCGACGCCGACGGGAAGCCGTTCCCGATCGTCCACCTGCGGCGTTCCACCCCGCCCTGAGCGTCGGGCGCGCGTCGGCCCGCCCGCCCGGGCAGACTGCGCGCATGCTCCGCAGCGAGGCCGCGGGCGGGGTGGTCGTCGATCCCCGCGGCCGGGTGGTCGTCGTCCGCCAGCGGGCCCGGACGTGGTCCCTGCCCAAGGGCCACGTCGAGGACGGCGAGGACGTGCTCGACGCGGCACGGCGTGAAATCCACGAGGAGTGCGGGCTCGCCGACCTGGAGCTCGTGCGCGAGCTCGGGTCGTACACGCGGGTGGGGTTCCGGTACGGCCTGCCCGAGCGCAAGACGATCACGCTGTTCCTGTTCCGCAGCCCCGAGGCCGACGTGGCGCCCCTCGACCCCGCCAACCCCGAGGCCCACTGGGTGGACCCGGAGTCGGTGGCGTCGACGCTCTCGAACCCCGCCGACGGCCGGTTCTTCCGCCGGCACGTGCTCCCGCTGCTGGCCGGGAGCTGATCCCGGCGGGTCGTCCACCAGGACGCGGGAGGAGCGACGCTCGTGGGTCCGTGACGGCTCCGGGCCCGCCACCACGGTCGTCAGCCGCCGCCGCCACCAGATCCGCCGCCGCCCTCACCGCCGCCCGGTCCGTCACCGCCGCCGCCACCACCGCTGCCGCCACCGCTGCCGCCACCGCTGCCGCCACCGCCACCACCGCCGCCGCCACCGCCCGCGGACTCCGGCTCGCCCCCGCCGACGTCCCCGCCGCGTCCCGGACTGCCGCCCCCGTCCCCGGCCTCGGGAGCCACCGGGGTGCGCGCCCCCGCGGTGGTGGTCCGGCCGGTGGACCTGTCGGAGGAGGTGGTGGCGGACGCCGTCGTGGGCTCGGCCCCCGTCGATCCCGGGGTCGGGGCGGACCCGTCACCGCCGGACAGCGCGAGAGCCACGACCACGCCCAGGGCGAGGGCGACGAGCGCCCCGACCGCGACGAGACGACCCCGGGCGGCGGGCGGGGCCGCCGCCGCGCGGCCGCCGCCCTGTCCCGCCACCGTCCCGCCGTCACCGCCTGTCCACGGCACCGGGGCGACCAGGGTCTGCGGGCGCGTTCCCGCCACGGTGCGCGCGCCCCCGAGGTGGGCGCCCGCGTCGGCGAGGGTGGTGGCGACCTCGGCGGCGGTCGGCCGGACGGCCGGGTCGAGGTGGGTCATGCGCTGCAGCAGGTGCTCGAGGCCGAGCGGGAGCGGCGGGACGGCGGGGGGACGCGCCAGGCGGGCCATGGCGACCTCGACGCCCGGCCCGTCGTACTCCCGCCGGCCCGACAGCATCTCGAGGACGACCAGGCCGAGCGCGTAGACGTCGGCGGGAGGCCCCACGACCTCGCCCCGGACCTGCTCGGGTGCCATGTAGGCGGGCGTCCCGATGATGAAGCCCGTGCTGGTGACCTGGGCGCCGCCGGCGGCCCGGGCGATCCCGAAGTCGCCGAGCATCGGGCGCTCGCCGAGCAGGATGTTCGCCGGCTTGACGTCGCGGTGGGTGACGCCGTGGTCGTGGATGTAGGCGATCGCGCCGGCGAGCTCGGCGCCGATCCCGGTGACGACGTTGAGCGGGAGCGCGCCCTCGCGCCCGAGGCGCCCGGCGAGGCTCTCGCCCGGGATCAGCCGCATCACCAGGTAGAGTCGACCCGCCTCGTCCTCGCCGGCGTCGAAGAGGTCGACGAGGTTGGGGTGGTGCAGCTCGGCGAGGAGGGTGAGCTCGCGGCGTTGCCGGAGGCGCTCCTCCGGCTCCAGCGTCGACGGGAAGAGCTTGAGGGCCACCTCGCGCCCGAGCGCCCGGTCCGTGGCCCGGTGGACCTCCGCCGAGCCGCCCCGCCCGAGCGGTGCGCCCAGGACGTAGCGGCCGGCGATCGTGCGCGGCGCGGACGCCGCGTCCGCCGAGGTCGACCCGGGGTCCGCCATGACCGCCCTCCTCGGCGTGGTGCGACGCGGGGTGCGTCGCCGGCGACGGGCCGGACCCTATCGGGACGGGTCGGGCGCGGCCGCTCGATCGCGACCGCCTTTGTGATTACACTGTTGCAATGCCACCGACGCTGTACGAGTGGGCCGGCGAGCGCGAGGCCTTCCGCCGTCTCATCGACGCGTTCTACGACCGCGTCGAGCGGGACGACCTGCTCGCCCCGCTCTTCCCGGGCGGCGTCACCGAGGAGCACCGCGCGCACGTCACGCTGTGGTGGATCGAGGTGTTCGGCGGGCCGAGCGACTACACCGACCAGCTCGGGGGCTACGAGCGCATGCTCGCCCACCACCGCGAGCTGGGCATCAGCCCGGACCAGCGCCGCCGCTTCGCCGAGACGATGCACCGCGCGGCCGACGACGCCGGCCTCCCGGACGACCCGGAGTTCCGCGCGGCCTTCGTCGGCTACGTCGAGTGGGGCACGCGGCTCGCGCTGCAGAACTCCCAGCACGACGCCGACGTGGTGGAGCGGGCACCGGTGCCCCGCTGGGGATGGGGCGTGGCGCCGCCGTGGCGACCTTCCTGACCGGGCTCAGGCCAGGCAGGTCAGCGGACGGCCGCCGTTGAAGGTGACCATGTCGCCCAGCGCGCCGGGGAAGTCGATGGGTCCGCCGCGCTCCTCGACCGGCACGGTCAGGTCCGCGTAGGCGCGGTGCAGGTTGCCGACGATCCGCTCGGTGTCGGTCCACTCCGCGTACGCCCCGAGGTCGGTGCCCCGCGCCAGCTCGAGGGGTGTGACGCCCGCGGCGTGACCGTCGCGGGCGACGTCGAGGACGAACCGCAGGTAGCCCAGGACCTCGTCGATCATCACCGGCTCGCCGACCGGGCCGTGACCCGGGACGATCGTCCGCGCGCCGAGGGGACGCAGGAAGCCCTCGAGGACGTCGATGGCGCCCAGCACCGAGCCCGAGAGCAGGAACGGGGTGCCGCCGTGGAAGAGCAGGTCGCCGGCGAAGAGCACCGAGCGCTCGGGCAGCCACACCACCACGTCGTTGGTGGTGTGGGCGGGCCCGCCGGCGAAGAGCAGCTCGCAGCGCAGGTCGTCGGCCCACAGCGTCAGGCGGTCGGCGAAGGTCAGGAACGGCAGCGTCAGCTCGAGGTCGCCGTAGTCGACGTCGGTCCAGATCCCCGAGTTGTGGGGCAGTCCGAGCGTGCGCATCTCGGGCCGGGCCTGCTCGTGGGCGACGATCGAGGCCCCGCGGAAGAGTCCGTTGCCGGCGGTGTGGTCGGGGTGGTGGTGGGTGTTGACCAGCGTGCGCACCGGCGCCGCGGTGACGCGGGCGATCGCGTCGAGGAACCCGCGCGTGCGGCGCTCGGTGGCGCAGCTGTCGACGGCGCTGACCCCGTCGCGGGCGACGAGGAACCCGGTGTTGTTGATCATCCAGCTGCCGTCGGGCTGGATGTACGCGTAGACGCCGTCGCTGACCTCCACCAGCTCCGAGTCCGGCGGCGCGTCGTCGCGGTCGACCAGCGGCTTGCTCACGGGGTTCCTCCAGGCCGGCGGGTGCACGTGCACGTCACGGTGAGCGTGTCAGGACGCCGCTGCGGGGGTCAGTGCTGTCGGGCGCTGCGGGGCGGGGACGCGACGCCCTCCGCCGTGGCGGTGTCGTCGCCGAAGGCCACGTCGGCCAGCCCGACGGAGACCCGCCAGATCCGCTCGGCGTCCTCGATGCTGCGCAGCGGGCGGTAGAGCGCCTGCTCGGCAGGGGCACCGCCCAGGTTCCCGGGTCCGCGCGGCCCGTAGAAGAGCCCGCCCCGGGCCTGCGGGGAGGTCGCGGCGAAGAGGGCGGGGAGACCGGCGCTCGCGACGGTCCCGAGCAGGATGCCGCGAGCGGACAGGGCACCGATGAACCGCCGGCCCCGGGCCGCCCGCTCGCGCCCGAGCTCGGCGCGCGGGGCGAGCAGGTTCGTCGCGGCGATCCCGGGGTGGGAGAGGTTGCTCGTGATGCCCCAGCCCCCGGCCCGGCTGCGGCGCTCGAGCTCCAGCGCGAAGAGCCCGAACGCGATCTTCGACTGGGAGTACGCGCGCATGCCGTCGTAGGAGCGCTCCCAGCTCAGGTCGTCCCAGTGGATCGAGCCGGAGCGTGCGGCGATGCTGATCTGCGAGGTCACACGGGCGCGACCGGCGCGCAGCAGGGGCAGCAGGTGGGCCACCAGGGCGACGTGACCGAGGTGGTTGGTGCCGAACTGCAGCTCGAAGCCGTCGGCGGTGGTCTGCCGGTCGGGCGGGGTCATGACCCCGGCGTTGTTGATCAAAAGGTGGATCGGCCGGTCCTCCTCGCGCAGGGTGGCGCCGAGCGCGGCGACCGAGGCGAGGGAGGACAGGTCGAGCGTGCGCAGGGACACGGTCGCGTCGCGGACCTGCTCGCGGATCGCGGCGACGGCCGCCTCGCCCTTGCGCGGGTTGCGGACCGGGAGGACCACCTCGGCGCCGGCGGCGGCGAGTCGCCGGGCGATCCCGAGGCCGATGCCGTCGCTGGCGCCGGTGACCACGGCGCGCTTGCCGGCGAGGGTCGGGACGGTGATGTCAGGGGTGCGGGGCATGTCTTCTCTCCTGGGTGGTCGTGGTCAGGCGGGGGAGGTGGAGGTGGAGATCGCGCGGCGGGCCGCGACGAGGGTGACGGCGGCGAGGGCGGCGAAGCCGGGGACGGCGACGACGCCGAGGGCGGCGAGGACCGCCGGCTGGTCGGCGAGGTAGGCGACGCCGCGCAGGCCGAGGTTGACCGCGTGGAACGCGACGCCGGCCAGCGTGCTGACCGTGTAGACGCGCCTCAGCCGGGCGTGGTCACGCCAGTCGGCAGGTCCGCCGACCAGGCGGTTGAACAGCACCCCGGCCACCGGCCGGCGCACGAGCACCGAGCCGAGGAAGACCACGCCCATCACGGCGGGGATGAGCGTCGGGAGCAGGAAGAACGCCCGGGCCTCGCCGGAGACGGCGGCGACCGCGGCGCAGCCGCCGGCGACGGCGAGGCCGATCAGCGCGCCGCGCAGGGACTCCCGGCGGGCGAGCCGCACGCCGAACGCCACGGGTGCGGCCACGGCGAGGGCGACGAACGCCCACGTCAGCCCGCCGAGGGCGTCGGCGACGACGAACGCGGCGGCGGGGGCGGCGGCCACGAGGATCCCCGTCACGCCGCCGGAGCGTGCGAGGCTCCGGCGCAGGGCCTCGGTGAGGTCGTTCGTCATGGAGCGTTCCTCCGGTCGGTGGGGGTGTGCCGTCGACGCTCGCCCGTCGACGCGCGGACAGCCACGGCCTGCCGATCCGTGGCTGAGCGGTCCGTCTCACGGCCGCAGAGGGGGATCGACCGGCCGTGGCTGCGCGCCGCGCGACGCCGGTAGGAACGGCGCAGCACCGAGGAGAGGGCGGGCGATGATCGACCGGACCGGGCTGGCCACGTTCCTGCGGCGGCGCCGCGAGTCGCTGCAGCCCGAGGACGTCGGCCTGCCGCGCGGGCAGCGGCGCCGCACGAGCGGGCTGCGGCGCGAGGAGGTCGCGGCACTGAGCCACATGTCGACCGACTACTACGCACGCCTCGAGCGGGAGCGCGGTCCGCAGCCGTCGGAGCAGATGATCGCCTCGATCGCGCTGGGACTGCACCTCTCGCTCGACGAGCGCGACCACCTGTTCCGTCTCGCCGGGCATCACCCGCCTGCCCGGGGAGCGGCCAGCGAGCACATCAGCCCCGGCCTGCTGCGCATCCTCGATCGTCTCGCCGACACGCCGGCGGAGATCGTGACCGAGCTGGGGGAGACGCTGCGCCAGACGCCGCTGGGCGTGGCGCTCACCGGCGACGCGACGGCCTACACGGGCCCGGCGCGCAGTCGCGGCTACCGGTGGTTCACCGACCCCGCCACCCGCGCGCAGTACGCCCCCGAGGACCACGCGTTCCTGTCGCGGATGTACGCCTCGGGTCTTCGCGGGCTCGTCGCCCAGCGCGGGCCTGCGTCGCGGGCCGCCCACCTCGCCGACCTGCTCCTCGCGCAGAGCGCGGAGTTCCGCGGGCTGTGGGACCAGCACGAGGTCGGCATCCGGCCCCGGGACGTCAAGCGCCTCGTCCACCCCGAGGTCGGCGTGCTGGAGCTCAACTGCCAGACGCTGCTCGACACCGAGCAGTCCCACCTGCTGTTCGTCTACACGGCGGTCCCGGGCAGCGAGAGCTACGAGAAGCTGCAGCTGCTCTCGGTCATCGGACCCGAGGCCACCGCGCCGCACCGGCGGTGACGTCCACGCACGTCACGGGCAGGGCAGCGTCGGTGACCGCGCCCCACGCCACGGTCCGTCCGAGGAGTCGGCTACGCGCTGCTCGAGGGCCTGCGGCGCCGGGACGTCGACGAGCGGGGCGGCGCCGCGCGCATGTGGTCGCGGATCGGTGTCAGCAGGGCGGCGAGGGTCCGCGCGTCGTCCTGCGAGAGGGGCTCGAAGAGCAGGTCGCCGACGACCTCCTCGTGGCCCGGCAGCACCTTCGCGATCAGCGCGCGCCCGGCCTCGGTGATGGTGACGACGACGGCCCGGTCGTCGTCGGGTGAGGGCGCGCGCGTGACCAGGCCCGCCTTCTCGAGCAGGCCCGCCTGGTAGGTCAGGCCGCTGCGGCTGTGGACGATGGCGTCGGCGAGGTCGGTCATGCGGTGGCTGCCCGTGGGCGTCTGCGCGAGCCGCATGAGGACCTGGAACCGCACGAACGTGAGGTCGCCCGCCTCGCTCAGCTGCTGCTCGATCGCGTGCCGGAGCAGGCTGGACACCTCGATCAGCGCGAAGTAGGCGCCGAGCCGGACGGGGTCGACGGCGTGGGGCGGCCCGGGCATCCCGCGAGTCTACTTGTTTCGAACTCGAAGCAGGGTTAGCGTCGGGTTGTGCTTCGAGTTGGAAGCACCATCTCCCAGGAGGCTCGGACGTGAAGGCAGTGCGTTTCCACGAGTACGGCGGCCCCGACGTGCTCCGGTACGAGGACGTGGAGCAGCCCGTCCCGGGCGCGGGGCAGGTACGGTTGCGCGTCGCGGCGACGACGTTCAACCCCGTCGACGACGGCATCCGCGGGGGCTACCTCCGCGGGCCCTTCCCGGTCGCCCTGCCCCACACCCCCGGCATCGAGGTGTCCGGCACGGTCGACGCCCTGGGCGACGGGGTGGAGGGCCTCGCCGTCGGCGACGAGGTCGTCGGCTTCCTGCCGATGGTGGGCGACGGGGCGTCCGCGGAGTACGCGGTCGTGCCGGCCGAGGTCCTGACGCGCGCGCCGGCGGGCGTCGCGCTCGCCGACGCCGCCGCCCTGCCGATGGTGGGCCTCACGGCCTGGCAGGCGCTGTTCGACGACGCGAAGCTGACGGCCGGGCAGCGCGTGCTGATCAACGGTGCGGGCGGGGCGGTCGGCGGCTACGCCGTGCAGCTCGCGCAGCACGCCGGGGCGTACGTCGTCGCCACCGCGAGTCCGCGCAGCAGCGAGCGGCTGCGGTCGGCGGGCGCGGACGAGGTCGTCGACCACACCACCTCCGACGTGACCGCGGCGCTCGGCGAGCCCGTCGACGTCCTGCTCAACCTCGCCTCGATCACCCCCGAGCAGCTCGGCGCGCTGGTGGGCCTGGTCCGCGACGGTGGCGTCGCCGTCAACACCGTGCCCAGCACGCCGGTCCCCGCCGACGAGGCGCGCAGCGTGCGCGCGGTGGACGTCTTCGTCCGCAGCGACACCGAGCAGCTGGCGCACCTCGTGGAGCTCGTCGACCGGGGCGAGCTGCGCGTCGACGTCGACCGGCGGGTGCCGCTGGCGGAGCTGGCGGCGGTCCACGCCGAGGCCGACGCGGGCGCGCTGCGCGGCCGGATCGTCGTCGTGGCACCGGGCGCCTGACCCGGGCCGACCGGCCATGCCGTGAAGCGTCCGGCCATCTCTCCCTGCCACGGCCGTCCGAGCTCCGCTTCGACGAGGTCGAGGTCCGGCTCGACGCGATCGACCGCGAGGAGCTGTGCGAGATCGACGACCGCCGACCCGCTGGTCAGCTCTGACCGGGCGGGGTGCCGCCGTCGTTGCGGGGCGCCCGGTTCGGCCCCGGCGGGTCCGCCGGCGGTCCGACGGACCGTCCGGACGGCGGGTCCTGGCGATCGGTCGGCCGTCCCGGAGCCGTGGCCGGGGGCCCGACGGAGCGGCCGTCGGTCGCGTCACCGGGGTCGGACCCGGGACGTCCCGGCGAGGCCCCGGGGGCGTCGGCGTCGGGTGCGGCGCCGTCGCGGGGAGCGGTCGCCGAGGGCGGCCTGCTCGACGTCGCGGCGCCCGGCTCGCCCGCCGACCCGGGCGTGGTCGGCGCGCCTGCCGGCGTCGGCGTGGCCGCACAGTAGCCGTCGACGGTCGGGGCACCCCCGGCCGCGGAGACCCGGGGAGCGACGGTCGGGTCGGCCGCTCGGTCCGCGCTCGTGCCCGCGGCGCGCCAGGCGCCGCAGGTCGCGATCCGGACGTCCTCGGGCAGGGGGCCCGGAGCGACC
>JAQSWW010000152.1 GCA_029266415.1 Actinomycetospora sp. | reverse complement strand
CGCTACCTCGACACCGTCTACGCGCCGGTCTGGCGCGAGGAGCACTACGGCGCCCGCGCCCGCCTGACCGGCCGCCACGTCCTGCCCGACAAGCTGCCCGCCCCGCCGCCGGCGTCCACCGCCTGATCACCCGATCCCGTCCGCCGCCCGATCCGCCCGGAGCCCACCATGTCGTCCACGATGCAGCAGCCCGCCGCCGGCAACCTCGACCTCCGTCCCGGCCGTCCTCCGGTCCTCTGGGTGAACCCCGGCCCGGACCCGGTCGGCTGGGCGGCGCACTTCCGCAACGACGTGCGACAGCTCGTGGCGCGGTACGGCGCCATGCTGATCCGGGGTCTCGGCGTCCGTGACCACGCGCAGACGGCCGCGGTGTTCGCTCGCTTGTCGGCGTCCGGCCTGCTGGCCGAGCGTGAGGCGTTCGCGCCCCGCACGGCACTCGGGAACGGGCTGTACTCGGCCACCCAGTGGCCGGCGACCCAGCAGATGTGCCTGCACAACGAGCTGAGCTACCTGCCCGACCCGCCCGCCTTCATGTTCTTCGCCTGCCTGCGGCCACCCGCCGCCGGGGGTGCCACCCCGATCGGCGACGCGTCCGCCGTCCTCCAGGCCCTGCCCCCGGCGCTCGTGTCGCGGCTCGACCACGAGGGCTGGCTGCTGGTCCGCAACTACAACGACGAGATCGGCGCGTCGTGGGCCGAGGCCTTCGGCACCAGCGACCGCGGCGCCGTCGAGCACTACTGCCGGAGCCAGGGCATCGAGTTCCGCTGGAACGGCGACAGCCTCAGCACCCGTCAGCGCCGCCGTGCGGTCGTGCGTCATCCCGTCGACGGTCGGCCCTGCTGGTTCAACCAGGTCGCGTTCCTCAACGAGTGGACGCTCGATCCCGACATCCGCGAGTACCTGGTGGAGTCCTACGGGCCCGACGGGCTGCCCTTCACCACGCGCTTCGGCAACGGCGAGCCGATCGGCGAGGACGTGGTGAACCTGATCAACAACGCGTACGCCGCACACACGGTGCGCGAGGCGTGGCAGGCGGGCGACGTCATGGTCGTCGACAACATCCGCACGGCGCACGGCCGCGAGCCCTACGAGGGCGAGCGCGAGGTCGTCGTCGGGATGGCCGACCCGATCCGCCTGTGACGGGGGTGGGGCGGCGGGCCGGGGCGGCTCAGGGTGTCCAGGTCCGCAGCCACACCGTGTGCGGCGAGCGTCGGAGCTCGGCGAGCGCCTGCTCGGGGATCGCTGCGTCGGTGTCGGTGACGACGTAGCCGCGCTCACCGTGCGTGGACAACGCCTGGCCGACCACGTTGACGCCGGCGTCGAGCAGGCACTGGTTGAGCCCGGCCAGCACGCCCGGGGTGTTGGTGTGCAGGTAGCCCATGCGGAACGCGCCCGGAGGGGGCGGCGGCGCGACCTGCGGGAGGTTGACCGACAGCGCGGTGCTGCCCGTCCCGACGAACCCGAGCAGCTTCCCCGCGACGAAGTGCCCGATCTCCTCCTGCGCCTCCTGGGTGGAGCCGCCGACGTGCGGGGTGAGGATGACGTTGTCGAGGCCGCGCAGCGGTGACTCGAAGGTGTCGCCCTGGGCCTTGGGCTCGATCGGGAAGACGTCGATCGCGGCACCGGCGAGGTGGCCCGAGAGGATGTTCTCCCGCAGCGCCTCGTCGTCGATGACCATGCCGCGCGAGGCGTTGATGAAGATCGAGCGTGGCTTCATCTGCGCGAACTGCTGCGCGCCGAACAGCCCGGCGTTCCCGGGGCGGCCGTCGACGTGCAGGCTCACCACGTCGGCCTGGCCCAGCAGCTGCTCGAGGGAGTCCACGCGGCGGGCGTTGCCGTGGGCGAGGCGGTCGGCGGTGTCGTAGAAGATCACGCGCAGGCCGACGGCCTCGGCCATGTTGGACAGCTGGGTGCCGATGTTGCCGTAGCCGACGATGCCCAGCGTGCGGCCGCGGAACTCGTGGCTGCCGCGGGCGGACTTGTCCCAGATGCCGTCGTGCATCCGCTGGTTCTTCTCCGGCAGCCGGCGGACCAGGGCGATGATCTCGCCGAGCACCAGCTCGACGACGCTTCGGGTGTTGGAGAACGGGGCGTTGAACACCGCGACGCCGCGCTCGGCGGCCGCGGGGAGGTCGACCTGGTTGGTGCCGATGCAGAAGCACCCCACGGCCAGGAGATCCTTGCCGGCGTCGAGCACCTCGGGCGTGATCGTGGTGTTGGACCGGATGCCCAGCAGCGACACCCCCGACAGGGCGTCGGCGAGCTCGGGGCCGCTCATCGCGCCGGAGCGCAGGTCGACCTCGAAGCCCGCGCCGCGGAACGCCTCGGCGGCCACGGCGTGGATGTTCTCCAGGAGCAGGACCTTCACTCCACGGGTCATCGACGGGACGTCGTCCTGCTCGAAGCGCTGCATCCTGCTCCCCCGAGGGCCCACGGTGCGTTCGCCACATCGGTGCCGGACGGTCGGTGGCGCCACCGAGAGTGAGGAGATTACATCATCGGCGCTGGATTCGCCCCCTCCTTCTCCGGGTATCTCACGGTGAGTGGTCGACCTGACCGGCCCCCGCCTCCGCTACCCTCGCGTGCGGGAGCCCCTCCGACGAGGTGATCAGTCGGTCCGGGAGGCGCGATGGATGTCCTCTCCGACGTCCTGCTGGCGGTCAGGTTGACGGGGGCCGTGTTCTTCGACGTCGACGCCGGCGCGCCGTTCGCGACGGAGACGCCCAGCATCGCGGCGATCGGGCAACGCGTACTGGCCGGACCTCAGCACGTGATCAGCTTCCACGTCGTGACCGAGGGCACCTGCTGGGCCGAGGTCGTCGACCGGTCCGACCACTCCGTCGCGTTGTCGGCGGGCGACATGGTGGTCTTCCCCCGCGGGGACGCCAACATCATCGCCTCGGCCCCCGGGATGCGCGGGACACCCGACCCGGGCCGGTACGACCGTCCCGACGACAGGACGCTCCCCTTCTCCGTGACGATGACCGGGGAGCCCGGAGCGGACCGCACCCGGTTCGTCTGTGGCTTCCTGGGCTGCGACGCCCGGCCGTTCAACCCCCTCCTCGACGCCCTGCCGCGGCTCGTGCACGCGCCGGTGTCCGAGGAGAGTCGACGGTGGGTCGCCGGTCTCCTCGACGCGGCGGTCCGGTCGAGCAGCACCCACACCGCCGGGAGCGAGGCCGTGCTGGCCAAGCTGGCAGAGCTGATGTTCGTCGAGGCGATCCGGAACCACATCGCCCGGTTGCCGGCAGCCGCGCGCGGCTGGCTGGCCGGTGTGCGCGACCCCCAGGTCGGGGCCGCGCTCCGGCTGATGCACGGACGCCCCGCCGAGCCGTGGACCGTCGAACGTCTCGCGCACGGGGTCGGGATGTCGAGGTCGGCGTTCGTGCAGCGCTTCAGCGCGTACGTCCGGATCCCGCCGATGCAGTACCTCGCTCGGTGGCGGCTGCAGCTGGCGGCCCGGATGCTGGAGACCGGCACGGTCAGCGTCGCGCAGGCGTCGACGGCGGTGGGCTACCAGTCCGAGGCCGCGTTCAACCGGGCGTTCAAGCGTGAGGTCGGACTGGCGCCCGGGACCTGGCGGCGTGGGCGGGGTCGCGCCCGCTCAGGTACGTGAGCCGCCGCGGCCACGATCACCCCACGACGGCATCGGGCTCGACGGTCCCCGCGCGCAGGTCGCGCCGGAGCCGTCGCTCGTACAGCTCGACGCCGCCGGGCCCGTGATCGACCTGGGTGCGTCCGGTGTCGGTCCAGCCGACACGGTCGTAGAAGCGCAGGGCGCGTGCGTTGGTATCGAGGACCCACAGTCCGGCATGGGTGAAGCCGCAGGCGCGGAGGCCGTCGAGGGCGGCGGAGTGCAGGCGGGTCCCGATGCCGCGACGCCAGACCTCGGGCTCCAGGTAGAGCGCGTAGAGGTCGCCGAGGGTGGGGTCCGCACGGTCGTCGGGGACCAGTGGTGGCCCCGTGGCGGCGAAGCCGACGACGGCGTCGGCGACGACCGCGACGACGACCCGCAGGAGCTCCGGGGGAGCGGCGAGCGCGTCCGACCAGCGCTGTTCCCGGTCGTGGACGGACAGCCCGGCCAGGACGTCGTCGGGAAGGAGACCCCGGTACGCGGCGCGCCAGGACCGCACCGTCACGGTGGCGATGGCGTGGGCGTCGCCCGGCGTGGCTCCTCGGAGGACCACGCGGCCGATCTCCGTTCGCTCCCCCGGCACGGTCAGCCCTTGACGTAGGAGAGCTTCTCCGCGATCCGTCCGTCGCGGACGCGGAGGACGTCGACGCCGCGGACGTGTCCCGGCCGCCCGGAGTCGTCGACCCAGCGGTGGCGCCACCGCACGACGGCGCGATCGCCGGCGACGATCAGTTCCTCGGTCTCGAAGGTCCGTTCCTCCGCGTCGAAGAGCTGCCGGAACAACCCGCTGATCTCGGCGGCACCCTCGTACCGTTCCCCGTCCGGGGGTGGCGTGCAATCGATCAGGCCGTCGTCGGTGAAGGCGGCGACCACGGCGTCGATGTCGTGACGGTCCAGGGCGTCGCGGTACCGCTCGATCGCGTACCGGACGTCGTCCGCCGGTCCGATCCCGTCGACGCCTTCGTGCCTTTCGTTCGCTGTGTCGAGCATCGGTACCTCCGGTGTCGGGCTCCCCGGTCGGGAGGACGTGGGACGACACTGGCAGCCCGGCGGACCGGGCAGAATGCTCCGGCGAACACGTGTCTTGCCCGAACGTCCGCCGCTACGGCGCCGACCGAGCGATATGGCGGTGCTCCCCTCGCGGCGTCCGAGACTCATGCCGGCGGGATCGCCTCCCGGTCCCGCCGACGGATCTCGACGCCTCCCCAGATCGCCGCGCCCGTGACGTGGAGCGGTGAGGCTCCGAACGGCGGCGGTGTCGTCGGCGGACCCGACAGGTCCGCGAACCCTCCCATCGCGCCCCGACCGTCACACCGCACCTCGACGTCCGGGCCGACGATGATCACGACCCCACCCATGATCGCGAAGACGCGGATGGTCGTGCCGTGGGGATCGAGACGGGCGTCGCGGAGGTCCAGTTCCACGCCGCCCATGAACGCCAGCACCGAGTGCTCCGGCCCCGGCGCCCACTGTCCGCGCCGGACCGTGGCCCGCAGCAGGCTGAACGACGACGTCGGGGACTCCGCCCCGGTCGCGGCCGGCGGCCCCCACTCGCCCGGCGGCGGAGACGTTTCGAGGTCCTGCGTGTAGGACCGGACCTCGTCCCGGGACGCCGCCCCGTCGATGCCGGCCAGGCGCCGGTCGCCCTCGGCGAGGGTCAGCCGACCGTCACCCACCGCCGACCGGACGAGCCGGGTGGCTCGTTCCCGATCCACCTCGGAGGCGCGGGCGTGCGGGTCGCCCCGATCCGGCCCGCTCATCGTCGGAATGATAGTCCGGGGAGTCGTCGCCGGGAGGGGGTGGGCAGCGCCGACCCGGTGCTCGGCGTGGCTGCCGCTGATCGGGCGGAGGCCGCGACCTTGGTGAGCGGGATCGTCGGGGGTGCTGCGCCCGGCTCGCCGGACACGGATCCCGCTATCGTCGGAGGCCTCCGTGCGACAGCCGGCCCGGTCACGACCCCACGAGGTTGCGGAATGACCTCCGCCGCAGACGCTCGGGACGGGCCCGTGCTGCGGGTCCGACTCCTCGGGCGGTTCCAGCTGTGTCTCGGCGACCGGCCGCTGCCCTCGCTGGACTCGGGTCGCGCGGAGTCGCTGCTGGCCCTCCTGGTGCTGCGCGCCGGGGTCGCACAGCCGCGGCGGCGCCTCGCCCAGCTCCTCTGGCCCGATTCGACCGACGGGCAGGCCCGCACCAACCTGCGCAAGGTGCTGCACACGGTGCGCCGTCGGGCACCCGAGGTCGATCGGTACGTCGAGGTCACCCCGGACGCGCTGCGGTGGCGATCCGAGGTGGCCTGTCGGGTCGACGCCGCGGCGTTCACGTCGCTGGTGGAGGCGTCCCGGACCCGCGAGGCCGTCGAGCTCTACGCCGGCGACCTGCTCGAGGGCTGCGACGACGACTGGGTGCAGGACGAGCGGGACCGTCTCCGTCGGCTCCACCGCCACGCGCTCGCCGAGCTCGCCGAGCTCGCCGACGCCGCGGGCGACCCCACCGAGGCCCTCACCGTCGCCGAGCGGTTGCTGCGCGCCGACCCCTGGGACGAGGACGCCACCCGGCGCGTGATGCGGCTCCACGCCGCGAACGGCGACCGCGCCCGTGCCCTGCGCGCGTTCCACGCGTGCGCCTCGGCCCTCGAGCGGGAGCTCGGCGTCGGGGTGTCCACGGCGACCCGGGCGGCGTACGACGCGCTGCTCGCGGACGGCGAGCGCACCCCGCCGGCCCGCGCGGTCGGGCCGCCGCTGGTCGGCCGTGGTCCGGAGCGGGCGCGGCTGGGGGCGGCCTGGCGGTCGAGCCGGGCCGGCCGGGCCCGGATGGTCCTCGTCAGCGGCGAGGCCGGCGTCGGGAAGTCCCGGTTGGTCGACGAGTTCCGCTCCTGGTGCGCGCGACGCGGCGGGGCCACTGCGGAGGCTCGCGGACACCGGGCCGAGGGCGCGCTCGCCTACGGCCCGGTGGTGACGTGGCTGCGCTCGGAGACCGTCGCGCCGGGCCTCGGTCGGCTCGCTCGTCCGCACCTCACCGAGCTCGCCCGTCTCCTGCCCGAGCTGCTCACCGAGGTGCCCGACCTCCCCCCGCCCGAGCCGCGCCCGGACGACGACCTGCGCCGCCGGCTCTTCGACGCCGTCGTGGCCGCGCTGCGGGCGCCCGCGGGTCCGGTCGTGCTCGTCCTCGACGATCTCCAGGACGTCGACCGGGAGACGTGCCGGCTCGTCCACCACCTCCTGCGGACCGGGCCGGACGCGCGTCTGCTCGTGGTGGCCACCGCGCGGCGCGAGGAGATCGGCCCCGACCACCCGGTGCGCGAGCTGCTCGACGGGCTGGCGGCCGCGGACCGGCTCGACGAGATCGCGCTGGGCCGCATGACCCCCGACGAGACGACGGCGCTGGCCGAGGCGGTCGCCGGCGCACCGCTCGCGACGCCGGCGGCGCGTCGTCTCCACGAGCAGACCGAGGGCAACCCCCTGTTCGTCGTCGAGGCCGTGCGCGCGGGTCAGGACACGGACGGCCGGATCAGCCCTCGGGTGCAGGCGGTCATCGAGGGACGGCTCGCGCAGCTCGGCGAGGCGGCCGCGGAGCTGCTCGGGCCCGCCGCGGTGCTCGGCCGGGTCGTGCCCACCGACGTCCTCGCCGAGGTGGTCGACGCGGACGAGGACACGTTCGTCCGCGGCCTGGACGAGCTGTGGCGCCGCGGCATCGTGCGGGAGCGGGTGGGCGACACCTACGAGTTCAGCCACGACACGATCCGCGAGGTCGCCTACCGGGGGTTCAGCCCCGTGCGGCGGCGCCGGTCGCATCGGCGGATCGGCCTGGCGCTCGCGGCGCGCGGAGATGCCGACCCCGGGCGCGTCGCCGCTCACCTCGACCGCGGCGGCGCCGTCGAGGACGCGATCGCCTGGTACCGGCGGGCCGCGGCGGCGACCCAGCTGCTGCACGCGTACGCCGACAGCGTCCGGTTGCTGGACCGCGCGCTCGAGCTCATCGCCGCGCAGCCCGCGACGACGGAGCGCGACACCGAGGAGCTGGCGGTGCGGACGGCCCTGCTCGCCCCGCTCGCGTCGGTGGACGGCTACACGTCGGCGACGGTGGCCGAGACGCAGCAGCGGTCCCGGGCGCTCGCCCGGGCCCTCGGCGTCGAGGACGCCCCGCCGCTGTCGCGGTCGCTCGTGATGAGCGCGATGGCCCGGGGCCGGTTCACCGACGCGGCCCGGTTCGGCGAGCTCCTGCGCGCGGCGGCCGATCGCTCGGGCGACGACGTCGCGGTGGTCGAGGCCGCCTGGGTGCTGGGCGCGGCGTCGCTGTGGCGGGCCGACTTCACCGCCGCCCGCGAGCACTTCGACCGGGCCGTGGCGCGCTACCGGGCCGAGGACCACCGCGCCCACGTGCTGCGCACCGGGCAGGACCCCAAGGTGCTCTCGCTGGCCCTCGCGGGCATGGCCCTGCTGTTCCTGGGGCGGCCGGAGGAGGCGCGGGCGGCCGTCACCGAGGCCCTCGCGTGGGCCGAGACCGTCGCCCACCCGCAGAACCGGGCCGCGGCGCTGGTGTGGGCGGCGATGCTCGCGATCGAGACGGCCGACGAGGCCGCGCTGCGCCGGCACGTCGCCGCGCTGGCCGACGCCGCGACGCCCGCCCCGCAGCTCCGGCTCGCCACCGCCGCACTGCGGGGACTGGTCGACGTGCTCGACGGCCGGTCCGACGCCGGGCTCGCGGCCATCCGCGACGCCCTCGACGGCGTCCGGGACGCGGAGGCCGTCGCCGGGCTCCAGGCGTACCTCGCGCGGGTCGAGCTCGCGGCGCACGTGCACCTCCGCGACCCGGCGGCGGCGGTCGCCGCCGCCGAGCGCCTGCTCGCGCTGGGCGGGGCCGCGTGCGTCTGGGAGCCGGAGGCCCGGCGGGTCCGCGCGGCGTTCCTCGACGCGCCGCCCTGAGCAACGGTCGCGGAACGGTGCGCCGGCCAGCCTCGCCGGCATGTCCACCAGCACGCGCGTCCTCGTCACCGGCGCGACCGGGACCGTCGGTCGCCACCTCGTCCCCCTGCTCCGCCGACGGGGCGCCCCCGTCCGCGCCTTCGTCCGTGACCGCGCGAAGGCGATCGACGCGCTCGGTCCGGACGTGGACCTCGCGGTCGGCGACCTCGACGACCGCGCCTCCCTGGACGCGGCGGTGGCCGGCGTCGACCAGGTCTTCCTGGCCTCCGCCAACCATCCCCGCCAGGTGGCGTGGGAGACCACCGCGATCGACGCGGCCGCGGACGCCGGCGTCCGGCGCGTCGTCAAGCTCTCGGCGCGCGGCGCCGCGATCGGGTCGCCGGTGGCCTTCGGCGACGCCCACGGCCGGGTCGAGGAGTACCTGCGCGGCCGCGGCGTCGCGCACGTGGTGCTCCGGCCCGGCTTCTACCTGACCAACCTGCTCGGCGCCGCGGACGGCGTGCGACACGGGGTCCTCGCCCTGCCCGCGGCCGGCGCGCGGATCGCGATGATCGACCCGCGCGACGTCGCCCAGGTCGCGGCCGCCGTCCTCACCGGCAGCGGCCACGACGGGCGGACCTACGACCTCACCGGCCCCGAGGCGGTCACGGGCGACGACGTGGCCCGGGAGCTCTCGACCCTGCTCGGACACCGGATCGACTTCGTGGCCGTCCCCGACGAGGCTGCCCTCGCCCGGCTGGCCGCCGACGGTGTCCCGGGATGGTTCGCGACCGCCACGGTCGCCGTCTTCGGCCAGCTGCGCCGCGGCGTCCAGAGCGAGGCGCGCGACGTCGTCCGCGCCGTGACCGGCCGCGAGCCGCGCTCGGTCGCCGACTTCCTGGCCGATCACGCATCGGCCTTCCCCGTGGCGGACGACGCGCTCGCCGCGACGACCCGGAGGTGATCCTCGTGCGCATCCTGTTCACCAGCTATCCCCTGTTCGGGCACGTCAACCCGATGCTGCCGCTGGCCGTCGCGGCACGGCGGGCCGGCCACGAGGTCGCGTTCGCGACCGGGGCCGACATGACGGCCCCCGTCGAGGGACGGGGGCTCACGACCTGGGCCGTGGGCCCCACCCACGCGGACGCCGTGGCCGGCAGCCGGCCCTGGTTCGCCGGCACGGCGGAGAAGCGGGCGGCCGACCTCGTCCCCCGGGCGACCGAGTGGGGGCCCGACCTCGTCGTGTCCGACGAGTTCGAGCTCGCCGGCGCCGTGACCGCCGCCGTCGTCGGCGCCCGGCACGTCGTGCACGGGCTCGGGGTCATGATCCCGGCCCCGCTCTGGGCGATGCTGCAGATCGACCCGGCCCTCGACGAGCTCCACCGGCTCTACGACACGGGGCTCGACGCGGTGTCGACGCGGCAGGCGACGTACCTCGAGGCCTGGCCGCCTTCGGTGCGGCCGGGCGGCGAGCGGATCTGGCCCCGGGCCCGGCCGTTGCGGCCGGTGGCGGGCGAGCCGACCGCCGGCGAACGCCTGCCCCAGGCGCTGGACGCCCTGCCCCACGACCGCACCGTCCACCTGACCCTCGGCACCCTGTTCCACCGGACACCGGGGCTGCTCGAGACCGCGATCGCCGGGTTGCGGGACCTCCCGGCCAACCTGGTCGTCACGAGCGGGCCGGGGACGGACCCCGCCTGGTTCGGCCCCCAGCCACCGCACGTGCTGATCGCGCCGTACCTGCCGCACACCCTGCTGCTGCCGTCGTGCTCGCTGGTCGTGTCGCAGGGCGGCGCGGGGATCGTGCTCGGCGCCCTCGCCCACGGGCTGCCCCAGCTGGTGCTGCCGCAGGGCGCGGACCAGTTCGTGAACGCCGAGGTCTGCACCGCGGCGGGGGCGGCGCTCGCCATCCCTGCCGACGAGTTCACGCCCGCCGCGGTCGCAGCGGCCGCTCAGCGGCTCCTCGCCGAGCCGTCGTTCACCGTCGCGGCCGCCGGCGTGCGCGCCGAGATCGAGGCCATGCCGGACGCGGACCGGGTGCTGGCGGCGTTGGTGTCGGGATGAGGCCGGCATCGGTGTGTCGGCGCCGTCTCGGCCGGGAAACCGACCGGACACGCTGCGCCCGGGACCGATCGAGTCCGCACCGCCCGCCGGTCCCACGGGGCGCTCACCG
>JAQSWW010000151.1 GCA_029266415.1 Actinomycetospora sp. | reverse complement strand
GGTCCCGCGGTTCCCCGGCATGCCCCTGTTCGGTGCCCACCCGCCGTTCCAGGTCACCATGGCCCGCACCCCGGACGGGCTGCGCGCCGACGGTGCACAGCCGTGGGGGCCGTGCAACGACGTGGGGCTGGGCTACATGGCCGAGCTCGTCAGCGCGACCTCGCACAGCGGCGCCCACGTCGACGCCCTCGCCCACATGACGATCGGCGAGGACGACCACTGGTTCGGCGGCGGCACCGCCCGCGAGCACCTCGGCGACCGCGGCCCGCGCCACGGGGACGCCGCGAAGCTGCCGCCGTTCATCGGCCGCGGCGTCCTGCTGGACGTCCCGGCCCACCGCGGGGTGGACGCGCTGCCCCGCTCCTCGCCCGTCGACGCCACCGAGCTGGCGGCGGTCGCCGAGCACCAGGGGGTGGAGGTTCGCAGGGGCGACGTGGTCCTCGTGCGCACCGGCTACCTCGGGTCCTGGCCCGACACCGAGGCGATGGCCCGCCACGCGACCGCTGGCCCGGACATCTCGTCGGCCCGCTGGATGCTCGACCGGGGTGTCGTCGCCGCGGGCAGCGACACCGAGACCTTCGAGGTCCAGCCCGCCCCCGATCTCGGGGACCCGGCCAACCCGCAGCCCGTCCACACCCTCCTGCTGATCGAGAGCGCGATCTACCTCTTCGAGTCCATCTACCTCGAGGAGCTCGCCCGCGACGGGGTCCACGAGTTCCTCTTCGTGGCGCTCCCGCTCAAGATCCAGGGTGCGACCGGCTCGATGCTCGATCCGGTCGCGATCGTGTGACCGTCGCTCAGCGCCGGGCGAGCCGGCGCGCGCCGCCCGTGGTGGCGGCCGCGAGGCCGTAGTGCGCGAAGACCGCCGGCTCGTCCTCGGCCGCGAGCTCGCCGTCGGTGTCGATCGACGGGGCGTGCTTGGCGAGGTCCTTGGCGACGGTGACGCGCACGTGGTCGGGCGAGACGGTGGCGCCGGCCAGGGGCACGAACGCGAGGCGCCGGCGGCCGATCATGCCGACGACCACGGTGGCGAACGCCGGCTCGTCGGACTGCGTGTCGACGTACACCGCCTCCAGGTCGCCGATCTTGCCGCCCGCGGGGTCGACGACGGCCTTGCCCTGCCAGTCGCGGATGTTCTCGGCCTCGAAGCCCATGGGCCGGGACCCTAGCGGCGCGGCGAGGAGAGGATCCGGACGGCGAGGGCCTCGGTGACGGCGAGTCGGGGCGTGTTCTGCCGGGCCCGCTCGGCGATCTGTCGCGGCGACAGGCCCATCTCGGCGTACAGCCGGACGATCTTCTCCTGCGCGGGCGTCCACGACGGCCGGGCCTGCCGGACCGGACGCGCGGGTCGGGGCCGGCGCGGCGCGGGGACGGTCTCGTGCGGGGCGGCCTCGTGCCCGGTGCCGAGCCCGGTGTTCTTCGTGGCGAACTCGCCGGCGGCGGCGCGCGCCGCGATCTCGTCGGGATCGGCGACCCGGTAGGCGTCGCCGCTCTTGTTGACGGCCACCGCGGTGACCGTCGGGCCCCGCCGGTACTCCGCCTGGCAGGCCGGGGAGGTGCAGTAGGTGTATCCCAGCTCGGCGCGCTCCGCCGCGATCTCGCGGCCGCACCCGACGCAGTGCGTGCTCATCGTGGGCCCGATTCTACTCCTGACGCTAGACGGCCGGGTTCGGCGAAGATCCCGGGCCGCGGGCCCCAGCAAGGGTCAGCGGGGCCGCTCGATCGAGATCAGGGGCACCTCGTGCACCTCGTCGTCCCGGCGCGGGTGGACCAGGTGCTCCTGATCACCGGGGTCGGGTCGGACCTCGCGTCCCTGCCTCAGCGGGACGTGGCGGCGATCGTCGCGCTGCCGAGGACGACGTCCCCGTCGACGTCCGGGCGGTAGAACACCGCCGCCTGGCCGGGGGCGACGCCGCGCAGGGGCTCCGCGAGCGCGACCTCGACGACGTCGCCGACCACCCGGACCGTCGCCGGCGCGATCCCGCCGTGTGCCCGGACCTGGACGACGCAGTCCATCTCCTCGCGCGGGGGGTCGACGAGCCACACCGGGGCGCTGCCGGTCAGGCCGGTGACGTCCAGCTCCTCGACCGGCCCGACCCGCACGGTGCGGCTCACCGGCTCCAGCCCGAGCACGTAGCGCGGCCGCCCGTCCGGCGCGGGCCGTCGCAGCCCGAGGCCGTGGCGCTGGCCGACGGTGAAGTCCTGGACGCCGCGATGGGCGCCGACGACCTCCCCGGCCGGGTCGACCATCTCCCCGGGCGCCGCCTCGATCCGGTCGGCGAGGAAGCCGCGGGTGTCGCCGGAGGGGATGAAGCAGATGTCGTGGCTGTCGGGCTTCTCGGCGACGACGAGCCCGCGGGCGGCGGCCTCGGCGCGCACCTCGCTCTTGGGACTGTCGCCGAGCGGGAACAGGGCGCCGGCCAGCTGGTCGGGGCGGAGCACGCCGAGGACGTAGGACTGGTCCTTGTCGGGGTCGGCGGCACGGCGCAGGACGCCACGGTCGAGGCGCGCGTAGTGCCCCGTCCCCACGGCGTCGAAGCCCAGCGCCCGGGCCCGCTCGAGCACCGCCGAGAACTTGATCTTCTCGTTGCAGCGAAGGCAGGGGTTGGGCGTGCGCCCGGCCGCGTACTCGGCGACGAACGGCTCGACGACGTCCTCGCGGAAGCGGGCGGCGAGGTCCCAGACGTAGAACGGGATGTCGAGGACGTCGGCGCACCGCCGGGCGTCGCGGGAGTCCTCGACCGAGCAGCAGCCCCGCGCGCCCTCACGCATCGTCGCGGGCTTGGCCGCGAGCGCCAGGTGCACGCCGGTGACGTCGTGCCCGGCGTCGCGCAGCCGCGCCGCCGCCACCGCGGAGTCGACCCCGCCGCTCATCGCGGCCAGGACCCTCACGGTGCGCTCCGCGCACGTGAGCACGTGTCGGTACCGGAGCACCGAGAAGTGCTCACGAGGCCGCAGGCCACGCTCATGACCGCGCCAGGGCGTCCCCGGCGCGGCGGGCGCGCTCGACGACGGGGCCGATCGCTTCGACGACGGCGTCGACGTCGGCGGGCGTGGAGTTGTGGCCCAGCGAGAAGCGCAGCGAGCCGCGCGCGAGGTCCTCGTCGAGGCCCATGGCCAGCAGGACGTGGCTGGGGCGGGCGACGCCGGCGGTGCACGCCGAGCCGGTGGAGCACTCGATGCCCCGGGCGTCGAGCAGCATCAGCAGGCTGTCGCCCTCGCAGCCGGGGAACGACAGGTGCGCGTTGCCGGGCAGGCGCTCGCCGGGCCGGTCGAGCGGGACGCCGTTGAGGCGCGCGTCGGGCACCTCGGCGACGACGCGGGCCACGAGGTCGTCGCGCAGGGCGGTCAGCATCGCGGTGCGCCGGTCGACGTCGGCGACGGCGGCCCGCACGGCGGTCGCGAGGCTCATGGTGCCGGGTACGTCGAGGGTGCCCGAGCGGACGTCGCGCTCCTGGCCGCCGCCGTGGAGCAGCGGGGTGCACTGCGCGTCGCGCCGCAGCAGCAGCGCGCCCGCCCCGACGGGGCCGCCGAGCTTGTGCCCGGTCAGCGACAGGGCGTCGACCCCGCTCGCGGCGAAGTCGACGGGCACGGCGCCGACGGCCTGCACGGCGTCGGTGTGGAACGGGACCCCGAACGTGTGGGCGACCTCGGCGAGGGCGCGCACGTCGTTGACCGTGCCGACCTCGTTGTTCGCCCACATCACGCTGACGACGGCGACCTCGTCGACGTGGCCGGCGAGCGCCGCGCGCAGCACCTCGGGGTCGACGCGGCCGTGGCCGTCGACGGGCAGGACGTCGAGCTGCGCGCCCTCGTGCTCGGCGAGCCACTCCCCCGCGTCGAGCACGGCGTGGTGCTCGGCCGCGGAGACGACGACGCGGGTGCGCCGGGCGTCGGCGGCCCGGCGGGCCCAGTAGAGACCCTTGACCGCGAGGTTGTCGGCCTCGGTGCCGCCCGTGGCCAGCACGACCTCCGACGGCAGGGCGCCGACGGCCTCGGCGATCGTCTCGCGGGACTCCTCGATGGCACGGCGCGCCCGGCGGCCCGCCGTGTGCAGCGACGACGCGTTGCCGACGCGCCCGAGCGCGTCGGTGAGGGTGGCCGCCGCCTCCGGCAGCATCGGCGTGGTCGCCGCGTGGTCGAGGTAGGTCATCGACCGACGAGCGTAATCCCCTCGTGCACGATCGGCTGCCCCCGAGGGGTGCGCGCACGCTCCGTGAACGAGCGAAGGGCCCCTTCGATCGATCCATCCGATCGAAGGGGCCCTTCGCTCAGTTCGGCGGCGCGCCTACGAGCTGCGCTTGCCGACCTCCTCGGTCAGCTGCGGGCTGATCGAGAACAGGTCGCCCACGACGCCGAAGTCGGCGATCTCGAAGATCGGGGCCTCGGGGTCCTTGTTGACCGCGACGATCGTCTTCGAGGTCTGCATGCCGGCGCGGTGCTGGATCGCGCCGGAGATGCCGAGCGCGATGTAGAGCTGCGGCGAGACGGTCTTGCCGGTCTGCCCGACCTGGAACTGGTTCGGGTAGTAGCCGGAGTCGACCGCGGCGCGCGAGGCGCCGACCGCGGCGTGCAGCGAGTCCGCGAGGGTCTCGACGACGTTGAAGTTCTCCGCCGAGCCCACGCCGCGGCCGCCGGCCACGACGACGTTGGCCTCGGTGAGCTCCGGACGGTCGCCGCCGACGATCGGGGCCCGGTTGGACACCTTCGCCGACTTCGACTCGTCGATCGCCGGCACCTCGACGGTCTCCTGCGTGCCCGCCGCCGCGTGCTCCTCGATCTCGATGGAGCCGGAGCGCCACGAGATCACCGCGGTGTCCGTCGTGGCGTGGGCCTGGACGGTGAACGCCCCACCGAAGATCGAGTGCGTCGCCGCGCCCTGGTCGTCGATGTCGACGACGTCGTTGAGCCAGCCGGAGTTGGTGCGCACGGCCAGGCGACCGGCGACCTCGCGGCCGTCGGCGCCCGCCGGGATGAGCACGGCCCGGGGCGAGACGCGCTCGACCAGCACCGCGAGGGCGTCGACCTGCGGGGTCGACAGGTAGTTCACCGCGTCGTCCGACTCGGCCACGTAGATCTTCTCGGCGCCGTGTGCCCCCAAGCCCTCGGCGACCTTCGTCGCCGTCCCCGGGGTGCCGACGACGACGGCCGACGGCTCGCCCAGGCGGCGGGCCGCCGTGAGCATCTCGTAGGTGTTCTTCTTGATCTCCCCGTCGACGTGGTCGACGAGGACCAGGACCTCCGCCATGGTTCTCCTCTGTGGTGTCGGTGGGGCGGATCAGATGAGCTTCTGGCCGGCGAGGAACTCGGCGATCTTCGCGCCGCCGTCGCCCTCGTCCTCCACCTTCTGACCGCCGGACTTCGGCGGGCGCGGGGCGAAGGAGTCGACCTGCACGAGCGAGCCGGCGAGGCCGACCTCGCCGGCGTCCAGGCCGAGGTCGGAGATGCCGATCTTGCTCACCGGCTTCTTCTTCGCGGCCATGATCCCCTTGAAGGAGGGGTAGCGCGGCTCGTTGATCTTCTCGGCGACGCTGACGACCGCCGGGAGCGACGCGGCGAGGTCGGCCGTGCCCTCGTCGGTCTCGCGCTTCACCGTGACGGTGCCGCCGTCGACGGACATCTCGTTGGCGTGGGTGAGCGACGGCCACCCGAGCACCTCGCCGAGCATGCCGGCCATGGCGCCGCTGCGACCGTCGGTGGCCTCGTTGCCGGCCAGCACGAGCTGGACGTCCTCGACGGTGCCGATGGCCTTGGCCAGGATCTTGGCGGTGGTCACCGCGTCCGAGCCGTGGATGGCTTCGTCGTTGACGTGCACGGCGCTGTCGGCGCCCATGGAGAGCGCCTTGCGGATCGCGTCGGTGGCGCGGTCCGGACCGACGGTCAGGACGGTGATCGTCGCGTCGCCGGCCTCCTTGATCTTGAGCGCCTCCTCGACGGCGCGCTCGTTGATCTCGTCCAGGACTGCGTCGGACGACGCGCGGTCGAGGGTCTTGTCCGCGTCGGAGAGCGTGCGCTCCGACCAGGTGTCAGGCACCTGCTTGATCAGCACGACGATGTTCATGGGCCTGCTGCGACCTCCTGTGCTCGCTTCGCGGACCGCGATTACCGCTCGGTAGCTTACTGGTCGGTAACCTGGGTTCTGCCCCGACTCTCCCACGACGTGCGCCCTGGAGCACGGTGGCGAATCCCTCGCATGTTACCGCCGGGTAGGGTGTAGCGCCCTACTCGCGAGTAACACCGGTGTTTCCGACAGGGGCGATACCGTGGAACGACACGGGGCGGATTCGCCCGCCCCGCCGTTGTCAGGAGACGTCGTGCCCGGCTTGTTCTCGAAGGTCCAGCAGTTCCTGCGCAGCCCGCAGGGACGCAAGTACACCGACCAGGCGAAGCGCTACGCCTCGGACCCCAAGAACCGCCAGAAGGCGCAGGGCATGCTCAACAAGTTCCGCGGCAAGGGCGGCGGCGCCGGCCCGCGCCACTGATCTGATCTGATCTGCCGTCCGGCCCGGTATGGGGGGACCGGGCCGGGCCGGTCTCACGTCAGGTACTCGCCCATGCGGCGGAACCAGTCGCCGGCGACGTGCTCGACGCCGTCCGCGTCGAGCACGCGCTGGAGCACGAGCCCGTGCTGCCCGCCGCGCCAGGCCTCGGGCCCGGCGACCACGATGACGCCGCGCCCCTCGCGGGCGAACACGCGTCCCTGCGTGCCGCCGCACCGCTCGCGTGACACCGACGCCTCGAGCACCCGCAGCCGCTCGCCCTCGTGCAGGCACCAGGCGTTGGGGTAGGGCCCGGTCTGGGCGCGCACGAGGTTGACCAGGTCCCGGGCGGACCGGTCCCAGTGGATCCGGTTGTCCGGGTCGGCGCGCTTGTGGAAGAACGACGCGTGCGCCGGGTCCTGGCGCAACCAGTCGTGCGGGCCGTGCTCGATCCGGTCGAAGGCGTCGAGCGACAGCTCCCCGAACAGCCCGACCGTGCGATGGAACAGGTCCTCGGTGGTGTCGGTCGGCGTCACCGGCACGGTCCGCTGGGTGATGATGTCGCCCCGGTCGAGGTCGGCGTCCATCCAGTGCGCGGTGATGCCGACCTGGCTCTCGCCGTTGATCAGCGCCCAGTTCAGGGGCGAGAAGCCCGCGTACTTCGGCAGCAACGAGTCGTGGGTGTTGACGGTGCCGCGGGTCGGCGCGGAGAACACCTCGGGGCTGATCCAGGTGCGCCAGTTGCAGGCCAGCCCGATCTCGGCGTCGGCCTCCTCGATCGCGGTGACCAGCTCGTCGTCGACGGCCTTCTCGCGGTAGACGACCGGGATGTCGTGGGCGCGGGCGAGGTCGCCGATCGACTCCTCGAAGATTGCCGGCGCCCACTCCCCCTCCTCGGGGTGGCTGACGGTCAGCACCACCTCGTGGCGGGACTCCAGCAGCGCGGCCAGCAGCCGCGCACCCCACTTCTGGTAACCGAACAGGACGACGCGCATGGGCGGAGGCTCCTCGACGCTAGACGCGGGGCAGGATGGTCTCGAGGTAGCTCTGCACGGCCTCGCCCTGCTTGTAGTGGCTGCAGTAGTAGTTCGGCAGCGGGAAGAGCCGGCCCTCGCGCACGGCGCGGACCTGCTGGAACGCGGGCTGCGCGAGCAGGGTCTGGGTGTTGGCGTCGACGCCGCCGCGGGTGTCGGCGAGGTGCAGGACGACGTCGCAGTCGTCGAGCTGGGTGGCCTGCTCGTAGGACAGCCGCCCTCCCGCGCCGGTCTTGCCCGCCGCGAACTGCCCGAACCGGAAGCCCGAGTCGGCGAGCACCACGCCGCTCCACGACGTCGGGTAGTCGGAGAAGAACACCCCGCCCGAGCTGCCGCGCACCAGCGCCCACGTGGTGCGCGCGAGCGAGGCCGCGGACTGCTGGCGGATGCGGGCGGCGTGCTGCTCGTACGAGGCCTTGAGCGCCTCGCCCTGCGGCAGCCGGTTGACCGCGTCGGCGGTGCGGATCGCGCGCTCGCCCCAGCTGCCGGGGTTGGCGGCGGCGGGCAGCAGCAGGGTGGGCGCGATCCCCGAGAGCTGCGCGCCGAGGTCGGCGGGCAGCGACGGCACGAGGGTGCCGAGGATGAGGTCGGGACCCTGCGCGGCGATCGCCTCGAAGTTCAGCGCGGTGGGGGTGCCGACCTTGGGGATGCCGTCGTAGACCTGCTGGTACTCGGGCAGCACGCCACCGACGGTCGCCTCCGCGGTGCCCGACGGGATCACGCCGACGTCGAGCAGGGCGTAGGTCGTGTAGAAGTCCGTGCAGACGATCCGCTGCGGGTTCGCCGGGATCTGGACCGGGCCGCCCGCGCCCTGCACGGTGCGCGTGGCGCCGCCCCCGCCACCGCCCGACTCCCCGCCACCGCCGCACGCGGCCAGGGCGAGCGTGGCCGCCACACCCCCGGCGCCGGCGAGGAAGCCGCGGCGGGACAGGCCGGGGCCGGGTCGGGCGTGCGGTGCCATCAGGCGGTCTCCTCCGGGGTGGGGTGCAACTCGGTGAGCAGGTCGCCGACCTGCTCGACGGCGCCCGGTCGCAGCAGCCCGTGGTGGGAGGCGGCGACCGTGACGAAGCGCGCGGAGGCGGGGAGCGCCGGTGTCCACCGCCGGCGCGCCTCCGCGAGGCGGTGGTCTTCTCGCACGCCGTCGGGGACGGCGACGACCACCGTGACCGGTAGGTCCGATCCGGGCCACGGCCCGGGCTCGTGGGCGGCGAGCGTGGCGGCGGCGTGGCGGACGTGGCGCAGCGCGCCCGCGAGCACCGGGGACGGGAACAGCCCGGCGAGGCCGGGGTCCTGCTCGACCAGGGCCGAGAGCTCGGCCTCCGATCCGGGCGCGGGCAGGCCGAGCGCCTCGGCGAGGAACGCGGCGGGGTCGATCGCGCCGCCGGTGCCCGCACCCTCGCCGGGCCAGGCGTCGAGCAGGGTCAGCGACGCGACCCCCTCCCCCGCCGCCAGCAGCGATCGCGCGACGGCGTGCGCCACGACGCCACCGAACGACCAGCCGGCGAGGTCGTAGGGCCCGTGCGGGACGACCTCCCGCAGGCGCGCGAGCTGGTCGGCGGCGACGTCGTCGAGCGTGGTGGGAGCGAAGCCGGGGTCGGCGAGCTCGCGCCCGGGCAGCGCCCACACCGCCCGGCCGGGGACCGCCCCGGTCAGCGCGGTGTACGGGTGGACGACGCCGCCGGCGCCCGGGAAGAGCACGAGCGGTCGGCCGTCGGCGCGGCGCAGGGGCACGGGCGCGGCGGGGTCGGCGTCCGCCGTCCCCTCCTGGAGCGCGGCGACGTCCGCGACCGTGGGGTGGCGCATGAGGTCGGCGACCGACACCGTCAGGTCGAGGCGCTCGGCCAACCGGGTGCGCAGCACCGCGAGCAGCAGCGAGTGGCCGCCGAGGTCGGCGAAGGCGGTGTCGACGCCCACCCGGTCGGGCTCGACGTCGAGGACCTCGGCGAACACGGCGGCGACCGCGCGCTCGGCTCCGGTGCGCGGCGGGGTCCCGCCCCCCGGGTCGCCCGCCGGGGCGGGCAGGGCGGCCCGGTCGACCTTGCCGGTGGGCAGCACCGGGATCGCGTCGAGGGCCACGAGCTCCGACGGGACGAGGTGCGCGGGCAGCGTGTCCTCGAGGTGGCGGCGGAGGGACGCGAAGCGGTCAGGGGAGCACGCCGATAGGGGAGCCGGACCATCGGGGACGGCGTCGAGGTCCGCGTCGGGCTGGGGCACCACCCACGCCACGAGCCGCTGGCCGCCCGGCCCCGGCCGGGTGTCAACGACGGCGCGGTCCACGCCGGGCGCGGCCGACACCGCGGCGGCGACCTCGCCGAGCTCGATGCGGAACCCGCGGACCTTGACCTGGTCGTCGGCGCGTCCGAGGTAGTCGAGGCGTCCGTCGTGCAGGCGGCGTACGACGTCGCCGGTGCGGTACATCCGCGTGCCGGGCGGGCCGAAGGGGTCGGCGACGAAGCGCTCGGCGGTCAGCGCGGGCCGGGCGTGGTAGCCGCGCGCCAGGCCCTCGCCCGCGAGGTACAGCTCGCCGACCGCGCCCGGCGGCACCGGGCGCAGGGCGGCGTCGAGGACGTGGGCGCGGGTGTTCGGGTCGGGCACGCCGATCGGGACGCGGCCGGTGGCACCGCTGGCGGGGTCGGTCTCGCCGAGCGTGGAGTTGACGGCCACCTCGGTGGGGCCGTAGGCGTTGAGCACCCGCAGCCGCGCCGCCCAGCGCTCGACGATCGCCGGCGGCACGGCCTCGGTGCCCACGAGCATCACCGCGCCGTCGGGCAGCTCGGCGTCCGGCGGCAGGGCCGCGACCAGCGACGGCGGCAGGATCATGACGTCGCCGCGGCCGAAGCCGCGCTCGGCGAGGAAGGTCGTCAGCACGGGGTCGGCCAGGCGCACCCGCGGCGGGGCCACCACGAGCGTCGCGCCGGTGAGCAGCGACATCGTCAGCTCCCAGAACGCGACGTCGAAGCTGACCGAGGCGAACTGCAGCACCTTCGCGCCCGCGGTGACGCCGAGCCGCTCGACCGCGGTGGCCACCAGCGAGGGCGTCGCCCGGTGCGGGAGAACGACGCCCTTGGGGCGGCCGGTGGAGCCGGACGTGTAGATGACGGCCGCAGGCGCAGCGGCACGATGTTGACCAGCATCCCGGGCGTCCGCGCCGCGGTCTTCATGCCCCGCCCGAGGCGGCCCATCATCGGCACCCCGAG
>JAQSWW010000150.1 GCA_029266415.1 Actinomycetospora sp. | reverse complement strand
GGTGCGCACGGCGGCGACGGTGTTCGTCGCGGTGTGCGTGCAGGCGCTGCCCTTCCTCGTGCTCGGCACCCTGCTCTCCGGCGTGCTCGCGGCCTGGGTCTCGCCCGCCGTGCTGCGCCGCGTGCTGCCGCGACGGCCGGCGCTGGCCGTGCCCGTGGCCGGCGCGGCCGGGCTGGTCCTGCCCGGGTGCGAGTGCGCGTCGGTGCCCGTCGCGCGACGGCTGGTGGGGCAGGGGGTGCCGGAGGCGGCCGCGCTCGCGTTCCTGCTGGCCGCGCCGGCGATCAACCCCGTGGTCCTGGTGGCGACGGCGGTCGCCTTTCCCGACCACCCGGAGATGGTCGGCGCGCGCCTGCTCGGCTCGGCGGCCACCGCGCTCGGGGTCGGCTGGCTGTGGACGCGGGTCGGGCGCCCGGGGTGGATGGCCGCGCGGGTCCGCGACCGGGCGCCGGACGACGGGACGCCACGCTGGGCGGTGTTCACCGAGACGGTGCGCCACGACGTGGTCGACGCCGGGGGGTTCCTCGTGGTCGGGGGGCTCGCGGCGGCGGTGGTCAACGTCCTGGTGCCGCCGGCCTGGCTCGAGGGCCTCGCCGGGCACGTCGTGCTGGCCGTCGTCGTCATGGCGGCGCTCGCGGTGGTGCTCGCCCTGTGCAGTGAGGCCGACGCGTTCGTCGCCGCCTCGATGTCGAGCCTGCCGCTGCTGCCCCGGCTGGTGTTCCTCGTGGTCGGCCCCGCGGTGGACCTGAAGCTGATCGCCCTGCAGGCCGGCGCCTTCGGCCGGGCCTTCGCCCTGCGCTTCGCCCCGCTGACCTTCGTCGTGGCCGTGACCAGCGCGGTGCTCGCCGGGCTTCTCGTGTTCGGGGGCGCGGGATGAGGCGCCGATGAGACGCGATGCCCAGCACGTCCTGCTCGTGCTCGTGGGCGGGGTGCTCGTCAAGATCGTGCTCGACGGGTCGTACCTGCGCTACGTGCGGCCCTGGTCGGCCGTGCCGGTGCTCCTCGCGGGCGTGGTGTTGATCACCGTCGCCGTGATCGCGCTGGTCCGCGACCTGCGGGCACGCCCGGCGGCGCCGGCCACGGAGAACGAGAGCCACGGCCATGGTCACAGCCCCGACGGCCGCGCGGGCCCGACGGCCTGGCTGCTGGTCCTGCCGGTGCTCGCGCTGCTCCTCGTGGTGCCGCCGGCGCTGGGGTCCGCGGCCCTGGGCGGCTCCGGGGCGCGGGCGGCGCCGGCGGTCGCCACGCCGGCGGACGAGCCGCTCCCGCCCGGGGACGCACCCGGCCTCGGGCTGCTCGACGTGGTCTCGCGCACGGCCGGCGACCCGCACGGGCCGCTGACGCGGCGCGAGATCACCGTCACCGGCTTCCTCGTCCCCGCCGCCCGCACCCCGCCGCCCGGGACGACCGGGCTCGACGTCGCCCGGCTCGTGATCTCGTGCTGCGCGGCCGACGCGTCCGCGGTCCGCGTGCACCTCGCCGACCCCGAGGGCGTGCTCGGCGGCGCCGGAGCCGGCGGCGCCGAGGGCGACCGGTGGGTGGCGATCCGGGGGCGGGTGGTGGCGGGCACGGGGACCGCGGCGGACGGCCACGTGCCGACACTCTCGGTCATCGGGTGGTCGCCGGTTGCCACACCCGTCCCGGTGTACGAATACTGACACGGAAGTGGGCGAGGGCACGCCGAACGGCCGAAAGGGGAACGAACCGATCGGGACGGCCCGTAGACTCCGCCACCGCCGTCCATCCGGAGAGGAGGGGCGTCTCCGCCGGTCCGCCGGGTGCGAGGCGCGACCCATGATGACACAAGATCTCTCATCACCGCCGGGCCCGCCGTCCGGAGCGCCGGGGGAGGGGCCCGCGGACGCCCCGCGCGCGAGCGCCGCCGACCGCAAGCACGGCACCGACTGGGTCGTCTTCGGCGTCGGCGCGGCCCTGGCCGTGGTCTTCGTGATCTGGGGCGTCGTCGGCACCGAGAGCCTCACCGCCGCGTCGAGCGCCATGCTCAGCGGCGTCATCCGCGGCGGCGGCTGGTTCTTCATCCTCGCCGCCACCGGCTTCGTCGCGTTCGCGCTGTGGCTGGCCTTCAGCCGCTTCGGCCGCATCCGGCTGGGCCACGACGACGAGCAGCCCAAGTTCCGCACGGTGTCGTGGATCGCGATGATGTTCAGCGCCGGCATGGGCATCGGCCTGATGTTCTACGGCGTCGCCGAGCCCCTGTCGTTCTTCACCGAGCCGCCGCCCGGCTCCGTCGTGCCCGGCGACCAGGTCGGCGCGCTGCGGACCGCGATGGCGACGTCGCTGTTCCACTGGACGCTGCACCCGTGGGCGATCTACGCCGTGGTCGGCCTGGCCATCGCCTACTCGACGTTCCGCAAGGGGCGCCGCCAGCTCATCAGTTCCGCGTTCATCCCGCTGATCGGCGAGCGGGCCGCCAACGGCGCGGTCGGCCGGGTCATCGACATCATCGCGATTTTCGCCACCATCTTCGGCTCGGCGGCGTCGCTGGGCCTCGGCGCCCTGCAGATCGGCGGCGGCCTCGACGCGACGGGCTTCCTGCCCGGCGCCGGCAACGAGGTGCTCGTCCCGCTGATCATCGTGCTGACCGCCGCGTTCGTGCTCTCGGCGGTCTCCGGCGTCGCCAAGGGCATCCAGTGGCTGTCGAACATCAACATGGTGCTCGCCGGGATCCTGGCGCTGTTCCTGTTCGTCGTCGGCCCGACGGTGATCATCCTCGACCTGCTGCCGACGGCCGTCGGCGCCTACATCGGCGACTGGGCCGAGATGGTCGGGCGCACCGAGGCCACCGGCGGCTCGGCGATGCTCGACTGGCTGAGCTCGTGGACGGTCTTCTACTGGGCGTGGTGGATCTCGTGGACCCCCTTCGTCGGGATGTTCCTGGCCAAGATCAGCCGGGGCCGCACCATCCGCCAGTTCGTCGGCGGCGTGATCCTCGTGCCCAGCCTCGTGAGCCTCGTGTGGTTCGCGATCTTCGGCGGCACGGCGATCACCCAGCAGCAGGCGGGCCTCAACCCCGCCGCGGCCGGCACCGAGCAGCAGCTCTTCGCGGTGCTCGGCGCGTACCCGTGGGCGACGTTCACCGGCCTGCTCGTCATGGTGCTGGTGGCGATCTTCTTCGTCTCCGGCGCCGACGCCGCGTCCATCGTCACCGGCACGCTCTCGCAGCGCGGCACCGACGAGCCGTCGCGCTGGGTGGTCATCTTCTGGGGCACCGTGATGGGCGCCGTCGCGATCATCATGCTGCTCGTGGGCGGTGAGGACGCGCTGTCCGGCCTGCAGAGCCTGACCATCCTGGTCGCCGCGCCGTTCGTGGTGATCATGGTGTTCCTCTGCATCGCCTTCATGCGCGACCTCAACCACGACCCCGTGATCCTGCGCGAGAGCAAGGGCCTCGAGGTCATCGAGCAGGCGGTCGACTACGGCACCGACCGTCACGGCGACGCGTTCTACCTGCGGGTCCGGGCATTCGACACCGCGACCGCCCGGCGCGTCGGGGACGACGCGGAGTCCAGCGGGCCGACGTACGCCGACGTCCGCGGCGTCCAGGACCCGTTCTCCGGGGCGTCCGACGACACCGGGGCGCGGTCCGTGCCGCGCGACGACGACCCGTCGGGCACCGAGGTCGTCGACAGCGGACCGGGCGGCCGCGCCCAGACGGCCGCGCCGGGCGACCGGAGCGAACGGGCCGGGCGGCCGAGCGCCGACCGGGAGTAGCACCGCACCGGGAGCAGCACCGCATCGGGAGTAGCACCCGGAGCAGCACCGCACGCGACGAGGGTCGGGTCCCCCACCGGGGGCCCGGCCCTCGTCGTGCAGGGACGGGTCAGTCCGTCCCGCGGCACCCCGCGCAGACGCCGAGGATCTCCACGGTGTGCGAGACCTGGGCGAAGCCGTGCTGCAGGGCGACGCGCTCCGCCCAGTGCTCCACGGCCGGGCCCTCCACCTCGACGGTCTTGCCGCAGGTGCGGCACACCAGGTGGTGGTGGTGGTGCTCCGAGCAGCGCCGGTAGGAGGCCTCGCCGGTGCCGGTGCGCAGCACGTCGATCTCGCCGGCGTCGGCGAGGGCCTGCAGGGTGCGGTACACCGTGGTCAGGCCGATGCCCTCGCCGCGGCGGCGCAGCTCCTCGTGGATCTCCTGTGCGGAGCGGAAGTCGGTGAGCTCGTCGAGCAGGTCCGCGATCGCGGCGCGCTGGCGGGTGGCCCGTTGCCCCGGCACCGACGGGGCGCGCGAACCCGTCACGGCTCCTCCTCCACGTGGGTCACGGCGTCGACGACGATGTGGGCGAGGTGGTCGTCGACCAGGCGGTAGACCACCTCACGGCCCCGCCGGTCGCCGCGCACCACGCCGGCGGCCTTGAGCACGCGCAGGTGCTGGCTGATCAGGGGCTGGGTGACCGCGAGGGCGTCGACCAGCTCGTGCACGCAGCGCGGCGAGCTGCGCAGCTGCAGCACGATGGCGATCCGCACGGGCGCGGCGAGCGCGCGCAGCAGGTCGCCCGCCGCGACGAGAACCTCGGAGCCCGGCGTGTCGGGGGTCGGCGCGGGCGCGTCGTGCTCGTGCAGGTCGGGGGCCGCCACGTCGGGGGCCGGCAGATCGCGGGCCTGCAGATCGGAGCTGTGGGGCGTCGCCCCGGCGGACGGGGCGCTCACGCGACCACCTGCCCCACGGCGATCGCGACGAGCACCAGAAGGCAGAGCGCGCGCACGACGCGCTCGCCGGGCGTGAGCCGTGGCCAGGTGGCGGCGAGGAGGGCGGCGACGCCGAGCGCGAGCAGCCCCAGCAGGACCGCGCCGACCGTCCCGCCGACGATCACTCCGACGGCGAACACCGCGGCCACGACGACGAACACGACGACGGCGGGCACCCGGGCCAGCGGCCCCTCGCCCGGCAGCATCCGTCCCCGCCGCCGTGCGAACGGCGGCCGTGCCCGTTCCGGTCCGCGTCCGCTCACGGCCGGCCTCCCCGTCCTCGTCGTCGCCGCCGGGCTCGCGCCCCTACGCTGTCCCTATCGATGGTGACACTCGTTGTCGATCCGTGGGGGAGGAGGCCCGAGTGCTGCTGGTCTGCCGCTTCGCGCCGGCCTCCGGGGACGCCGCGGGTTTCCTCGAGCGGGCCCGCCGCGCGGTCGCCCTGCTCGCCGCGCAGCCCGGGTGCGACGGCGTCGACCTGGCCCGGGCGATCGAGGAGCCGGGACGCTGGGTGCTCGTCGCCCGCTTCGCCACCGTCACCGCCTACCGGCGGGCGCTGCAGCCGTTCGACGTCCGCGAGCACGTGGTGCCGCTGCTCTCCGAGGCGCTGACCGACGAGCCCGGCACCTACGAGCGCGGCCTCGTGGCCGGACCGGACGGCCTGACCGAGCACCCCAGCCTGCTCACCGAGCGCGCCGGCGGCCCGCCACCCGGCGCCTGAGGCCGTCCGCCGCCGCTCGCTACGCTGGGTGCACCCGCTCGACCCAGCGATCCCTGCGATTCCCTGCGATCTCGGAGTACCACCGTGCCCACCCCCACCGGCAGCGCCCGCATCGAGACCGTGGTCAACCTCTGCAAGCGCCGCGGTTTCGTCTTCCCCTCCGGGGAGATCTACGGCGGGACGCGGTCGGCGTGGGACTACGGCCCGCTGGGTGTGGAGCTCAAGGAGAACCTCAAGCGCCAGTGGTGGAAGGCCGTCGTCAACGGCCGCGACGACGTGGTCGGCCTGGACTCCAGCGTGATCCTGCCCCGCCAGGTGTGGGTCGCGTCCGGGCACGTCGACGTGTTCACCGACCCGCTGGTCGAGTGCACGAGCTGCCACCGCCGCTTCCGCGCCGACCAGCTCGCCGAGGACTTCGCCGAGCGCACCGGCGGCCCGTCGCTGGAGTCGACCGACGCCGAGGGTCACGTCCACTTCGACCTGTCGAACGTCCCGTGCCCGAACTGCGGCGTGCGCGGCGAGTACACCCCGCCGCGCGAGTTCAACATGATGCTCAAGACCTACCTGGGCCCGGTGGAGTCCGAGGAGGGCCTGCACTACCTGCGGCCCGAGACCGCGCAGGGCATCTTCGTGAACTTCGCCAACGTGATGTCCGCGGCCCGCAAGAAGCCGCCCTTCGGCATCGGCCAGATGGGCAAGAGCTTCCGCAACGAGATCACGCCCGGCAACTTCATCTTCCGCACGCGCGAGTTCGAGCAGATGGAGATGGAGTTCTTCGTCGAGCCCGGCTCCGACGAGCAGTGGCACCAGTACTGGATCGACGAGCGCACCCGCTGGTACACCGACCTGGGCATCTCCGCGGACAACCTGCGGCACTACGAGCACCCCAAGGAGAAGCTCTCCCACTACTCGAAGCGCACCGTCGACATCGAGTACCGGTTCGGCTTCAACGCCGGGCAGGAGTGGGGCGAGCTCGAGGGCATCGCCAACCGCACCGACTTCGACCTCACCACGCACTCGAACAGCAGCGGCGTCGACCTGAGCTATTACGACCAGGCCACCGACTCGCGCTACCGCCCGTACGTGATCGAGCCCGCCGCCGGCGTGGGCCGCTCGATGATGACGTTCCTGCTCGAGGCCTACACCGAGGACGAGGCGCCCAACGCCAAGGGCGGCGTCGACAAGCGCACGGTGCTGCGCCTCGACCCGCGCCTCGCGCCGGTCAAGGCCGCGGTGCTGCCGCTGAGCCGCAACGCGGACCTCTCGCCGGTGGCCCGCGACGTCGCGGCGCGCCTGCGCCGGCACTGGAACGTCGAGTTCGACGACGCGGGCGCCATCGGCCGCCGCTACCGCCGCCAGGACGAGATCGGCACCCCGTTCTGCGTGACGGTCGACTTCGACACCCTCAACGACCAGGCCGTCACCGTCCGCCACCGCGACGCGATGACCCAGGAGCGCGTGGGCCTCGACCAGCTCGAGTCCTACCTCGCCGGGCGGCTCGTCGGCTGCTGAGGCCGGCTCGCCTACCCTGGGGCCCGTGAGTGACCTGACCGCGGTGGCCGACGTCCTCGCCCGCGGCGACGAGGACCGGGCCGTGGTGCGCGTGCTCGACCGGCACGGGTTCGGCACCGTCGAGCCCGGCCAGTTGCTCGTGGCCGGCGCCGACGGCGCGCTGGGCGGGGTGCTGCTGCGCGGCGCGCTGGACGCCGACGCGACCGCGCTGGCCCGCGACGCCCGCTCGGCGCCGCGCACGCTCGAGGCGCACGTGGCCGAGGACGACGCGGTCGCCGCCGGGCTCGCCTGCGCGGGCGGCGCGACGCTGCTGGGCCACCCCCTCGCGCCCGCTCCGGCGCGGGCGCTGGCCGACGCCTTCGCGCGCGGGGTGCCGGCGGCGCTGGTGTCGCGGGTGGACGGCAGCGCCGCGCTGGCCGCCACCGGCGGCGAGCTGGACGTCGTCGAGGGCTCGCTGGGCTTCGCGGCGGTCGACGGGGCCGCTGTGGCCCACGCCCGGGGGCTGCTGCGGCGCGGGGCCACGGCCACCGAGCGCGTGACGCTCGAGGCCGGGGCCGACGTGCTGGTCGACCTCTGGGTCCCGGTGCCCACCGTGGTCGTCGTCGGCCCGGGCGCCGTCGCCGACGCCCTGGCCGCCCAGGCGCAGGTACTGGGCTGGACGTACCGGCGCGCCGACACCGTGGCCGAGGCCGATGCGGCGGTCGCCGCGTTCACCGACGCCGACGTGCTGGTGCTGGTCGACCACGACCCGGCGTTCGACGCCGTGCTGCGGACCGGGATGCGGGGCCGCGGCTTCCTCGGGGCGTTGGGTTCGCGGCGCACCCAGGCCGCGCGCCGCGAGCGCCTGCTCGCCGCCGGCGTCACCGAGGAGGAGCTCGCGCGCATCCACGGCCCCGTGGGGCTCGACCTCGGCGCGCGCACCCCGGCGGAGACCGCGGTGTCGGTCGTCGCCGAGGTCCTCGCCGTCCGCAGCGGGCGCGACCCCTCGGCGCTGCGCCGCGCGACGGGGCAGATCGGCGCGTGAGCCCCGACCCCCGCTCCCTCGACGCCCCGTCGACGCCCGCCCGCGGCGCGCTCGCCTGGGCGCCCCGGATCGTGCTCGGGGCGCTGGTCGTCGCCCTGCTCCTGGTCGGGGGCACCGCGGTGCGGGTGTGGCAGCTCGGGCGGACCGACGAGCGCCAGCCGGTCGACATGATCGTCGTGCTGGGCGCCGCGCAGTACGACGGCCGGCCCTCGCCGGTGTTCCGCGCGCGGCTGCAGCACGCCCTCGAGCTCTACGAGGAGGGCGTGGCGCCGCGCATCGTCACGGTCGGCGGCGCCGCGGCCGGGGACGCGTTCACCGAGGCGCAGGCCGGCGAGCAGTGGCTGGTCGAGAACGGGGTGCCGGGGCAGGCGCTGCTGCCGGTGGACGAGGGCCGGGACACCTTCGAGAGCTTCGAGGCCGTCGCCGCGGTGGCCGAGCAGCGGGGCTGGCGCTCGGCGGTGCTGGTCAGCGACCCGTGGCACTCGCTGCGCTCGCGCACCATGGCCGCCGACGTGGGCCTCGACGCCACCACGTCGCCCACCAAGCGCGGCCCCGTGGTGCAGACCCGCGAGACCCAGTTGCGCTACATCGTCCGCGAGACCGGCGCACTGATCTACTACCACCTCACCCACGGTTCGTCGGACTTCTCCGACCCCGGTCTCGGATGAGCACCGCCGCCCACCGTGCCGCCCGCCTCTTCGACGAGGCCCCCAAGGCCGGGCCCGACCGGCGCTCGCCGTTCGCCCGCGACCGCGGCCGGGTGCTGCACTCGGCGGCGCTGCGGCGCCTGGCCGGGAAGACCCAGGTGGTGGGACCCGACGAGGACGCCGAGGTCACCGGCGTCCCGCGCACCCGGCTGACCCACTCGCTCGAGGTGGCCCAGATCGGGCGGGGCATGGCCGAGGACCTGGGGGCCGACCCCGACGTCGTCGACACCGCGGGGCTGGCCCACGACATCGGCCACCCGCCGTTCGGCCACAACGGCGAGCGCGCCCTGCACGCGCTGGCGGTCGACTGCGGGGGCTTCGAGGGCAACGCCCAGACGCTGCGGATCCTCACGCGGCTCGAGCCCAAGGTGCTCGACGACAGCCAGGATGGATCCGGCGACTGCCGCGGGCTCAACCTCACCCGCGCCGTCCTCGACGCCTGCGTGAAGTACCCCTGGACGCGGCGCTCCGGCAGCCGCAAGTTCGGGGTCTACGGCGACGACGTGGGCGTCTTCGCGTGGATCCGCGACGGCGCGCCCCCGGAACGGCGCTGTGTCGAGGCGCAGATCATGGACTGGGCCGACGACGTCGCGTACTCGGTCCACGACCTCGAGGACGGCATCCTCGCCGGCCGCATCGTCCTCGGCTGGCTCGCCCGCCCCGCCGAGCGGGCCGAGCTCGCCGCGCTGGCCGCCGAGTCGTTCTCCGCAGCCCCCGCCGCCGACCTCGAGGCCGCCGCCGAGGCGCTCGCCGCGCTGCCGGCCGTCCGGGCCGCCGCGTCCCACGGCCCCCACGACGGCTCGCTGGCCGCCACGGCCGCGCTCAAGCGCCTGACCAGCGAGCTCGTCGGGCGCTTCGTCTCCACCGCGGTCGACGCGACGCGCGAGCGGCTCGGCGACCCGATCCCGTCCGGGCACGGCGCCGACCTCGTGGTCCCGGCGCCGATCGGGGCCGAGGTGGCCGTGCTCAAGGCGGCCGCGCTGCGCTGGGTCATGCGCGACCCGGCGCGGCTGGCGGTGCAGGCCCGGCAGCGCGACCTGGTCACCGAGCTGGTCGAGCGCCTGTACGCGGACGCCCCGCGTGCCCTCGATCCCGCGTTCGCCCCGGCGTGGGAGGCTGCGCCCGACGACGCCGCGCGGCTGCGGGTCGTCGTGGACCAGGTGGCGGTGCTCACCGACGCCGGGGCCCAGCGGTGGTGCGACCGCCTGCGCGCGAGCGGGGCAGGGCGGGGCACCGCGGTGGGGACCGGCGGGTGAGGCGAGCGGGGCGGGGAGGCCGGTGACGAGCGTCGGCACCCGCGCGGTGACGCTCACCCGCGCGCCCCTGACCGGACCGCTGCCCGACCTGCTGCGCCGCCGCTCGGTCGTGGTCACGACGGTCCTGCTGGCGGCCACCGTGCTCGCCTACGGCGTCCTCGTGGTGCACCGGGCGTGGATCAGCGACGACGGGCTGATCTTCCTGCGCACGGTCCGCCAGCTCCTCGCCGGGAACGGGCCGGTGTTCAACGTCGGCGAGCGGGTCGAGGCCAACACCTCGACGCTGTGGACGGCCGTGCTCGCGCTGCTGGCGCTCGTGCCCGGGGTGCGTCCCGAGCTGCTCTCGGTCGGCGCCGGGGTCGTGCTCTCGGTGACCGCGCTGGCGCTGGCCCTCGACGCGTCGCGCCGCTTCGCCGCCCTGGGGCGCGTGGTCGTCCCGGCGGGGGCGCTGGTGCTGCTGGCCCTGCCGCCGTTCTGGGACTTCGGCACGTCCGGCCTGGAGACGTCCCTGTCGTTCTGCTGGCTGGCGGGCCTGTGGTGGCTGCTGGTCGTGCGCTCCCAGCGCGCACCGCAGCACTTCGCGCCCGCCCGCCGCCGCCCCGGGCGCGCCTGGCCCACGGCCTTCGTCGCCGGCCTCGGTCCGCTGGTGCGCCCGGACCTGGCGCTGGTCGGGGTGATCGCGCTCGTCGTCCTCGTGCTGCTCGAGCAGCCGCGCAGCGCCCGCGCCTGGGTCCGGATGGCCGGACTCGGCGCCGTGGCCGCGGTGCTCCCGCTGGCCTACGAGGTGTTCCGCGCCGGGTACTACGGCCTGCTCGTGCCCGCGACCGCGCT
>JAQSWW010000284.1 GCA_029266415.1 Actinomycetospora sp. | reverse complement strand
CGCGCAAGGACCTGGCGAAGTGGTCGGACTTCCGCGACGCCTACGGGTTCTTCTTCCCGGAGCTGTTCACCGACGTCACCGACCCGGCGGACGAGCGCTTCGGCGGGCTCGACGCGGCGCTCGTGCGGACGCTGGCGGCCGACCTCGCCGACGGCTACGTCCACGAGGGCGACCAGCCCACCTGGTTCCAGCAGATCCGCGACCTCGCCGCGCGCCACGGCTTCGCGCCCAACCCGAAGACGTACAAGAAGGACCCCGACGCCTACCCGGGCATGCTCAAGGACGCCGCCAACGTCGCCCGCGTGGCGATCACCGGCGCCCAGCGCAGCCCCGACCTCTACGAGGTCACCCGGGCCCTCGGCGCCGACGAGGTCGTGCGCCGCCTGCGGGCCCTGGCGGGCTGACCGTGCACGTGGTCACGGACGACGGCGTCCGGATCGCCTACGACCGCGAGGGGGCGGGCGGGCGCCCGCTGGTCCTCGTCGGCGGGCTCGGCCAGATGCGGGGCACCGACGCCGGGACGCGGACGCTGACCAGCGAGCTCGCCGCCCGGGGCCTCGACGTCGTCCACCCCGACCGCCCGGGGCGCGGTGACTCCGGCGACGGTGACGCGACCCTCGCCGGCGAGGTCGCGGCGATCCGCGCGCTGGTCGACGAGCTCGGCGGGCGCGCCGCGCTCTACGGCAGCTCGTCGGGCGGGGCGATCGCCCTGGCCGCGGCCGCGGAGCTGCCCGGCGTGGACCGCCTGGTGCTGTGGGAGGTCCCGCTCGGCACCGCCGGCGGGACCGAGGCGTGGGCGTGGCACGCGGGGATCGTCGAGCGCGCGGCCGCCGGGGACCCCGAGGCCGTGCTGCGGTTCGCCACCGAGGGCATGCCCCCGGAGTGGCTCGAAGGGATGCTCGGCGGGCCCGACCGCGAGCGCTTCCTGCGGCTCGCCCCCACGACGGCGGCCGACGCCGAGGCGCTCGCGTGGGCCGCGGACGCGCTGGCGGACGGGAGCCTCGCCCGGTCGGTGACCGTGCCGACCACCGTGCTCACCGGCGCCACGGCGTGGCCGTTCTTCGTCGAGGCCGCCGACGCCCTCGTGGCCGCGCTGCCCGACGCGTCGCGCGGCGAGGTGCCCGGCGCCGAGCACGGCTGGGCGCCCGCCGACCTCGCCGACGTCGTCGCCGCGGCCCTGGACGGACCGATCTCACCCTGAGTGACTCCTACTCGGGTGACTGCCGTGTCGCTGCGCTGAATGCGCCATACTCGGCGGCGACAACGACACAGCGTCACCCGAGGTGGATCCATGACCGCACGACGTCCCGCCACGCTCGGGGCGCTCGCCATCGCCGTCGTCGCGGGCGGGCTGCTCGCCGGCTGCGGCGGCAACGGCAGCTCGGTGAGCTGCACCGGCAGCGACTGCCGGGCCACCGTCACCGGGTTCCCGGTCGAGGTCAGCCAGCCCGACGCCGGCCAGCCGACGCGCAGCGGGCGCACCAGCACGCGGCGCGCCCCCCGGGACAACGACGGCGTGGACTTCACCGTCAACGGGCTGGTGCCCGGTGCCGCCGACATCGAGGACGACGGCGTCGTCACGCGCATCCCGCAGGGCGGCACGTTCGTCGAGGACGGGTCGACGGTGCGGCTCGAGTCCTCGGACGGGCGCACCGCGGTCTTCACGTTCCGCAAGCGATGAGCCCGATCCCGGTCCCGCTGCACCTCGGGCCGCACGCCGCGACCAGCGGCCTCGACGTCTCCGGGGTCGCCGCGGCGGGCGACGTGCTGTTCCTCGCCCCCGACGAGGGCGCGTCGCTGCTGGCGCTGCGCCGCGACGGCGCGGGGTGGGGGAGCCCCGAGGAGCTGCCGCTGGCCGCCGCGGTCGACCTGCCCGGCAGGCCGGACGACGAGGTCGACGCCGAGGGTCTCGACGTGGTCGACGGCGCCCTGTGGGTGGTCGGCTCGCACAGCGCCAAGCGCAAGCGGGTCAGGCCCGGGACCCCGGTGGACCAGGTCGGGCCGCGGCTCGCGCGGACGTCGGCGGAGAAGTCACGCCGCCTGCTCGCCCGCCTGCCGCTGCGCGAGGGACCGGACGGGCCGCGCCCGGTCCCGGGTGCGGGCGCCCGGCTGCCGTCCGGGCGCCGGGGACTGTTCGGGGCGCTGGCCGCCGACGAGCACCTCGCCCCGTTCCTCGCCATCCCGGGCAAGGACAACGGGTTCGACGTCGAGGGCCTCGCGGTGCTGCGCGACCGCGTCGTCCTGGGCCTGCGGGGCCCGGTGCTGCGCGGCTGGGCGGTGCTGCTCGGGCTCGCCGTCCACGTCGAGGGCCCCGAGCTCGCGCTCGACGCGGTGGGCAAGCACTTCGTCGACCTCGACGGCCTGGGCGTGCGTGACCTCGCCCGGGACGGCGACGACCTGCTCGTGCTCGCCGGCCCGACGATGGTGCTCGACGGCCCGGCCAGGATACTGCGCCTGCCCGGGGCGGCCGCCGGGTCGCTGCCGCCGGCGATCACCCACGACGAGGTCGAGGTGGTCGCCGAGCTGACCGTCGGCGCCGGCTGCGACCGCCCCGAGGGCCTCGCCGTCCTGGCCGAGGGCCTGCTCGTGCTCCACGACACCCCGGCCGCCCACCGTCTCGACGACGAGACGCTGACGGGCGACCTGTGGCAGGCCTCCCCGGGGTCGTGAGACGTCTCTTGCCGCGACGCAGGGGCGCTCCTACCGTGTGAGCCAGGTCACTTCTGCCGATCACGGAACCGAGGACGTCGGCCATGTCGACCACCTCTCGCCAGGCGCCCACGCCGATCATCACCACGCCGTACCCGCCGCGGAGACCGCGACGCGGGTCCGGGGTCGCGAAGTACCTGCGGACGACCGACCCCAAGGACATCGCGATCCTCTACATGGTCACGTCGTTCGCGTTCTTCCTGATCGGCGGGCTGATGGCGCTGCTCATCCGCAGTGAGCTCGCCCAGCCGGGCCTGCAGATCCTGTCGGTGGACCAGTACAACCAGCTGTTCACCATGCACGGCACGATCATGCTGCTGCTGTACGCGACGCCG
>JAQSWW010000149.1 GCA_029266415.1 Actinomycetospora sp. | reverse complement strand
GGGTGGGCTCGGGGGTGGGCTCGGGGGTGGGCTCGGGGGTCGGTACAGCGGGCACCGGCTCCGGCGCCGGCTCCGGCGCGACCTGCTCGGCCGGGGGTACCGCCCCGCCGGGCACCGCCCGGTCGACCTCGCCCACCCCGGCCGGAGCCTGCTCGTCGGTCATCGGCCCCGACACCTCCCGCTCGTCCGGTAGCGGGCATTCAAGCAGGTGGGACGACCGCACAGGAACTCCCTTCCCGCGCCCGACGGCAGGCACCCGCACCTCCGGTTAGCCTCGGTCCAGTGATCGTGACGGCGGCGGTGGTGCCCCACCCGCCCCTGCTGGTGCCCGAGCTCGCGGGCGCGGCGGCCGCGGAGACCACCGACCTGCGTGCCGCGTGCCGCGACGTCGCGGGAGCGCTCGCGGCGGCGGGCGACCGGTGGATCGCGGTGGGCGCCGGGCCGGTCGGGTCGCTGCACCCGCCGGACACCTGCGGCACGTTCGCGGGCTTCGGCGCCGACGTGCGGGTCGCGCTGGGCCCGGACGTCGACCCGTCCGCGGTACCCGATCGCGATCTCCCCCTGCCCGTGCTCATCGCCGGGTGGCTGCGGGCCGAGGCCGGGGCCGGGGCGGCCGGGGAGCGGGTGCGGATCGAGGCGCACGTCCTGCCCGCCGACACCCCGCCCGAGAAGGCGCTGCGGGTGGGGGAGGAACTGGCGGCCGGCGACGACGCGGTGCTGCTCGTCCTCGGCGACGGCGCGGCCACCCACACCCCGAGGGCCCCGGGCGCGTTCGACGAGCGCGCCGCGGGCTGGGACCGGGCGGTCGCCGAGGCGCTCGCCGCCGGGGACGCGGACCTGCTGGCGGGCCTCGATCCGGCGCTGGCGGACGCGCTGCTGGCAGGCGGCCGCGTCCCGTGGCAGGTGCTCGCGGGCGCGGTGCCCCGGCCGGCGTCGGCACGCCTGGAGCACTCGTCGGCGCCCTTCGGGGTGGCGTACCACGTGGCGGTCTGGGAGGCCTGAGCATGCGCCCGATCGCGCTCGTCGGCCCCACCGCGACCGGCAAGTCCGACCTGGCTCTCGACCTCGCCGAGGCGCTGGCGGCGCGGGGGGTGGGCGGCGAGGTCGCTGCGGAGGTCGTCAACGCCGACGCCATGCAGCTCTACCGCGGGATGGACATCGGCACCGCGAAGCTGCCGCCCGACGCGCGCCGCGGCGTGCCCCACCACCTGCTCGACGTCCTGGACGTCACCGAGACCGCGACGGTGGCCGCCTACCAGCGCGACGCCCGCGCCGCGGTCGACGCGACCCGGGCGCGGGGCCGGGTGCCGCTCGTGGTCGGTGGCTCCGGGCTCTACGTGCAGGCGGTGCTCGACGACCTGCGGTTCCCGGGCACCGACCCCGCCCTGCGCGCCCGGCTCGACGCCGAGCTCGCGACCGTCGGGCCCGCGGCGCTGCACGCCCGCCTCGCAGCCCGCGACCCGGACGCCGCCCGCGACATCCTCGCGAGCAACGGGCGGCGGATCGTCCGGGCGCTCGAGGTCGTGGAGCTGACCGGGCAGCCGTTCGCGGCGAGCCTGCCCCGTCCCGGCGCGCCCCGCCACGACGCCCTGCTCGTCGGCCTGGACCGCGACACCGCGGTGCTCGACGACCGCATCGCCGCCCGGGTCGACGCGATGCTCGCGGCGGGCCTGGTCGACGAGGTCGCCACGCTCGCGGCGCGCGGCCTGCGCGACGGGGCGACCGCGTCGCGGGCCGTGGGCTACCGCGAGGTGCTCGACCACCTCGACGGCGCGATCGACCTCGACGAGGCCCGGCGGCGCACCGTGGTCGCGACGCGGCGGCTGGTGCGCCGCCAGCGGTCGTGGTTCCGCCGCGACGCGCGCGTGCACTGGCTCGACGCGGCCAGGCCCGACCTCGTGGCGACGGTGCTGGGCCTCGCCGACCCGAGCGAAGGGGCCCCTCGCTCGGACTAGCGGGCGCGGGGCCCTTCGCCAGGCGTGCGGGCGCGATGGGCGCGGTAGGCGCGGCGGGCGCGGCGGGCGCGGCGGGCTCGGTGATCAGCAGGCCGAAAGGCACCTCCGACGGCGCGCGGAGGTGCCTCTCGCCCTGCTGATCTTCGCGAGGTCGCCCGCGAAGGACGTCGACTCCACGCCGGAGATCACGGGTGCCTCGTCCACCCCGCCCCGCCGCCGACGGAGGACGACGTGCCCCTGATCACGCCGCCCCGCCGGAGGCGCCGACCCACCCGAGCGACAGGCCCCCTCGCCCGTCGGCCGCGCCCTCTCGCTCATCGCGACCTGGTTCTGCACGGCCAGCACGTGCGGGAGCGTGCTGTTCTGCAGATCATGCAGCGTTCCGTGCGGCGATAGGCTGGGAGCGTGGAGTTCGTCAAGGGCCACGGCACCGAGAACGACTTCGTCGTCCTGCCCGACCCCGACGGCGAGATCGATCTCGACGCCGACGGCGGGGCGCTGGTGCGCGCGCTGTGCCATCGGCGGCGCGGCATCGGCGCCGACGGGGTGCTGCGCGTGGTGCGCACCGACACGCCCGTCGCCCTCACTGCGGGGATCGACGGCTCCGCGTCGACGTGGTTCATGGACTACCGCAACGGCGACGGCTCGCTGGCGGAGATGTGCGGCAACGGCATCCGGGTGTTCGCCCGGCACCTCGTCACCGCGGGCCTCGTGGCCCCCGGCACCCACCCCGTCGCCACCCGCGCCGGCACCCGCTGGGTGACCGTCGACCACACCGGGCCCGTCACCGTCGACATGGGCCCCGCCGAGCTCGGCCCCGCCTCCGTGGCGTGGGTCGGCGGCGTCGAGATCGCGGGCGTGGCGGTGGACGTCGGCAACCCGCACCTCGCGTGCGTCACCACCCGGCCCCTCGACGCCTTCGACCTCGCGCGCCCACCCGCCTACGACACCTCGCTCTTCCCGCACGGGGTCAACGTCGAGGTGCTCACGCCGCTGCACGACGGCGCGGTGACCCTGCGGGTGCACGAGCGCGGGTCGGGGGAGACCCGCTCCTGCGGGACCGGGACCGTCGCCGGCGCCGTCGCCGCCCTGGAGGCCGCGGGCCGGGGGACGGGCGCGGTCACCGTGCACACGCCGGGCGGCACGCTCGTCGTCGGCGTCGACGGGGCCACCACCACGCTCACCGGTCCCGCCGAGCTGGTCGCCCGCGGCACGTGGGGCGCGCCCGTGCCCGTCGCGCCCTGATCCCGGCGCCGCGAGGTGGTTTCCCCGTTGCTGCTCGTGGGACCATGGAGAGCAACATGACAGGACCCGCAGCGCAGGACCCCCGTTCCACGACGCCCGCCCCGCCGACCCCGTTCGCCCCGGCCGGCCGTCGTGACCGCAGCAGCGACATCCGCCTCGACGCCGACGGCTTCCCGCTCGACGCCGAGCCCGTCCGTGACGAACCCACCGGCGGCGCCCTCGACCTCGAGGAGCGTTCGTCGCTGCGGCGCGTCCCGGGCCTCTCCGGCGCGTCCACCGAGCTCACCGACGTCACCGAGGTCGAGTACCGCCAGCTGCGCCTCGAGCGCGTGGTGCTCATCGGCGTGTGGACCCAGGGCACCGCGCGGGAGGCCGACGCGTCGCTCGTCGAGCTCGCCCGGCTCGCGGAGACCGCGGGCTCCGAGGTGCTCGACGGGCTCGTCCAGCGTCGCCAGAACCCCGATCCCGCCACGTTCGTCGGCTCGGGGAAGGTGGCCGAGCTGCGCGAGACGGTGCAGGCCACCGGCGCCGACACCGTCATCGCCGACGGCGAGCTCTCACCGGGCCAGCTCCGCCAGCTCGAGGAGAAGCTCAAGGTCAAGGTCATCGACCGCACCGCGCTGATCCTCGACATCTTCGCCCAGCACGCGAGGTCCAAGGAGGGCAAGGCGCAGGTCGAGCTGGCCCAGCTGCGCTACTTCCTGCCCCGCCTGCGCGGCTGGGGCGAGTCGCTGTCCCGGCAGGGTGGCGGCGCGGGCGGTTCCGGGGGCGGCGGCGTCGGGACCCGGGGTCCCGGCGAGACCAAGCTCGAGACCGACCGCCGCCGCATCCACCGGCGCATCGCCAAGCTCCGCCGCGAGATCGAGGCGATGTCGACGGTCCGCGAGACCAAGCGGGGTCGCCGGCAGGCGCGGTCGGTGCCGTCGGTGGCGATCGCGGGCTACACCAACGCCGGCAAGTCGAGCCTGCTCAACGCGATCACCGACGCCGGGGTGCTGGTCGAGGACGCGCTGTTCGCGACCCTCGACCCCACCACCCGGCGCTGGGAGACCGGCGACGGGCGCGAGGTCACGCTCACCGACACCGTCGGCTTCGTGCGCCACCTGCCGCACCAGCTCGTCGACGCCTTCCGCTCCACGCTGGAGGAGGTGGCCGACGCCGACCTGCTCCTGCACGTCGTCGACGGCTCCGACCCGTCGGCGCAGGACCAGATCGCGGCCGTGCGCGAGGTGCTCGCCGGGCTCGAGTCGCCGGCGCCGTCGGAGCTGCTCGTGGTGAACAAGGTCGACGCCGCCGAGCCGATGGCGATCGCGCAGCTGCGCGCCGCCCTGCCCGGCGCGGTCTTCGTGTCCGCGCGCACCGGCGAGGGGCTCGACCGGCTGCGGGCGCGGCTGGCCGAGGAGCTCCCGCACCCCGACGTCGAGCTCGAGGTCGTGCTGCCCTACACCGAGGGCGCGCTCGTGGCCCGGGCGCACGGCGAGGGCGCGGTGCTCGGCGAGCGCCACACCGGGGACGGCACCGTGCTGCACGCGCGGGTCTCCGAGGAGCTCGCGGCCTCGTTGCGGGCCTCGGCGGTCGACCCCGCGCACGTGTCCTGAGCCGGCGCTCCCTGGTCGGTCTGGTGGCCGGCCTCCTGGTGCTCGTGGGGGTGCCCGCGGCCGCCGATCCGCAGGTGCGGTGCGCGCTCGACGACCCGCGGCTCGCCGAGGTCTCGGGGCTCGTCGACGGGCCCGAGGGCCTGCAGGTGGTCAACGACAGCGGCAACCCGAGCACGGTCTTCCGCCTCGACGCGGAGTGCACCGCGGTCGGCCTGCGCGCGGTGCCGATCGACGGGCGCGACGTCGAGGACCTCGCCCGCAGCACCGACGGCACCCTGTGGCTCGCCGACACCGGCGACAACGCCCGCCGGCGCTCGTCGGTGGCGGTGCTGCGCCTCGCCCCGGACGGGGGGCAGGTGATCACCCGCCTCGCGTACCCCGACGGCCCGCACGACGCCGAGTCGCTGCTGGTGCCCGCCGACGATCGCCCGGTGATCGTCACCAAGGACCTCGGCGGGCGCAGCGGCGTCTACGTGGCCGAGGAGCCCGCGGGGGAGGAGACGGCGCTGGAGCCGCGGCCGCTGCGCCGGGCGGGCGAGGTCGTGGTTCCCGGCGAGGCGCTGACCAGCGTCGGGGCGGGCAGCTTCACCGGGGGCGCGATCTCCGCCGACGGGCGGGTCGTCGCGCTGCGGACCTACACCGACGCCTGGCTCTACGCCGCGCCCGGCGGCACGGCGCGCGTCGAGGACGTCGTCGCCGCCCTGGCGGGCCCACCGGTGCGCGTGCCGCTGCCCGGCGAGGTCCAGGGCGAGGCGGTGGCGTTCACGCCGGACGGGGGCCTGCTCTCGGCCGGCGAGACCCCGGCGGGCCGCGAGCCGGCCACCGTGCGCGTGGTGCCGGGCGCCGAGGTCCTGGTGGGCGGGGCGCCGGCGAGCCCGGTCGCGGCGCCGGCGCCCGCCGGGCGCGCCGACTCCGGTCTCCCGGGCCCGCTGCTCACCCTCGGCGCCGTGCTCGCGGGCGTGGCCCTCGTCGCCGGGCTCGTGGCCCTGGTGCGGCGCCGGCGTCGCGCCTGACTGGTCGCAGCGAACGGGCGGTTCGCTGCTTCTATGCGCGCGAACTCCCCCTTCGCGCCACCGCCCGGGCCGACCGCGGTTCCAACAGCGCGTGGGCCAGCAGCGCCGCGAGCACGGGGCAGACGGGCAGGACGGCCAGAGCCATCGTCGTGCCCGCCCGCTGCGCCGCGGGGTGCGGCCGGGGCCCGGGGTCGACGACCTCGCCGAGCACCTGCACCGGGCCGCCGCGGAACCGTCCGTCGACTAATGGGGGACGCCGGGCCGGGAGGTGAAAGGGCTCGGCGCTGGTAGCGGCCGGCGGGTCAGCACTCGCGTCGAGGCGTCGGTCTCCGCCGTTCCTGCCGCCCTGCACCGCGCGCTGGGGGTGCTGCTGACGCCGCTCGTGATCGGCGCCGGGCTGCTGGCGTCGCGCGGCGGACCCGGCGGGGCGTTCGTGCTCGCGGTGCTGCTCGCGGTGCTCGCCGTGGCCGCCGTCGTGGCCGCCGTCGTGGCGGTCGCCGGCGTGCGGGCGGTGGTGGCGCGGCCCGGTCAGAGACGGCGCAGCACGGCCACGACCTTGCCGAGCACGGTGGCGTCCTCGCCGGGGATCGGTTCGTAGTCCGGGTTGTGGGGGAGCAGCCACACCCGGCCGTCCTTGCGCTTGAACGTCTTGACCGTCGCCTCGCCGTCGATCATCGCCGCGACGATCTCACCGTTGTCGGCCACCGGCTGCTGGCGGACGACCACCCAGTCGCCGTCGGTGATGGCGGCGTCGACCATCGAGTCGCCGGCGACCTTCAGCAGGAACAGCGAGCCCTCGCCGACCAGCTCCCGGGGCAGCGGGAAGACGTCCTCCACGGCCTGCTCGGCGAGGATCGGGCCACCGGCGGCGATGCGGCCGACGACGGGGACGAAGGTGGGCACCGGGCGGTCGGCGCGGATCTCCTCGGTGTGGTCGGGCCCGTCGCCGATGCCCTCGAGCTCCTCGGGGAGGCGGACGTCGAGCGCGCGCGGCCGGTTGGGGTCGCGGCGCAGGTAGCCCTTCTTCTCCAGCGTGCGCATCTGGTGCGCCACCGACGACGTCGACGTCAGGCCGACCGCGTCGCCGATCTCGCGGACGCTCGGCGGGTAGCCGTGGCGCTCGACGTGGTCGCGGATGACCTCGAGCACCTTGCGCTGCCGCGGGGTCAGCCCCGGCGACGCGTCGGCGTCGGCCGGCTCGGGGAAGGGGTGCACCCGCGCGGGCGCCGGCGCCGGCGCCTCGGCCACGTCGGACGGAGCCCCGGGATCGGCGGGGCCTCGAGGGCCCTGGGGCGTGCGTGCCATGACCGTGTCCTTCCGACGTCGTGCCCTGGGGGTGCCCGGCGTGCGCCGGGACGTCCCCGCCCGTGAGCGGGGGTCTCGCGGCGAAGCTAGCGCCGCGGACCGACGGGATCAAACACGTGTTCGAACGACACGCCGGTCGATTCGTCGACGTTGTCGGGGGTCGATGCTAGACATCGCACACGCGTTCGATCGAACGCGTGTGCGAGTCGAGGAGGCCGACATGGGCGTGGGGACGACCGGTCCGCAGGGCTGCTGCGATGTGGAGGGTGTCGCGGTGCCGGAGCCGCGCGGGGGCGGGGCCGCGGGGCGGGGCGTGCGCACCCGGCCCGCCGGCACCCGGCCGGCCCGGCCGGCCGACATGTGGGGGCCGGTGCGCCCGGCCGGACGCCGCGGGCCGGCGGCCCTGCCCGCCGTCCGGCCGCGCGTCGCCGGCGGCGGCGCGGGTGGTGTGGTCGGCGCGGGTGGCGTGGCCGTCCGCCCGGTCGCGGTGCCCCCGGCCGTGGCGCGCCGGCGCCGGGTGGTCGCCGCCGCGGTGCTCGGCGTCGTGCTCGGGGTGCTGCTCGGCGTGCTCGTCGCCCTGGCGTCCCCCGCGGGCGGTGCCGCCGGCGCGCCCGTCCCGGCGGGCACCACCGTCGCGGTCGTGGGGGCGGGCGAGTCGCTCTCCGACGTCGCGGCCCGCGTCGCCCCGGGCGCCGACGCCGGCGCGATGGTCGTGCGCATCCGCGAGCTCAACGGCCTCGAGGGCGCCGACGGCTCCGAGGTCGCCCCCGGTCGTCCCCTGGTCGTCCCGGCGCCCGCGGTCGCCGGGTGAGGGCGGCCGGACCGGTCGGCGGCGGGTCGGCGGTCGCCGGAGATCGCTGATCGGGTGACGATCCGCCGCACCTCGCGGTCCTCGTCACCGGATCAGTGATCTCCGTCCGTCCGCCCGGCGTCGCGCTCGCACCGCGCCGCTCGCCGTCGCCCGCCTCGTCGCGCCACCCACTCGGGCACCGCGTGCCCCGCTGATCCCAGCGCGGGGCCGTTGACCCGGGCGCGGCGTCCGCTCGGCGCCCCGCCCCGCGACCCCCGGCTGTGGAGTTGCGTCGCGTGTCGCCGCGTCGCTAGCGTCCACCCCTACATCTTGTGGTTACATGGATGTAGTTAGTCCACAGCTTGTGCACACGGTGGGCGGTTCCTCCACAGGTCCCTCCACCGGACGACGGCGGTGATCCACCGTCGGAGGCCTCCGATCCACGGATCCGGGCCCGCGATCCCCAGGTTCGTCCCCAACGGGCGGCCCGGGAGCGGGCCGCGGGCCGGGGGGTGGGGACAACTCCGGCGGGGGCGCCGCGAGGGGGAGGTGGTCGCGTGCGGTGTCCGTTCTGCCGGTGCGCCGACTCCCGCGTCGTCGACTCGCGGGAGGCCGACGAGGGGCAGGCCATCCGGCGACGCCGGTCCTGCTCGTCGTGCGGGAAGCGCTTCACCACGGTCGAGGAGCCGGTGCTCGCGGTGGTCAAGCGCAGCGGGGTCACCGAGCCGTTCAGCCGCGACAAGGTCGTCCGCGGCGTGGCGCGGGCCTGCCAGGGACGCCCGGTCGACACCGACGCCCTGGACCGGCTCGCCCACCGGGTCGAGGAGAGCGTCCGGTCCGGGGGCACCGCCGAGGTGCCCAGCCAGGAGGTCGGCATGGCGATCCTCGGTCCGCTGCGCGAGCTCGACGAGGTGGCCTACCTGCGGTTCGCGAGCGTCTACCGGAACTTCTCGTCGGTGGCCGACTTCGAGGCCGAGATCGCCGACCTGCGGACCACGCGGGCCGGCGCTGTCGGGGGTCGGGGTGACACTGCGGGAGACACGGCGGGGGACGCGGGGACGGACGCGGGGACGGACGGGAGCAGCACCACCGGAGCACGGGCCGGGGACTAGCGGTCGGGGAACAATCGTGGCGGGTCGGAGCGTGGGGAAGCGTCGCCGCACCGTCACGGAACGACGAACAGAGGGATGACACCGATGACGGAGACCGTCGGCACCACGTCCGAGGAGTCGGGCTCCGCCGCGCCGCGGCGAGGCCTGACGATCGAGCGTGTCCACACCACCGCGGGGGTCCACCCCTACGACGAGGTCGTGTGGGAACGCCGTGACGTGGTGATGACGAACTGGCGCGACGGCTCGGTCAACTTCGAGCAGCGTGGCGTCGAGTTCCCGCAGTCGTGGTCGCTCAACGCCGTCAACATCGTCACCAGCAAGTACTTCCGCGGCGCGCTCGGCACCGAGGCCCGCGAGTCGAGCCTGCGCCAGCTGATCGACCGGGTGGTGGGCACCTACACCGAGGCGGGCACCCGCCACGGCTACTTCGCCACGCCCGGCGACGCCGAGGTGTTCTCCCACGAGCTCACCTGGATGCTGCTGCACCAGTACTTCAGCTTCAACTCGCCGGTCTGGTTCAACGTCGGCACCAGCTCGCCGCAGCAGGTCAGCGCCTGCTTCATCCTGTCGGTCGACGACACGATGGAGTCGATCCTCAACTGGTACCGCGAGGAGGGGCTGATCTTCAAGGGCGGCTCCGGCGCCGGCCTCAACCTCTCGCGCATCCGCTCGTCGAAGGAGCTGCTGTCCTCCGGCGGCACGGCCTCGGGCCCGGTGTCGTTCATGCGCGGCGCCGACGCCTCCGCCGGCACCATCAAGTCCGGCGGCGCCACCCGCCGGGCGGCCAAGATGGTCGTCCTCGACGTCGACCACCCCGACGTCGCCGCCTTCGTCGCCACCAAGCGCGACGAGGAGCGCAAGATCCGCGTGCTGCGCGACGCCGGGTTCGACATGGACCTCGGCGGGTCCGACATCACGTCGGTGCAGTACCAGAACGCCAACAACTCGGTCCGGGTCTCCGACGAGTTCATGCGCGCGGTGCAGTCGGGCGCCGAGTTCGGGCTGCGCTCGCGCACCACGGGCGAGGTCATCGACACCGTCGACGCCAAGTCGCTGTTCCGCGAGATGGCCGAGGCCGCCTGGGAGTGCGCCGACCCGGGCCTGCAGTACGACGACACCATCAACGACTGGCACACCTCGCCCGAGTCGGGGCGCATCACCGCGTCCAACCCGTGCTCGGAGTACCTGCACCTGGACAACTCCAGCTGCAACCTCGCGTCGCTGAACCTCATGAAGTTCCTCGACGACGACGGCGCGTTCCGCATCGACGACTTCGTGCGCTCGGTCGAGCTGGTCATCACGGCGATGGACATCTCGATCTGCTTCGCCGACTTCCCCACCGAGGCCATCGGCGACACCACGCGCGCGTTCCGTCAGCTGGGCATCGGCTACGCCAACCTCGGCGCGCTGCTCATGGCCACCGGGCACGCCTACGACTCCGAGGGGGGCCGGGCGCTCGCCGCGTCCATCACCTCGCTGATGACCGGCACCGCCTACCGCCGCTCCGCGGAGCTCGCCGGCGCCGTCGCGCCGTACGACGGCTACGCCCGCAACGCCGACGCCCACCGCCGGGTGATGCGCAAGCACGCGGCCGGCAACGACGCGATCCGTACGCTGCACCGCGACGACGCCCGCATCCGCGACGCCGCCACGCGCGAGTGGCAGCGCGGGCTCGAGATCGGCGGGCGTGACGGCTGGAGCCGGACTTCTCGCTGGTCAAGTTCAAGAAGCTGGTCGGCGGCGGCTCGATGCAGATCGTCAACCAGACGGTCCCGCGGGCGCTCCAGGCGCTCGGCTACCCGGCGGAGACCACCGAGGCCATCGTCGAGTACATCGCCGAGCACGGCCACGTCGTCGACGCGCCGGGGCTGCGCCCCGAGCACTACGAGGTGTTCGACTGCGCGATGGGCCAGCGCTCGATCGCGCCCATGGGCCACGTGCGGATGATGGCCGCGGTGCAGCCGTTCATCTCCGGCGCCATCTCCAAGACGGTCAACATGCCCGAGCAGGCGACGGTGGCCGACATCGAGGAGATCTACTTCGAGTCCTGGAAGATGGGGCTCAAGGCGCTCGCGATCTACCGCGACAACTGCAAGGTCGGCCAGCCGCTGTCGACGGGCAAGACCAGCGGCACCACCGCGGAGGCCACCACCGGCAAGGAGGTCGCCGCCACCGACCACCGCCCGGTGCGCAAGCGGCTGCCGAAGAAGCGCCCGAGCGAGACGGTGTCGTTCGCCGTGGCCGGCGCCGAGGGCTACATGACCGCGGGCTCGTACCCCGACGACGGTCTCGGCGAGATCTTCGTCAAGATGTCGAAGCAGGGCTCCACCCTGGCCGGCGTCATGGACGCGTTCTCGATGGCCATCTCGATCGCGCTGCAGTACGGCGTCCCGCTGGAGACCTACGTCTCCAAGTTCGTCAACATGCGCTTCGAG
>JAQSWW010000148.1 GCA_029266415.1 Actinomycetospora sp. | reverse complement strand
GAGAAGGTCGTCGACGCGATCGCCGAGACCGCCCGCACCGGCAAGATCGGTGACGGGAAGGTCTGGGTGACCCCGGTCGAGACCGTGGTGCGCGTGCGCACCGGCGAGCGCGGGGCCGACGCCCTGTAACCGCCACGACGACGACGGCGCCGGGTCCCTCCGTGGGGCCCGGCGCCGTCGTCGCAGGCGGCACGGTTCGTGCCAGATCGGGGCCGTCGGTGGGCGTGCCGGAGAGGACACAGGGATGGCCACGGACGCGCGGCGGTCGAGGGAGCACGCCGATAGGGGCACCGGACCGTCGAGGGACAGGGTGCCGTCGAGCCTGGACGACGAGCGGGGGACCACCAACGGCGACGCGGTCGACCTGGTGCGCGCCCGCGCCGCCCTGCTCGACCCGCCGCCCGGGGCCCGGCGGCTGGGGCCGGCGGCCCTGCGCGAGGCACTGGTGGAGCTGCACGACTTCTGGCTCTCGACCCGTGCGGCCGCGGTCGGGGTGGGGGAGGGCTCGGCGCTGATCGCGGTCGGCGCGCTGGGCCGCCAGGAGCTGGCGCCGTACTCCGACCTCGACCTCGTGCTCGTCCACGACGGACGCGGCCGCCGCGACGACAGCGAGCGGATCGGCCGGGTCGCCGACGCCCTCTGGTACCCGCTGTGGAACGCCGGGATCGGGCTCGACCACTCGGTGCGCACGGTGGGCGAGGCCATCGAGGTGGCCACCACCGACCTGCGCGTGGCCCTGGGCCTGCTCGAGGCCCGGCACCTCGCGGGCGACCCGGAGCTCACCGAGCGCCTGGCCGCCACCGCCCGCCAGGCGTGGCGGGCCGGCATCCGCGGGCGCTTCGACGACCTCGTCGACGCCACCCGGACGCGGTGGGCGCGCTCGGGCGAGGTCGCCCACCGCATCGAGCCCGACCTGAAGAACGGACACGGAGGCCTGCGCGACATCCAGCTGCTCGACGCGCTCGCCGCCGCGCAGCTGGTGGACCGCCCCACCGTCGACGTCCAGGACGCGCGCCGGCTGATGCTCGACCTGCGGGTCGAGCTGCACCGCCGGGCCGGCCGGGCGCGCGACGTCCTGCAGGCGGAGGACGCCCACGAGGTGGTCGCCGCGGCGGCCGCCGACCTCGGCGTGACCGACCGCTTCGACCTCGCCCGTGCGCTCTCGGGCGCCGCGCGCACCGTCGTCTTCGCCACCGACAACGCCCTGCGCTCGGCGCGCAACGCGCTCCCGCGCCGGGGCCTGGCCGCGCTGCGCCGCACGCCCGCGCGCCGGCCGCTGGACGACGGGGTGGTCGAGCACGCGGGGGAGGTCGTGCTCGCCCGCGACGCGCACGTGACCCGCGAGCCGGCGCTCGTGCTCCGCCTCGCGGCCACCGCGGCGCGCACGGGCCTGCCGATCGGCGCGAGCACCCTGCACCGCCTGGCCGACGCGGCCCCGGAGCTGCGCGAGCCGTGGCCGCGAGCGGCGCTCTCGGAGCTGCTCGCCCTGCTCGGGGCGGGCGACGGGATGGTCGACGTCGTCGAGGCGCTCGACCGCACCGGCCTGTGGGGGCGGCTGTTCCCCGAGTGGGGCGCGGTGCGCGACCTCCCCCCGCGCGACCGCCAGCACGTGTGGACCGTCGACCGCCACCTCGTCGAGGTGACGCGCCGCGCCGCCGAGCTGACGACGCGGGTCTCGCGCCCGGACCTGCTGCTGCTCGGCGCGCTCGTGCACGACATCGGCAAGGGCCGCGACGAGGACCACTCCGTGGTCGGCGAGCAACTGGCCCGCCACATCGGGCGCCGGCTGGGGCTCTGGCCCGCCGACGTCGAGACGCTCGCGGCGATGGTGCGCCACCACCTGCTGCTGCCCCACACCGCGTCGCGGCGCGACCCGGAGGACCCGGCGACCGTCGAGCGCGTGGTCGAGACCCTCGGCGCCGACCCGGTGCTCCTCGAGCTGCTGCACGCGCTGGCCGAGGCCGACTCGCTGGGCACCGGGCCCGGCGTGTGGACGCCCTGGCGCGCGACGCTCATGGGCGACCTGGTGCGTCGCTGCCGCGTCGTCATGTCCGGCGGCCCGGTGCCCGGACCCTCGCCGCTCTCGGAGGATGCCCTCGAGCTCGCGCAGCGGGTGGCCGCCAGCGGCCGGCCCGAGGTCTCGATCTCCGGCGAGGGTGAGCTGACCACCATCACGATGACCGTCGCCGCGCCCGACCGTCCCGGGCTGCTCTCGCGCGCGGCGGGTGTGCTCGCGCTGCACTCGCTGCAGGTCCACACCGCCGACCTCGGGGAGCACGACGGGGTCGCCGTCGACGCGTTCTCGGTGTCGCCGCGCTTCGGTCGCCTGCCCGAGGCGTCGCTGCTGCGCGAGGACCTCGTGCGCGTGCTGCGGGGTTCGCTGGACCTGCCCGCCCGGCTCGCGGCCAAGGAGCGCGACTACGACCGGCCGGGTCCGGCGCCCGCGCCCAGCCGTGTGGTGTGGTTCGACGACGAGGCCACCGGCGCGGTCGTCCTCGAGCTCCGCACGAACAACCGGATCGGCCTGCTCCACCGCGTCGCCGCCGCGCTCGAGGGGCAGGGCCTCGACGTGCGCTGGGCGCGGGTCTCGACGCTGGGCAGCTCGGTGCTCGACGCCTTCTGCCTGGAGACCGCGGAGCACGCGGGCCTCGGGCCCGACGAGCGTCGCGCGGTCGAGGACGCGGTGCTGGGCGCGGCGACGGCGCAGGGGCACACGGCCACCGCCTGAGGGGACGATCAGCCCGGCGTCCTCCCGGGCGACACGCCGTCGAGCAGGGCCCCGAACGCCTCCTGCACCACGACCGCGAGGTGGCGCCGCCCGTCCTCGTCCACCCAGGTCTCCAGGGCGGTGGTGAGCGTCGCGACCGCGGCGGCCGCCGCGACCCGGTGCGTCAGCGCGGGCTGCTCGACACCCGCCCGGGTCGCGAGCGCTCCGGCGAAGAGCTCGCGGGTCGCGGACTCGTTCCCGCTGCGGCGCGCCCGCAGGGCCGGCGTGGACAGCACGAGCCGCGTGCGGACCAGGACCGTCTCCAGCTCGCGCTCGCCGAGGGCGGCCAGGGCGGTCCCCACGGCGGCGCCCACGGCGGCGAGGGGTCGCTCGTCGGGGGGCCGGGCGACGACGAGCCGGGCGAGCACCGGGTCGTACTCGTCGTGCTCGACGACGTCCTCCTTGGTGGGGAAGTAGCGGAAGAACGTCATCGGCGAGACCCCCGCAGCCTCCGCGATCTCGGCGACGGGGGTGCGCTCGTAGCCCCGCTCGAGGAACAGGCGCAGCGCCTGCTCCTGGATGGCGTGCCGTGTGGCGGCCTTCTTGCGCTCCCGCAGTCCGCTCACCGTGCGAGTGTCGCCCGCTCGTCGATCGGGGTGTGCGGCGCCTCGGCCGGGACGCCGAGGGTGCGCGCCAGCCACGCGTCGAGCCCGTCCGGGCGGCACGCCAGGTGCCCGTCGGGACGCACGAGCCCGGGGGTGGGCGGCGTGTCGGACCCACCGGTGAGCGCGACGACGGCGTCGGCGCCGAGCCGGGCCCGTGCGGTGCGCAGGGCCGCCGCGTCCGCGTCGAGCAGGACCCAGCGCCCCCCGAGCTCGCCGTACAGGCGGGTCGGGGTGCCGTCGGCCCGGCGGCACGGACGGTCCGGCACCCGGTCACCGGACCGGGGCGTGCGGAGGGACCGCCCGGCCCCGAGCGGCCCGCGGCGGTAGGACAGGCGCAGCTGGGACGACGCGTCCTTGATGCGGCGCTGGACCGCGGGGCGGTTCATGACCGGGACCACGACCCGGTCGCGCACCAGGCGCGCCGACGCCGACCCGCCGACCATCACCCGCGTCATCCCACCGGTCGACCGCAGGACCTCGGCGGCCACCGGGCGGCGCTCGGCGCCGTAGGTGTCGAGCAGGTCGGGCCGGGCGCGGCCGTGCACCACCGCGGCGAGCTTCCAGGCGAGGTTCTCCGCGTCGCCCAGCCCCGTGTTCATGCCCTGCCCGCCGAAGGGGCTGTGCACGTGCGCGGCGTCGCCGGCCAGCAGGACGCGCCCGCTGCGGTAGGACGACGCGAGCCGGCGGTGGATGCGGAACGACGAGGCCCACGCGACGTCGCGCACCGCGTCCGGCGGCAGGCCGGCGACGCGCTCGAGTCCCGAGAGCAGGGTCGCCACCACCTCGTCCCGCCCCGGCTCCCGCCCGGCGTGGTCGCCCGGAGCACGGGTGGCGAGCAGGCGCCAGAGCCCGTCGCCCGGCAGGGGGAAGAGCGCCAGCATCTCGTCGCCGCGCAGGAAGGTGGTCACGGCGGTCCGGGGCGCGGGCAGCACCGCGTGCACGTCGGCGAGCACGAAGCCCTCGGCCACCGGGACGCCGGGGAACCCGATCCCGGCCAGCGCGCGCACCCGGCTGTGCGCCCCGTCGGCGCCGACCACCCAGGCCGCGCGGACCCGCTCGCCGGTCGCGCTGACGAGGGTGACCCCGCGATCGTCCCGGTCGAGCCCGGCGAGCTCCCAGCCCCAGGTGATCGTCCCGCCGAGCTCCTCGAGCCGGCGCCGCAGGGCCGCCTCGACCTCGACCTGGGACAGGATCAGCCCGGGCCGCCGGACGAGCGCCGTGGGGCGGCGCAGGTCGAGCCGGGCGACCGGGGCGCCGTCGGCGACGACCACGACCTCCTCGATCGGCAGGGAGCGGTCCGGCAGGTCGCCGAGGGCGCCGAGCCGGTCGAGCACCTCCACGCCGCGCGGTTGCAGGCCCAGGGCCCGCGAGGTCACCGCGGGGCCCGCCGCCCGGTCCAGCACGCGCACCCCGACCGTGCGCAGCCCGGCGGCCAGCGCCAGCCCCGTCGGACCGGCCCCGACGACCACGACGTCGTCCATCGTCCACCTACCTGATAGTCGCTCTCATGTGTGAGCAACTATCACTTCGCCGGGCACTCCGTGTCGAGTCACGATGCGGGCACGGGTCGGCAGCGGTCGGGGCGTGCGGCCCGCCGGTTAGGGTTGGGGTGAGGACGCCGGGCGGAGCACATCGGGCCCCGGCACGCGCCATCCGGGAGTGACCACCGTGTTCGACACCCTGTCCGACCGTCTCACGTCGGTCCTGTCCGACCTGCGCGGCAAGGGCCGGCTGTCCGAGTCCGACATCGACACCACGTGCCGCGAGATCCGCATCGCGCTGCTCGAGGCCGACGTCGCGCTGCCGGTCGTGCGGGCCTTCGTCAAGCAGGTCAAGGAGCGGGCGCGCGGCGCCGAGGTCTCCGAGGCGCTGAACCCGGCGCAGCAGGTCGTCAAGATCGTCAACGAGGAGCTCGTCGGCATCCTCGGCGGCGAGACGCGGCGGCTGCGCTTCGCCAAGACCCCGCCGACGGTGATCATGCTCGCCGGCCTGCAGGGCTCCGGCAAGACGACGCTGGCGGGCAAGCTCGCGCACTGGCTGCGCGGCCAGGGCCACACCCCGATGCTCGCGGCCTGCGACCTGCAACGCCCGAACGCGGTCAACCAGCTCCAGATCGTCGGCGAGCGCGCCGGGGTCGAGGTGTTCGCGCCCGAGCCCGGCAACGGCGTCGGCGACCCCGTCGACGTCGCCCGCCGCGCGGTCGCCGACGCGCGCAGCCGCCAGTACGACGTGCTCGTCGTCGACACCGCCGGCCGCCTCGGCGTCGACGAGGAGCTGATGCGCCAGGCCGCGGACATCCGCGACGCGGTCGAGCCCGACGAGACGCTGTTCGTCCTCGACGCCATGGTCGGCCAGGACGCCGTCACCACGGCCGAGGCGTTCCGCGACGGCGTCGGCTTCTCCGGCGTCGTGCTCACCAAGCTCGACGGCGACGCCCGCGGTGGTGCGGCACTGTCGGTCCGCGAGGTCACCGGCCAGCCGATCCTCTTCGCCTCCAACGGCGAGAAGCTCGACGAGTTCGACGTCTTCCACCCCGACCGGATGGCCTCGCGCATCCTCGGCATGGGCGACGTCCTCACCCTCATCGAGCAGGCCGAGCAGGCCTTCGAGGAGGGCCAGGCCGAGGCCGCCGCGGCCAAGATGGGCAGCGGCGAGCTCACGCTCGAGGACTTCCTCGAGCAGATGATGGCCGTGCGCAAGATGGGCCCGATCGCCAACGTGCTGGGCATGCTGCCCGGCGCGAACCAGATGAAGGACCAGCTCGCGGGGCTCGACGAGAAGCACCTCGACCGCGTCCAGGCGATCATCCGCGGCATGACGCCCGCCGAGCGGGCCGACCCGAAGATCATCAACGGCTCACGGCGCCTGCGCATCGCCAACGGCTCCGGCGTGGGCGTCACCGACGTCAACCAGCTGGTGGAGCGGTTCTTCGAGGCCCGCAAGATGATGAAGAACATGGCCGGCCAGTTCGGCCTGCCGGGCATGGGCGGCGGGCGCAAGGGCAAGCGCCAGGCGGCGAAGGCCGTCAAGGGGCGCAAGGGCCCGAAGCAGATGCCGGCGATCGCGGGCATCGCCGCGGAGACCAGCACCGACCGCGGCGAGCGCTCGGTCGGCAGCTACCAGACCCCGGGGCTCAACCAGCTCCCGCCCGCCCTGGCCGGGATGAACGAGCTCCCCGCCGGCTTCGACCCGGCGGCCCTGTCCTTCCCCGGGGCCGCGGGCGGCGGGGGCACCGGCGGGGGCGCGCGCAGCCCGAAGAAGGGCAACAAGAAGAAGCGCAAGTAGTCAGGAGTGCTCGGCGAGCCACCGCTCGCGGCGGCGGTTCGAGGCTCGTGACAGCCACGCGTCCTGCACGATCTCGGCCAGCTCCTCGCGGGACAGCTGGTCGAGGTGGGCCGCGCGCAGGAGCACCGAGAGGTGACCGTCGAAGTGCGGCGTCGTGAAGAACGGCGTGGTCGGGTCGTGCACCAGCGCGTCCTTGTCCTCCTCCGACCCGACCCAGAACATGATCACGTCGGGGTACTTCTCGCCGGTGTCCGGGTCGCGGGCGTCGGGCCGCGGCGTGCGGAAGAAGACGAACGACTTCCCGCCCACCTGGTACACCGCGTTGCCCTTCGGCCCCTCCACCACGGTCACGTGCGGCATCGCCCGCGCCAGCGCGTGCACGTCGTCGACGGTCGGGGGCACGCTCACGCCCGGAGCCTAGGCACGGCCGCGGACGGTCTGGCTACCCTGCGCGGCATGTCGCCGACCCCCCGTCCGGCCCTGCACCTGCGCGGCGTCCTGCTCGACGGCACGACCGAGGGGGAGCACGCCGGCGAGCTGTGGGTGACCCCGGAGGGCCGGATCAGCCTCGAGCCCCTGCCGGACGCCGACACCGTCGTCGACGGGGAGTGGATCCTGCCCGGCCTGGTGGACGCGCACTGCCACGTCGGGATCGGGCCCGACGGTGCCGTCGACCTGGAGACCGCCCGCGAGCAGGGGCACACCGACGCGGCGGCCGGCGCGCTGCTGGTGCGCGACTGCGGCAGCCCCGTCGACACCCGCCCGCTCGACGACGACCCGCGGATGCCCGAGATCGTCCGGGCCGGCCGCCACCTCGCGCGGCCCCGGCGGTACATCCGGGACCTGCCGATCGACCTCGAGCCCGACGAGCTGCCCGCCGCCGTCGCGGAGCAGGCGCGCGCGAACCCGTGGGTGAAGCTCATCGGCGACTGGATCGACCGCGGCGAGGGCGACCTCGCGCCGCTGTGGCCCGACGACGTGCTGCGCGCCGCCATCGACGCCGCGCACGCCGAGGGCGCACGGGTCACCGCGCACGTGTTCGGCGAGGACGCGCTGCCCGGCCTGCTCGGGGCGGGCATCGACGGCATCGAGCACGGCACCGGCCTGACCGACACGACGATCGCGATGATGGTCGAGCGCGGCACGGTCCTGGTGCCGACGCTGATCAACGTGGAGAACTTCCCGGAGTTCGCGGACGCGGCGGGCGAGAAGTTCCCGCGCTACGGCACCCACATGCGGGAGCTCTACGCCCGCGCCCCCCTGACGATCTCCGCCGCGATCGAGGCCGGCGTGCCCGTCTTCGCCGGCACCGACGCCGGCGGCGGCATCGTCCACGGGCGCATCGTCGACGAGGTCGTGGCGCTGGCGCGCGTCGGCCTCGGGCCCGCCCGGGCGCTGGCCGCGGCGTGCGGCGACGCCCGCGCCTGGCTGCGCCGCCCCGGGCTCACCCACGGCGCGCCGGCCGACCTCCTCGTCGTCCCCGACGACCCCCGCGCCGACCCCGAGGTCCTGCGGGCGCCGACGGCGGTCCTGCGGGCCGGTACGCGGCTGGCCTGACGTCAGGTCCGGGCAGGGAGGCGCCGGGAGAGCAGCAGCGCGAGCACCAGCACGCCGACGATCACCAGCAGGGCGTCGGAGAACGGCGCGCCCGCCCCGTCGTGCAGCGGGTTCCACGAGCCGGCCCCGGTCGCCGAGCGCGCGGCGAGGATCGTGCCGAGCACGGCGGCGCCGGTGCCGCCGCCGAGGAAGAACGCGCCCTGGTAGAGCCCGAGGCCGACGCCGGCGTGCTCCTCGGGCACCGCGGCCGCGACCGCGTTGATCAACGGCGAGGTGATCGTCGCCAGCCCGACGCCGAGCGCGAAGGTCACCGCGGCGAGGGCGACGGCCGACCCGCCGGCCAGCGTCGAGAGCGTCAGCACGGCGAGCGCGAGGACGCCCAGGCCCCCGCCGACGAGTCTCCGCGGCCCCAGGCGGTCCGACAGGCGCCCGGCGAACGACGACAGCACGGCGACGGCGACCGCCCCGGGGAGCAGGACGAGCCCGACCTGGCCGACCCCGAGCCCGTTGACGCTCGCGACCAGCAGGGGCACCAGCAGGATCGCGCCGAGGTAGCCGAACATGGCCAGGAAGCCCACGGCCACCGTGGTGACGAAGGGCCCGTGGACCAGCAGCGAGGGCGGCGCGAACGGCCGCGGTGTACGGCGGATGCGCCAGGTGAAGGCGGCCGCGAGCACGAGCGCCGCGAGCACCGCGCCCCACGAGGAGGGTGCGCCGAAGCCCGTCTGCTGGGCGCGTGTGAGCCCGAAGAGCCCGAGGCCCACCGCCCCGCCGAGCAGCGCGCCGCCCACGAGGTCCACGGCGCTCCACGAACCGGGGTCGTCCGGCCGGCCGTCGGGCAGCACGCGGGGCGCGAGGACCAGCAGCGGGGCGACGAGCAGCGCCGCGCCGAGGAACGGCCAGCGCCAGCCCGCGGCCTCGGCGACGAGCCCCGCGAGCGGCGGGCCGAGCGCCTGCCCGGCGCCGACGCCCGTCCCGACCACACCGAAGCCGAACCCGCGGCGTCCCGGCGGCAGCGCCCGCGCCACCGCGACCGAGCCCAGCGCCGGCACCGCCGCGCTGCCCGCGCCCTGCAGGACGCGGCCGACGAGGTGCCAGCCGAGCCCGGGGGCGAGCCCCGCGACCAGCGAGCCGACGATGAAGATCGCGAGGCCGGCGGCGAACACCCGGCGGACCCCGAAGACGTCGGCGATGCGTCCGTAGAGCGGCGTGGCGACCGCGAAGGTCAGCGAGAACGCCGTCACCACCCAGGCCAGGCCCGCGGGCGAGGCCGCGAAGGCTCGGCCGATCTCGGGCACGAGGACGAGCACCATGCTGTTGGCGAGCACCGCGACCGTGACCGCGATCAGCAGCACACCGAGCAGGAGGCCGGTGCGGACCGGCGGCTCCGCACCGGCCGGTGGAGAGGGATCGACCGTCACCGGCCGCGGATCGCTCATGGGACCAGCCTGCGCCCTCGAGTGCGGTCGTGGTCAACCGAGGGATCCCGTGGTCGTTCTAGGGTCGTGGTCGTGACCGCGAGCCTCGACCTCAACGCCGACCTCGCCGAGGGCTTCGGCATCTGGTCCCTGACCGACGACGACGCCCTGCTCGACGTCGTGACCTCGGCGAACGTGGCCTGCGGCTTCCACGGCGGCGACCCGGCCACCATGCGCCGGGTGTGCGCCCGGGCCGTCGAGCGGGGCGTGCGCATCGGCGCGCAGGTGTCGTACCGCGACCTCGCCGGCTTCGGGCGCCGGTTCGTCGACGCCGATCCCGACGAGCTCACCGCCGACCTGCTCTACCAGGTCGGAGCGTTGCGGGAGTTCGCCCGCGCGGCCGGCGGGGAGGTCGCCTACCTCAAGCCGCACGGCGCGCTCTACCACGCCGTGGTCCACCACGACGCCCAGGCGCGGGCGGTGGTCACGGCGGCGCAGGAGGCAGGACTGCCGGTCCTCGGGCTGCCCGGCTCCCGCCTGCTCGCCCTGGCGGCCGAGGCCGGGCTGACCACGCACGCCGAGGCCTTCGGCGACCGCGGCTACACGCCCGAGGGCACGCTCGTCCCGCGCCGCGAGCCCGGCGCCCTGCTGCCCGACGCCGACGCGGTGGTCGAGCGCGCCCGCCGCCTGGCCGTCGACGGCGTCGTCGTGGCCGTCGACGGCACCGAGATCCCCACCGAGGCCGCCTCGCTGTGCCTGCACGGCGACTCCCCGGGCGCCGTCGACACCGCGCGCCGCGTCGCGCAGGCCCTCCGCGACGCCGGCGTCACCCTCGCGTCCTTCGCGTCGGGGGGAGCACGCCGCTAGGGGGCCGTCTGGCACAATCGACGAGTTGCCGTGATCACTCCTGCCGTCCCGGGCGGGAGGCCACGACCGCGCACGAGCGGGCACGCCGTCCCCGAGGACCCTTCCCGGCCGGGCGGCCCCGAGCACCATCGACCGAGGAGCACTCAGAGCAGTGGCTGTCAAGATCAAGCTGGCCCGCATGGGCAAGATCCGCGAGCCGCACTACCGCGTCGTGGTGGCGGACGCGAAGAACCGCCGCGACGGTCGGGTCATCGAGCAGATCGGTGAGTACCACCCGAAGAGCGAGCCGAGCGACATCAGGATCGACTCGGAGCGCGCCCAGTACTGGCTCGGCGTCGGTGCCATCCCCACCGAGCCGGTCCACAGCCTGCTCAAGATCACCGGTGACTGGCAGAAGTTCAAGGGCCTCCCGGGCGCCGAGGGCAAGCT
>JAQSWW010000283.1 GCA_029266415.1 Actinomycetospora sp. | reverse complement strand
GGCGTCGAGGCCGGGCACGTGCTCGGCACCCACGCCCACGGGCTGCTGGAGAACGACGCCTTCCGCCGGCGCCTGCTCGCGCGCGCGGCGGCGGCCGCGGGCCGGGACTTCACCCCGGCGCCCGACACCTCCTACGCCGCGGTGCGCGACGCCCAGCTCGACCTGCTCGGCGACCTCGTCGAGACCCACCTCGACACCGACGCGCTCGAGCGCCTGATCAGCGAGGGCGCGCCGGCGGGACTGCCGGTCGTGCCGCCCGCGGGCGGGTGAGGCTCAGGCCCTCGCGACGTCGTAGACGTGCCCGGCGTTGCGCAGGCGCTCGACCAGCGCCGGGCCCATCGCCGTGGCGGGGGTCAGCGAGCCGGTGCGGGTGGGCAGGCGCTCGCCGTCGAGCGCCAGGCACAGCCCGCTCTCGCCGAGCATGACCGCGGTCGCGGCGTAGCCCGGGTCGCCCGAGCCCGAGACCCGGGCGGTGTAGCGGGCGCCGGTGGTGGTCGTCGCGTCGACGTCGTGGCGGAACCACCCGTTCTCGCGCGTCTTCTCGCTGGGTCCCTCGCCGGGCTTGGGCAGGACGCGGTCGAGCACCTGGCGCACGCCGGGCGTCGCGAGCCCGCCGAGCATCGCGCCGAGCCCCGCGGTCACCGCGCCGGCGGTCACGGCGCCGACGGGCCCGCTGCCCACGCCCATCACCTCGCCGTAGCGCAGCCCCTTGCCGTAGGCGTAGCCCGCGATGGCGTTGGAGCGGCGCACGATGCGGGTGTTGTAGGACGCCATGACGAACGGCGCGACCCAGCGGCCCTCGACCTGGTGGGGCGCCGGGTTGTCGCTGGGCTGGCGGGTGTCGGGCTCCGCGTCGCGCTCGGGGCTCAGGCCGTAGGGGTCGCGCATGAGCTTGAGCACCGCGCGGTCGGCGCGCGCGCCGTCGGCCAGCCCGCGCATCGAGTCGATCGTGCCGCCCGAGACCCCGCCGCGCATGCGGGCGACGGTGGTGACGTCCTCGAGCTCGCCCTCGCCGTCGGCCTGCACACGGCTGTGCAGCAGCAGCACCGCGAGGTCGGACGGGATGGAGTCGTAGCCGCAGGAGTGCACGATCCGTGCGCCGCTCTCGCGCGCCGGGGCGTCGTAGCGGTCGATCGCCTCGCGGGCGAACTGCACCTCGCCGGTCAGGTCCGCGTAGTGCGTGCCGGCCCGGGCGCACGCCGCGACCACCGGCAGCCCGTACTTCGCGTAGGGCCCGACGGTGGTGACGAGCGTGGTCGTCGACGCGGCCATGCGGGCGAGCGCGTCGTCGTCGGAGGTGTCGGCGACGACCAGCGGCCAGTCGCCGCCGGGGGCCGGCAGCCGGTCGCGGACCTTCTCCAGACGCTCGCGGGACCGGCCCCCCAGCGCGATGCGGGTGCCCGCCGGGGCGTGCCGCGCCAGATAGGCGGCGGTGAGCTCCCCGACGAAGCTCGTGGCGCCGAAGAGGACCAGCTCGTGCTCGCGATCACCGGACATGGCGGCACGATAGCCGCGGGCCCGCTGTGTGGCAGGACCGCGACCGGGCCCCGGCTAGCGGCGCGGTGGCGGGTCGACGACCGGCAGGCCGACGGCCTTGGCGAGGCCGAGCATGCCCAGCAGCTCGGCGCAGTCCTCGACGCCGGTCGAGCGCGAGGCGACGACGCGGGCCGCGACCCGCTGGTCGGCCTGGTGCGCGACGAGCGCGGACTCGTGGGCGTCGGTCACCCGGTTCGGCGTGGGCTCGCTCTTCGGTCCGGCTCTCACAGTGCGCCACCCTTGCGCGTCGGGAAGGTCGCGCCGTCGTCCGACCCGCCCTTCTTGGCCTTCTTGATGGCCCGCTTCTCCTTGAGGGACTTGTCGGACTTCTTGCTCGCGCTCTGGCGCGGCGACTTGTCGGACATGGGCTACCTCTCGGTAGACCGTCGCGAGGACCCGGGAGCGGGTCGGACGAGGCGGTGTGCACCGGCGGATCGCGCCGAGGGCGCACATCCCTTCACTCGTCCCAGAGGCGACGTCCGGGGCTCCGCCCCGGGCCGGGTCGCGCCCAGGATACCCCGGCACAGGGGAGATTCGGACCCCCTCACCCGGCGCTGATCGCGAACACCGGGTGCCGCGGGGCGATCGCGAGCAGCTCGGCGTCGCTCGCGTCGGCGTCGACACCGTCGAAGAACGCACCGACCTCCCAGGCCCAGGCGCGCAGGTAGGCGCGCAGCACCGGCGCCTTCTCGGCATCGGGGAGCTCGGTCGCGCGCACGGTCTCGGTCCGGCGGCCGACGGTCAGCTCGGCCTCGCCCGCCGCGCGCAGGTTGCGCACCCACTGGGTGTGCCCGCGGGCCGCGACGAGGTAGCGCTGCCCGTCGAGGGGCAGCGGGTTGACCGGTGTCGTGCGCACCTCGCCGCTGGTCCGGCCGCGGACCCCGAGCACCGCCGACCCGGCGAGCGGCAGGCCGAGCCGGGTCAGGCCGGCGACCAGGGGGTTCATCACGGCGCGGGTGAAGCGACCGGGGGCGCGGTAGTGGGTGGCGGCCATGGGGTCCTCCAGGGAAGTGAGCACTGCTCTCTGTGAGGAGCACTGTTCACTCCGAGGTGCCACAAGTCAAGAGCACTGCTCTCGCATTCGTGGCACGATGCGCGGTGTGCCCCCCGGAACGCGCGCCCGCCTCCGCGCCGAGACCACCCGCGCGATCCTCGACGAGGCGCGCCGCCAGCTCGCCGAGCAGGGCGCGGCGGCGCTCTCGCTGCGCTCGGTGGCGCGCGAGGTCGGCATGGTGTCCTCGGCGGTCTACCGCTACGTCGCCAGCCGCGACGAGCTGCTGACGCGGCTGATCGTCGAGGCCTACGACGCGGTGGGGGAACGGGCCGAGGCCGCCCGCGACCCCGCCGCCCCGCCCCGCGCGCAGTGGCGTGCGGTCTGGCGGGCGGTGCGGGCCTGGGCGCTGGAGCACCCCGCCGAGTACGCGCTGGTCTACGGCTCGCCGGTGCCGGGCTACGCCGCACCCGCCGAGACCATCCCGGCCGCCGGGCGGGTCGCCATGGTGCTGGTCGCGATCGTCGCCGAGCACGGCGGCGCCCCGCCCGGCGACGGCGCCGGCGACCTGCTCGAGGGCCTGCTCGAGGACGACGTCC
>JAQSWW010000007.1 GCA_029266415.1 Actinomycetospora sp. | reverse complement strand
CGCGCGCGATCTCGGGGGTGGTCAGCCCGCCGAGCAGGCGCAGGGTCAGCGCGACGCGGGCGGGCAGGGCGAGCGCGGGGTGGCAGCAGGTGAACACCATGCGCAGGCGGTCGTCGTGCACGGGCCCCTCCTCCTCGTCCGGCTCGTCGTCGGGCGGCGCCTCCTCGCGGGCCGCGCGCGCCTCCTTGTCCCGGCCCACCGCGTCGCGGCGCAGCCGATCGAGGGCGCGGCGCCGGCCGGTGGTGACGAGCCATCCGCCGGGGTTGGGCGGGACGCCGTCGGCCGGCCAGCGGACCAGCGCGACGGTGAGCGCGTCCTGGACGGCGTCCTCCGCGAGGTCGATGTCGCCCAGGACGCGGGTGAGCGTGGCGACGCAGCGCCCGTACTCCTCGGCGACGATCCGGGTGATCGCCGCCGAGGAGGGAGAAGCCGTCACGGGGTCCTCGGTCACGGGGCCCAGTGGAACGGCCGGACCTCGATGGGCAGGCCGATCGCCTCGGTCGAGCGCCGGCCCCAGTGCATCGCCGCGTCCAGGTCCGGCACGTCGATGATCGTCAGGCCGCCCACGTACTCCTTGAGCTCGGCGAACGGGCCGTCGGTGACCAGGACGTCGTCGCCGCTGCGCGTCAGGACCGTCGCGGTGTCCGGGGCTTCGAGGCCGCCGGAGAACACCCAGACGCCGGCGGACTGCATGTCGCTCTGCAGCTGGGCGACGTTGCCCATGATCGCGTTCATCTCGTCGTCGGTGGGCGCCTCGCCCTCGGCGGGCGTGATGACGCTGAGCAGGTAGTGGGCCACGGGGTCCTCCTTCGTCGTGGTGCGGGCCGCTCGCCCGCACACCCCTCCACGAACGGTCTCGACGCCGATCGACAGGTCCGGCGGAAGTTTTCTCCGGAGGTTCCTCAGTCTCGCGTGAGCCCGTGCAGGAGCAGCGCGGCGAGGGCCTCGTAGGCCTCGGCGTCGCCGAGACCCGTCGCGGCGGCGACGCGCCGTTGCTGGATACCGACCATCATCGCGGTGATGACCTCGGCGGCGAAGGACACCGGCACGTCGCCGCGGAAGGCGCCGGCCGCGACGCCCTCGGCGATGAGCTCGCCGACACGGCGGGCCGCGGCCTCGGTGTTGCGGGCGTAGACCTCGGCGGCGGGCGGGAACGCGGCCATGTCGTCGACGAAGCGTGCCGACGCGGGGGCGAGCTCGTCGGCGACGGCGCGCAGGTAGGCCGCGACGCGCGCCTCGGGGTCGGTGCTGGCCGCGACGGCGGCCTCGACGCGGTCGGTGGCGCGCTCGAAGAAGTGCACGACGGCGGCCCGCACCAGCTGCTCCTTCGACCCCGCCAGCGCGTAGAGCGTGCGCTTGGAGCACCGCAGCCGGGCGGCGACGTCGTCGAGGGTGAGGTGGGCGAAGCCCTCGGCCAGCAGGAGGTCGATGAGCGCGTCGAAGAGCTCCGAGTGGCGCGCGGCACCGCGTCGCGTCGACGGTGCGGCGGCCACGGACCTACCCTAGCGCTCCTTCGATCGGTACTCTAGGACCACTATCAGTACCGATGGGAGTCACCCCATGGCCGTCGACCGGCTGCTGCCCACCCAGGAGGCCGAGGACCTGCTCGACCTCACCCGCGACCTCGCGGACAAGGAGCTCGCGACGCGCGTCGACGAGCACGAGCGAGCCGAGACCTATCCCGAGGGCCTGTTCGCGACGCTCGGCGAGGCCGGGCTGCTCGGGCTGCCCTACCCCGAGGACGTGGGCGGCGGGGGTCAGCCGTACGAGGTCTACCTGCAGGTGCTCGAGGAGCTCGCGGCGCGCTGGGCGGCCGTCGCGGTCGCGACCAGCGTGCACTCGCTCTCGTGCTTCCCGCTGTTCACCTTCGGCACCGCCGAGCAGCAGCAGCGGTTGCCCGAGATGCTGGGCGGCGGGCTGGTCGGGGGCTACTCGCTCTCCGAGCCGCAGGCCGGGTCCGACGCGGCGGCGCTGCGGTGCAAGGCGGAGGCGGTGGACGCGGGCTACCGGATCACCGGCACCAAGGCGTGGATCACCCACGGCGGGCGCGCCGACTTCTACGCGCTGTTCGCCCGCACCGGCGAGGGCTCCCGCGGGGTGTCGTGCTTCCTCGCGCCGGGGCAGGTCGAGGGCCTGAGCTGGGGCCGGCCCGAGGAGAAGATGGGCCTGCACGCGATCCCGACGACGACGGCGAACTGGGACGGCGCGGTGCTCGAGGCCGACCGCCTGATCGGGCGCGAGGGTCAGGGCCTGGAGATCGCGTTCTCGGCGCTGGACTCCGGGCGCCTGGGGATCGCGGCGTGCGCGGTGGGCCTCGCGCAGGCGGCGCTCGACGCGGCGGTCGACTACGCCAACGAGCGCTCGACGTTCGGCAAGAAGATCGTCGACCACCAGGGCCTGGGGTTCGTGCTCGCGGACATGGCCGCCGCGGTCGACTCGGCGCGCGCGACGTACCTCGACGCCGCACGCCGCCGCGACCTGGGCCGGCCGTACGGGCGGCAGGCGAGCGTGGCCAAGTTGGTCGCCACGGACGCGGCGATGACGGTGACCACCGACGCCGTGCAGGTGTTCGGCGGCTACGGCTACACCCGCGACTTCCCGGTGGAGCGCTACATGCGCGAGGCGAAGATCATGCAGATCTTCGAGGGCACCAACCAGATACAGCGCCTGGTCATCAGCCGCGGCTTCGCCCGCTGAGGTGCTAGCCACCCCAGGTCATCTGGCGCAGGCCGTGGCGGTCGGGCGGGCCGGGCTCGGCGGCGCCCGCGGGGGAGACCGGCGAGCCGTGGGCCGTGCCGCCCTCCCGTGCCTGGCTCTGGTCGCCGCCCGAGGGCGTGGCGCCCGCGTCGAGCTCGGCCATGCGCGTGCGCAGCACCTCGATCACCGGCAGGCGCGACGAGTGCGCGAGCTCGTGGTCGAGCAGGCGCTCCACGTCGTCGCGCACCAGCGAGCGGATGCGGTGCTTGACGGTGTCGACCGTGGCGTGGTCGAAGTCCGGGAACGGGGGCGTGTCGGCCACGAGGTACCTCCTGCCGGCGGAGCGGGCAGGGGGAGTACCCGGTCAGGATGCGGGCGCACCCTCACCGGATTGGGCGAGCAGGCCCAGCACCCGCTTCTTGACGAGGAACCCGACGATCAGCCCGACCACGAGCGCCACCGCGAGCCCCGCCCACGAGAAGCGCTTGAGCCAGGTCTCGGCCGCGATGCCCAGCGCGTAGACCGCGGCGGTGGTGCCCACGGTCCAGAGCACCCCGCCGACGACGTTCGCCGGCATGAACTTGCGGTACGGCATCTTCAGCGCCCCGGCGAGCGGCCCGGCGAGGATCCGCAGGATCGCGATGAACCGGCCGACGATCACCGTCACCACGCCCCACCGGGCGAAGGCCCGCTCGGCGAGGGCGAGGTGCGCGGGGCCGAAGTGCTTCGGGAAGCGGCGCCCGGCCGCCTGCAGCAGGCCGATGCCGTAGCGGCGCCCGATGGCGAAGCCGATCGAGTCGCCGACCACGGCCCCGACGAGCGCCGCGGTGGCCACCCAGATCGCCGAGATCGCGAGCTCGGGCCGGGTGGCCATGAGCGTGGCGCTGACCAGGACGACCTCCCCCGGCAGCGGGATCCCGAGGCTCTCGATGCCCACCACCCCGAGGACCGCGAGGTACACCGCGAGCGGTGGGATGGCCTGCAACCACTCAGCGATCACGCGGCACATCCCCTCCGACCGGCCCGGACGCCGTCGAGCATGACGCACCGTGGCCGTCAGCGGCACCCGTTCCGTCGGAAGGGCGACAGCAGGGCGGAGAAGTCGTACTCAGGGTGATAAGCGGAGCGCGGGGTGTCAGGGCGAAGGACGCCTGGCCTGCGTGGGACGCAGCGGAGGCGTCCCCCGCTGCGCGCCGAACCCCGGGGAGGATGGCGCCGTGGACGTGCTCGCGACGCTCGCCGACGGGGTGCTCACGGTGCGCCGGGCGCGGGCCGAGGACCTGCCCGCGCTGGTGGCGCTGATCGCCGAGGACCCGGTGAGTGCCGGGCGGGGCGACGCAGTGGGCGACGGGGTGGGCGACCTCGCGCCGTACGCCGCGGCGTTAGCGGAGATCGACGCCGACCCCGCACACCTGCTCGTCTGCCTGGACGAGGCCGACGGCACGACGGTCGGGACGCTGCAGCTCTCGGTGCTGCCGAACCTGGGGCGGCGCGGGGCCCGGCGGGCGCAGCTCGAGGCGGTGCACGTCAGCGGGGACCGGCGCGGGCACGGGTACGGCGCCGCGCTGGTGGGCTGGGCGGTCGAGGAGGCCCGGCGCCGCGGGTGCGGGCTGGTGCAGCTGACCAGCGACGCCTCCCGGACAGGCGCGCACCGGTTCTACGAGCGGCTCGGGTTCGTCGCGAGCCACCACGGGTTCAAGCGGGACCTGGCGTCCCGTCGATGAGCTCGTCGAGCGTGACGTAGAGGCCCTGCCCGCCGGTGCGCTCGCTGTGCTCGACCGCGGCTCGGGCGCGCGCCGCGATGCGCCCGATCTCGTCGGCGGCCACGACGCGGGTCTGCAGCACCACGCCGTCGCCGTCGGTCAGCGTCACCGCGACCAGACCGGTCTCGGGCTGCTCGGAGAACTCCAGCGGCACGTGACCGAGACTAGGACGCGCGCCCGTCGTCCGCAGGCACCTGCGCGCGCAGCCCCTCGAACGCCATGCGGTCGACCTCCGCCACGAGCGAGTCCACCGCCATTCGCCCGGGGCGGAACCACTCGACCAGCGAGTTCACGAGCCCCGAGAGCAGGCGGGCGTCGACGGCCGGGTCGGAGCCCGCGCGCAGCTCGCCCGCGGCCTGGGCGTCGCGCACCAGACGGGTGATCGTCGCGTCGAACTCCCGGCGACGCTCGAGGGCCCAGCGCTCGGTCTCGGTGTTGCCGCGCAGCCGCAGCAGCAGCGTGACGTGGGGCAGCTCGGCGGCGAGCACCTCCACCTGGCGCCGCACGATGTGCCGCAGGCGGGTCAGCGGGCTCCCCGTCGTCGCGGCCGGCTCGTCGAGGATGCCGAACAGCCCGTCGAGCGCGCGCTCCAGCGCCGCGCGCAGGAGGGCCTCCTTGCCGCGGACGTGGTGGTAGAAGGACGACTTCGTGATGCCCGCGGCCGCGGACAGGTCCTCCATGCTCGTGGCGTCGTAGCCGCGCTCGTTGAACACCCGCGCGGCCACCTCGACGAGGCTCGACGGGTCGTAGGCCTGCCGCGCCCGCCGCTCCCGGCCGTTGCCCGCGGGTCGCTCGCCCTCGTGGGTGGGGGGCCGGGTGCCGGTCACGATCAGCAATGTACGGCCCGAACGGTCGTTCGCGGGCAGGGCCAGGCGGGTGCGAGTCCGGTGGCCCTCGGCGGCACGCCGTGCCGCGGAGCGGCCGCGCCGGAGGCGTGGACGCTGGCGCCGGACGCCGGGGAAGCCGCATCCTCTGACCCTGGTCGCGTGGGTCGGGCCACTGGTAGCTTCGCGCCCGACCGAACGATCGTTCGCCTGCAGAGCGCCGGCGACGTGCAGCCGAGGTGGTCGATGACGACGCAGGAGGCCCTCCACGACCTGCCGCCGGCCGGGGACCGGCGCGGCGCGACGCGCACCACGGGCGCCGCGATGCGCCGCGCGCTCGCGACGGCGCGGGACCGCGAGGCGGTGGTGTGCGGGGAGCGGACGCTGACGTACGCCGAGCTGGGCGACCGCCTCGCGCGCCTCGGCGGCCTGCTGGCCGACCTCGGCCTCGGACCGGGCGACCGTGTCGGCGTGCTCGGCGCGAACTGCCACCGCTACCTCGAGCTCTACCTCGGGCTGCCGTCGCACGGGCTGGTCATCGTCCCGCTCAACGTGCGCCACACCGCCGCGGAGCGGAACTACGCGCTGCGCGACGCCGGCGCCCGGGCGCTGTTCGCCGATCGTGCGCTGGACGACCTCGACCCCGAGCTGCGCGTCATCGACACCTCGAGCGAGTACGAGACGCTGCTCGCCGACGCGGCCCCCCGCGAGCCGCTGCGCGAGCCCGCCGAGCACGATCTCGCCGGCATCTTCTACACCGGCGGCACCACCGGGGCGGCCAAGGGCGTGATGCTCACCCACGGCAACCTCGTCGCCAACGCGTTCCACTTCATGGCCTGCTGGCCGTTCACGCCGGACACCCGCTGGCTGGTCGTCGCGCCCATGTTCCACGCCGCGGGCACGATCGGGGCGCTGTCCACGATCTGGGCCGGCGGCACGCAGGTGATGTGCCCGGCGTTCAGCGCCGACGGCGTCCTCGACCTCGTCGAGCGCCACGGCATCACCGCGACGCTGGTGGTGCCGACGATGATGGACGCGCTGGCCAGCGAGCAGACCGCGCGGCCGCGGCGCGTCGGGAGCCTGCGCTGGCTCTCCCACGGTTCGTCGCCCGCGGCGGTGGAGCTGCTGCGCCGTACGCACACCGCGTTCCCCGACGCCGAGATGCTGCACATCTACGGGCTCACCGAGACCTCGCCGATCGTCACGCTGCTGCCCGGCGAGCAGCACCTGCTCGACACCCCGCAGGCCCGCTCGTGCGGGCGGGCGGCGGTCGGCGTCGAGGTGGTCGTCGTCGACCCGGTCGAGCGCACCCCGATGCCCACGGGCCTCGTCGGCGAGGTCCTGATCCGCGGCGCCAACGTCACCGCCGGCTACTGGAACAAGCCGACCGAGACCGCCGCCGCGCTGCTGGACGGGTGGTTCGCCTCCGGCGACCTCGGGCTGATCGACGACGGCGGTCACCTGTTCCTCGTCGACCGCGCGAAGGACATGATCGTCTCGGGCGGCGAGAACGTGTACAGCGCCGAGGTGGAGAACGCGCTGTTCGCGCACCCCTCGGTGGTCGAGGTGGCCGTGTTCGGCGTGCCGCACGAGCGCTACGGCGAGGCGGTGCACGCCGTCGTCGTGCTGCGTGCCGAGCCGGAGGACCCGGCGGCGTTCACCGAGGAGCTCGTCGCGCACTGCCGCGCGACGATCGCGGGCTACAAGGTGCCGCGCAGCGTCGAGACCCGGACCGAACCGTTGCCCAAGTCGGGCGCGGGGAAGATCCTCAAGCGCGAGCTGCGCGCGGTGCACTGGGCCGACCGGGAGTCGCAGCTGACGTAGGTGGTGGCCTGTTCGCCGCCAGGGGAGGACGTCCCCGATCGCCGGCGCGCTCAGTGCCCCGTGAAGGTCGGCTTCTCCTTGGACAGGAAGGCCTCGACGGCGTTGCGGTGGTCCTCGGTGGTGGCGAGCCGGGACTGCGCCGCGCCCTCGTGCTCGAGGATCGTCGTCAGCGGCGACACCGTGCCGAGGGCGATCGCGGCCTTGATCTCCGCGTAGGCGCGCGTCGGTCCGTTCGCGAGGCGGCGGGCCAGCGCGAGGGCGCGGTCGTCGAGATCCTCGGCGGCGACGACCTCGCGCACGACGCCCCAGTCGCGCGCCTGCTCGGCGGTGAAGCTGTCGCCGAGCATCAGGAGGTCGGTGGCCCGGGAGGCGCCGACGGCGTGGGCGAGGGTGGCCGAGAGGCCCGAGTCGCCCCCGAAGCCGATCCCCGCGAAGGCCGTCGCGAAGCGCACGCCGGCCGCGGCCAGGCGCAGGTCGCAGGCCAGCGCGAAGCCGAGGCCGGCGCCGACGCACGTGCCGCCGACCGCGGCGATCGCCGGCTTCGGCATGGTCGCCAGCGCGGAGGTGATGCGGTTGTAGTGCTCGGGCACCGTGCGCATGGCGTCCGGGTCGCCCGAGCGCAGGACCTCGGCGTGCTCGCCCAGGTCCTGGCCGACGCAGAAGGCGGGCCCGGCGGCGGCGAGGACCACGGCCCGCACGCCGTCGTCCTGGCCGACCTCCTCGAGCGCGTCCCGCAGCGCCACCTTGAGCTCGGTGGTCAGGGCGTTGCGACGGTCCGGGCGGTTCATCCGCACGGTGGCCACCGCGGCCTGGTCGTCGCGGGTCACCACGACCGGGGCCGTGTCCACACCGTCGCTCGTCATCGAACGCCCCTCTCTCCCGCGCCGGCCGCTCCGGTCGCGGGGATCATGCTGCCCCTCGGGGCCGGGCGGGGACAGGGGGCCCGTCGGTGCCGGCCGGGCCCTGGCGGGGATCGGCCGGTGCGGGCAGGGTCGCGCCGTGGGCCACGGAGGAGGGCGGGCATGACGGTCTCGGGTCGGGTCGCGGCGTTCTGCGAGCGGTACGGGCTCGGCGTCCCGATCCTCCAGGCGCCGATGGCGGGCGCCTGTCCGCCGGAGCTCGCGGTCGCGGTGGCGGAAGCGGGCGGCATGGGTGCGGCCGGGGCGGTGCTCGACGACGCGGCGCGGATCGCCGCCTGGGTCCGGCGGTACCGGGAGGCCTCGTCACGGCCGTTCCAGCTGAACCTGTGGATCCCCGACGCGCCGGCGGCCGGCGACGCCGGCGAGGAGCGCTCCCGCCGCTTCCTCGAGCGGTTCGGTGCGCCGGGGGCGCCCGGGGGTCCGCTGCCGGCGTTCGACGAGCAGTGCGAGGCGCTCCTCGAGGCGTCGCCCACGGTGATCTCGTCGATCATGGGGTTGTTCGAGCCGCCGATGGTCGAGCGGATCCACGCGGCGGGCATCGCGTGGTTCGCGTGCGCGACCACCCTGGAGGAGGCGCTCGCCGCCGAGGACGCCGGCGCCGACGCGGTGGTCGCCCAGGGCTTCGAGGCGGGCGGGCACCGGGGCACGTTCGACCCGGTCGCCGCCGGGTCGACGGGCGTCGGGCTGGTGGCGCTCGTGCCGCAGCTCGCGGACGCGCTGGACGTGCCGGTCGTGGCCACGGGCGGCGTGGCGGACGGGCGCGGGGTCGCGGCCGCGCTGGTCCTGGGCGCCAGCGCGGTGCAGGTGGGCACGGCGTTCCTCCGCTCCCCGGAGGCCGGGATCGCGGAGTCGTGGTCGGACGGCCTCGCGGGCGCGGCTCCCGAGACCTCGGTCCTCACCCGGGCCTACTCCGGGCGGCCGGGCCGGGCGCTGCCGACGCCGTTCGTCCGGGCCTGGGCGGCCGACGACGCGCCGCCACCGGCCCGCTACCCGGTGCAACGCGCCCTCGTGGGCCAGTGGCGTCGCGGGCAGGCGGGGGGTGTGGGCCAGGTCGACCCCGCCAACCAGTGGGCCGGCCAGAGCGCCCGCCTCGCCCGCCCGGACAGCGCGCGGGCGATCACCGAGGAGATGTGGCGGTCGGCGCGCGAGCTGCTGGGGATGTGACGACCGCCGGGGTCGGACTCGTCACCGGGCACCGGGCGTGCGGGCGACCAGCGTGATCACCGGCGGTCGGTAGGGCTCCATCACCGGGGCGACGGCGGCGACCGCCGCCCGGCGCAGTGCCGCCCGCTCGCCGTCGGCGAGCCCCGCAAGCCACGTCGCGGTGTGCGCCTGGCCGAGGCGGTAGGCGACGAGGTCCTCGGCGCGCTCGACCCCGACGTCGGCGGCGTGCTCGGTGACCGCGACGGTCACCAGCCCGGCGGCGCGGGCCGCGGCCGTCATCGCGGGGACGTCGCCGAGCTGCGGCGCCTGGACCGTCGTCAGGTGCGCGTACCAGGGCGGCGGGACGAAGCCCGCGTCGGCGACGACGGCGTCGATGCGGTCGCACACCGCGCGGTGCGCCGTCGTCGCGGCGGCCACGGTGGCCAGCACGGCACCGCCCGGCCGGACGACGCGGGCGAGCTCGGCGAGGGCGGCCGTGCGGTCGTCGACGCGGTTGAGCACGAGCGCCGCGACGGCGTCGTCGACCGCGTCGTCGCGCACCGGCAGCGCCTCGAGGGCGCCGGCGACCGCGGGCGGGCGCGCCGCGGCGTCCAGGGCGAGCATGGCGGGGGAGCGGTCGACCGCGACGGGGTGCGCGCCGGCGGCCCGCCGCGCGCCCGACGCCAGACCCGTGCCCGCGCCGACGTCCAGCACCCGGCGTCCGGTCAGCGGGTGCGGCGCGGCGGCGACGAGCTGCGCGGCCAGCGGGCCGTAGACCCGCGACGCGCCCGTCGCCCACCCCGGCGCCGCGGCGGCGTAGCGGTCCTCGGTGTCCATGACGACCTCATGATTCCCTCACGGACGCCACAGAGCTGCGTCACGCCCGATCGCCAGAGTGATCTCCCGAGAGGCGGTCGCCGGAGATCGGCCGCCCGCGACGCGAGGAGATCGATCGTGCACTTCCGCCGTCTGCCGGTGCTCGTCGCCGGACCGGTCGTGGCCGGCCTGCTCGTCCTCGGCGGGTGCGCCGGCGCCCCCGCCCCGGCGCCGCAGGCCGCGCCCGCCCCCGTCGCGGCCACCGGCCCGGCCGCGCCGTCGGGCGACGGGGCGGCGCCCTGCACCGCGCGGCTGCGCCCGGGTGGTGGCGGCGCGGCTCCGATGTCGATCACGCCGGAGGCCCGCCAGGAGATCGAGCGGCTCGACGCCCTGCCGCCGGGCGAGGCCGGTGCCGCGCCGGACCCGGCGCTCGCCGCACAGCTCGCCGAGGTCCGCAGCCGCGTCGAGCGCGCCGCCCGGCCCTGTGCCGACCGCTGAGCACGTCCCCCGCCGCAGCTCCTGGCACCATCCGCGCCCATGAGCGAGCCCACGGCCGACCTGCTGGTCGTCGAGGACGACGCCGACGTGCGGGCGTCGCTGGAACGGGGTCTGCGGCTGTCGGGGTTCGCCGTGCGGTCGGCGCAGGACGGGCCCGGCGCGCTGCGCGCGGTGCACGAGCGGGTGCCCGACGCCGTCGTCCTCGACCTCGGGCTGCCGGGCATGGACGGGGTCGCGGTCGTGTCGGCGCTGCGCGCGATGGACCACGACGTCCCGGTGTGCGTCCTCTCGGCCCGCGACACCGTGGACGACCGCGTCGTCGGTCTCGAGGCGGGCGCCGACGACTACGTGGTCAAGCCGTTCGCGCTCGCCGAGCTCGTCGCGCGGCTCAGGGCCCTGCTGCGCCGCGGAGCCAGGGCCGCGCCGGCGACGACGCCCGAGCTCGGCGAGGTCCTGGCCGTCGGCCCGCTGCGCGTCGACCTCGCCCGGCGCACCGTGCACGTCGGCGAGCGCGCCGTGGATCTGACCAAGCGGGAGTACGAGCTGCTCGTCGTCCTCGCCCGCAACGCCGACGTGGTGCTCACCCGCGAGCGCCTGCTCGAGCTGGTGTGGGGCTACGACTTCGCCACCGACACCAACGTCGTCGACGTGTTCGTGGGCTACGTGCGCCGCAAGCTCGAGGCCGACGGCACGCCCCGGCTGGTGCACACGGTGCGCGGCGTCGGGTTCGTGCTGCGGGAGGGCGGGTGAGGCGCTCGCCCTCGGACTCGACGGGTGCCGTTCCCCTATCGGCGTGCTCCCCTGCTCGCTCGATGTCCCTGCGCCTGCGGGTCGCCGTGGCGTCGGCACTGTCGGCGACGGTGGTCGTGGTCCTCGCCGGGGTGCTCGCGTCGGTGCTGCTGGCCCGCGAGCAGACCGAGCGCCTCGACCGCAGCCTCGTGCCCGGCTCGCCCGCGGTGCTCGGCTCGTTCGCCTCGACCCGCGCCGACCTCGCGGTGACCCTGCGCGGGCCCACCGGCACGGTCCGCCGGGTCAGCGGGCCCGAGCTGCCGCTCTCGCCGGTCGGCATCCCGACCTCGGTGACCGTCGACGGCGTCGACTACCGCATCCGCACGGCGCCGGGCCCCACGCCGGGCTCGCTGGTGACCGTCGGCGCCACCGAGGACGACACCCGTGCCCGGGTCGCCGAGCGCCAGCGGCTCGTGGCCGGCGTCGGCGTCGCGGCCGTCGCGCTCGCGGCGGGGCTGGGGTGGCTGCTCGCGGGGCGCGCGGTGCGCCCGATGCGCCGGCTCACGGAGCAGGCCGCCACGCTCGACGACACCACCTCGGCGGTGCGCGCCGACGGCTCGCGGGAGTCCGAGGAGCTGGCCGACGCGCTGTCGGCCATGCTCGCCCGGCTGCACGCCGAGCAGGAGCGCAGCACGGCCTCGCTGCACGCCGCGCGGGACTTCGCCGCGGCCGCCCGCCACGAGCTGCGCACCCCGCTGACCGCGATGCGCACCGACCTCGAGGTGCTGCGCGCCCATCCTGACCTGCCCGAGCGCGACGCCGTCCTCGACGACGTCCTGCGCGCGCAGGGTCGCGTCGAGGCGACGCTCACCGCCCTCGGGCAGCTGGCGGCCGGCGACCTGCCCGACGCGGGAGGCGGCGAGCCCGTCGGGGTGGCGGATCTGCTGCGGCTCGCCGCGGAGGACGCCCGGCGCGCCCACCCGGAGCTCGCCGTGGTCGTCGAGGAGCCGGGCGCGGACGTGCCGGAGTCGGTGCGGGCGGCGCTCGAGGGGCTGCGGATGGCGCTGGCGAACGCCGTGGTCAACGCCGTGCGCCACGGGCGGGCGGGCTCCGTGGTGCTGGGCGCGCACCGGGGGGCCGACGGTGGCGTCGTGCTCACCGTCGACGACGACGGCGCGGGGCTGCCGGCCGGCGAGCGGGAGGCGGTGCTCGGGCGGTTCGTGCGCGGGAGCACCGCCGGCGGGCCGGGCTCGGGGCTGGGCCTGGCGCTGGTGGCGCAGCAGGCCGCGCGGCACGGCGGCGGCGTACGGCTGGAGGAGGCCCCGGGCGGCGGGCTGCGCGTCAGTCTCGCGCTCGGTCCGGATCGAGCTGGGTGACCAGGCGCAGGTCCCACGCCTCCGGCCAGGGCACCGGGCTGCGGCTCCTCTCGTAGATCCAGGCGGTGAACCCCTCGGCGACCAGGCTGCGCGCGAGCTCGACCAGCGCCGCCAGGTCGTCGGACTCGTGCTGCTCGTGGTCGTTGCGCGCCGGGGCGTGCAGGGGCCCGCGGAAGCGCCGCGCGTCGAGGCGGTAGCGCCGTGGCGCCGGTCGGGTGTCGCCGATGTCGTCCATGTCGCGGAAGATAGGCGACGAGGGCGACATCGACGACGATCACGTCATCGGCGACAGGTGCGTCCACCGCGTCGTACCGGTCGATCGGACGACACCGGCGACAGTAGGGTGGCCGGCATGCCGCCGTCGGAGCTCGTGTCGACGCCCGAGGCCGCCCGGGCACTCGGCATCAGCGCCCGGACGCTGCAGCGCTACGTCACCAACGGCCAGGTCACACCCGAGATCACGCTGCCGTCGGGGCAGTACCGGTGGAACGTGCCCAAGCTGCGCCGGCAGATCGGCATGGCCGACGAGGACTGATCGTCGCCGGGCCGCGGTGTCGGTGGACCCGGGTAGCGTCGCTCGCGTCCATGATCACGGGAGGCGTGATGGTGCACCACGACGGAATCCCGGCGGGCCCCTTCGAATCCGAGCCGCTCGACCTGGGGCGTGCGCTCGCGGCGCCGGGCGTCCCGGGCGACGAGGTGGTGCGCCGCTGCGAGCGCTGGCTCGTCGACGTCCTCGACGACGCCGAGGTCGCGCTCGGGGCGAGCGACGCCGCGATCGCGGGGCTCGTGGCGGCCGAGGGCTGGTCGGTGGCGCAGGTGGTCGGCGGCTGGGTCCGGCGCGCCACCCGGGCGCGGCCACCCCGACGCGAGCTGATCGCGCCCGGGGTCACGCGCGTGCGCTGACCAGCGCCAGCACGTCACCCAGCCCGCGCTCGCGCTCCCGCTGCTCGCCGGCCAGCACGAACGCGCGCAGGCCGGCGGCCGCGGCACCGCCGTCGCGCACCGGGTTGTCGCCCACCATGAGCGTGCGCCGCGGGTCGGCGCCGAGGCGCTCGCACGCGGCCCGGAACAGCTCCGGCGCCGGCTTCTCGCGGCCCTCCTCGCACGAGAGCACCCAGGTGCCCACGAGGTCGAGCAGCCCCGCGGCGCGGGCGTGGCCGCGGATGTCCCAGCCGATGTCGCTGACCACGCCGACCGGCACGCCCCGGTCGGCGAGGGCCTGCAGGAACGTGCGGGTGTCGCCGTAGGGCACCCACGAGTCCTCGGCGACGACCCGCTCCCGCGCCGCCTCCTCGATGCCCGCGAGGAACGGCACGCGGGCGAACCACGTGAGCATCGCCCACCGATGGGCGTCGGCGTCGAGGTCGCGCCCCACCTGGGCCGCGACGACCTCGGGCTCCGCCGCCGCGTCGTCGAGGGCGGCGAGCACGGCGGCGGGGCCGTCGAGCGTCCGCCCGGTGTCCGCGGCGACCCGCCGCAGCCACTCGTCGGTAGCGATCATGCGGAACAGCGTGTTGCTGAAGTCGCAGAGCACGGCGTCGATCGGCGGCACCGGCGAGGCGCGGTCGGCGTCGGAGGGACGGTAGGCGGCGGGGAGGTCGAACAGCGCGCGCACGGACTCAGTCTGACCTCCGGTCGTGTGCGCGCCTGTCCGTGCCCGGGCACGGACGATCGCTCACGAGCGCGCAGCGCCGACGGCCGCCAGTTCGGCGAGCGCGCGCTCGCGGCGCGCGCTGCGCACGGCCAGGACGATCGCCCCGACCCACAGCACGGCCAGCACGATCAGCACCGTGGTGACGATGCCCGAGGGCACGTCGAAACCGTTGAGCAGCGTCCGGGCGTTGGTCACGACGATGAGGCCGCCGGCCCCGGTGCCCAGCACCCGGGCCGGGAGCAGGCGCACGAGGTAGGCCGCGAACGGCGCCGCGATCACGCCGCCGAGCATCAGGGCCAGGACGACCGTGTAGTCGATGTCCTGCTGCGCGAGCGAGAGCAGAAAGCCGATGCTGGCCGCGAGGGCGACGACGAACTCCGAGGTGTCCACCGAGCCCACGACCTTGCGGGGCTCCAGCCGCCCCGAGGCGAGCAGGCTCGAGGTGGCCACCGGGCCCCAGCCGCCGCCGCCGGAGGCGTCGAGGAAGCCCGCGATCAGCCCGAGGGGGCCGAGGAACCTGCCGCCCGGCCGTGGGCCGGACACGACACGCTTCGCGATCGCCCGCGAGCTGAAGCGCAGCAGCACGTAGACCCCGAGCAGGAGCAGGATGCCGGCCATGTAGGGCTCGGCGTCCTCCGTCAGGTTGACCAGGACGTAGGCGCCCACGACGGCGCCGATCGCGCCGGGCACGGCCAGGATGCCGACCACCCGCCAGTCGACGTTGCCGAAGCGCCAGTGCGCCGCCCCCGACACGAGGGTGGTGCCGACCTCGGCGAGGTGGACGGAGGCGGACGCGATGGCGGGGGCCGTGCCGGCGGCCAGCAGGACCGACGTCGACGTGACGCCGTAGGCCATGCCCAGCGAGCCGTCGACGAGCTGGGCGATCAGGCCCGCCAGGGCGAAGAGCAGGAAAGCGCGCACGGGGGTTCCTCGGTGGAGGGGGACGGGCCCGCGCGCCCGCGATCAGGGCACAACGATGCCCGGCCGAGGGGTGGACCCGCGACCGGACGAGAGGGGACGGTCAGCGGCGGGGGAGGCGACACCCGGCCGACGTGACCCGGAGGAGGTCGACGTGCGCACGGCGCACCAGGACCACCCCCGCATCGGACACGCCCCGATCCTCACACGGCGAGGTGGCGGAGGACAGCGATCACGACCTCGGCTGTGACCGGTGCCACGGGGCCACCCCGCCGTGGAGGCTCAGCCCGGCAGGGGGGCCGGTTGGCCGGGCTGGGTCGGTGCGGGCTGGGCCGGCTGGGTCGGCTGGGTCGGCTGGGTCGGCTGGGTCGGCTGGGTCGGCTGGGTCGGCTGGGTCGGCTGGGCGGGCGCCGGCTGGGCGGGCGCCGGCTGGGCGGGCTGGCCCGGGACCGCCTGCACGGTCGCGCCCGGCGCCACCTGCACGGTCGCGCCCGGCTGCACCTGGACGACCACCGGACCCCCGGCGCCCGCGGTGCCGTGGCCACGCTCCCCGCGCGGCCCGCCGCGGCCGTCGCCGTCCCGTCCGCCGGGGCCGCCCGGACCACCGGGCCCACCCGGACCGCGGCCGTCCGCGCTCACGCCCGGCCCCCGGTCGCGGGGACCGTCGCCCTGCGGGCCGCCGACGGCCGTGGCCAGCACGATCCCGGACAGCAGGGCGCCGACGAGGAGCCCGACCACGCCGGACACCACCACGGCCGTGCGGCGGGTCCAGCTCGACGGCCGGGAACGGGCGCGGCTGCGCTGCCACCGGGTCGGGGGGCCCGAGGGCGCCGCCGCGGTGTCGCGGGTGTCGGTCGGACCGGTCGGGTCGTCGGGGGTGCCGGACTGCGGTGTCTCGCTCATGCCCTTGACGGTGGGCAGCGCGGCTGAACCCGACCTGAAGCACCCCCGCGCGCCGCGGGTCTTCAGCTCCCGCTCAGCAGCGGGGGGCCAGGATCGTCGCGTGGGCGGGACCTGGGGAACAGCGGCGCGCGTGCTCGTCGTCGAGGACGAGGCGGCGATCCGCGAGTCGGTGGTCGAGGCGCTCGACGACGCGGGCTTCCGCGCGCTCGGGCGCGGCGACGGCGAGGGGCTCGAGGAGCTGCTCGACGGCTTCCGCCCCGACCTCGTCGTCCTCGACGTCATGCTGCCCGGGCGCGACGGCTTCCGGCTGCTCTCGGTGGTGCGCGGGCGCAGCGACGCCGGCCTCGTCATGCTCACCGCCCGCGACGGCCTCGACGACCGGCTGCGCGGGCTGGACACCGGCGCCGACGACTACGTCGTCAAGCCGTTCCTGCTCGCCGAGCTCGTCTCCCGGGTGCGCGCGGTCCTGCGCCGCCGCGGGCGGGTGCCGACGGCGATGACCGTCGGCGACCTCGTCGTCGACGACGAGGCGGGGACGGCCACGCGGGCGGGCACGGTCCTCGACCTCACGGCCACCGAGCTGCGTCTGCTGCGCTACCTCGTCGAGCAGCGGGGCCGCACGGTCACGAAGAACCAGATCCTCACGCAGGTCTGGGGCTACGACGCCTACGACCCGAACCTGGTCGAGGTCCACGTCAGCGCGCTGCGCCGCAAGCTCGAGGCGCACGGGCCGCGGATCGTGCACACGGTGCGCGGCCTGGGCTACGCGCTGCGGCCCGCGCCGGGGGAGGGGGCGTGACGGCGGCGGGCGTTGCGCGGCGCTGGACGGCGGCGCAGTCGCTGCGCTTCCGCGTGACCGCCCTCGTGCTCCTCGTCGTCGCGCTGGCCCTGGTCGTCATCGGGGTCGCCGTCGACCTGACCCTCGACGCCCAGCTCCGCCGCGACCAGCAGAGCCGCCTCGACGACCGGGCCGCCCGCGCGGGCCTGCTCGTCGCCGGCGGCGTGACCGGCGCGACGCTGGTGGAGGCGGTCGACGGTCAGGGCATCCGCGCGGAGCTGCTCGACCCGTCGGGCAGCCGGATCGCCGGCTCCGAGGACGACGGGCCGCGGGGCGGTCCGCCCGGGGGCCCGCCGGGGCGTCCCGGTCGCCCCGGCGGGCCGGGCGGCCCGCGCGACCTCGACCGGATCGTGGCCGTCCCCGACGGCACGCGCCTCGTGCTGGACGCCGATCCGGACGAGAACGACGCCGTGCTGGCGCGGCTGCGCGCGGTCATGGCCGGGGTCGGCGCGGCCGGGCTGGCGGTGGTCGCGGTCGCGCTGCTCGGCGGGGTGCGGGTGGCGCTGCGGCCCCTGGACGCCATAACCGCCCTGGCCCGCGACATCGCCGCCGGCGACCGGGGCCGCCGCCTGCGCCCCGAGCGCACCGACACCGAGCTCGGCCGCACCGCCGCCGCCTTCGACGCGATGCTCGACGAGCTCGAGTCGGCGCAGGCCCGCGCCGAGGACGCGGCCGCGGAGGCGCAGCGCTCCGAGGCCCGTACCCGGCGCTTCCTGTCCGACGCCGCGCACGAGCTGCGCACCCCGATCACCGGCGTGCAGACCCTGGCCGAGTCGCTCGTGCGCCACCCCGATGGCGACCTCGAGCGCCGGGAGCGCCTGGCCACCACGCTGGTGCGCGAGACCCGGCGGGCGGGCGCGCTCGTCGCCGACATGCTCGAGCTCGCCCGCATCGAGGACGGCACCCCGCTCGACCGCCGCGAGGTCGACCTCGCCGCGCTCGCCGCCGCCGAGGCCGACCGTGTCGCGCTGCTCGCGCCCGGCCTGTCCGTGCAGGTCGAGGGCACGCCGACGCCCGTGGACGCCGACCCCGGGCGGATCGCGCAGGTCCTCGCCAACCTCCTGGAGAACGCCCGCCGCCACTCGCCGCCCGACGGCACGGTGCGGATCGCGGTGTCGCGCGACGGGCCGCTCGCGGTGCTCGACGTCGTCGACCAGGGCCCCGGCATCCCGCCCGCGGACCGTGAGCGCGTGTTCGACCGCCTCGTCCGGCTCGACGACGCCCGCACCCGCGACGCCGGCGGCGCCGGGTTGGGCCTGCCGATCGCCCGCGCCCTCGCCCGCGCGCACGGGGGCGACCTGCGGGCGGTGGACGCCCAGACCGGAGCGCGACTCCGGCTCACCCTGCCGATCTACCGACCGGCGAGCTGACCCGGAACCACCACCAGGGCGGTCGCGTTGTCGGTGGCCCCCGCGGCCTCGGCGAGCCCGACCACGCGCTCGGCGCGCACACGGGCGCTCCCGCCCGCCGCCAGGGCCGCGGCGAGGTCCGGGCCGGGCACGCTGCGGTGCACGCCGTCGCTGACCAGCAGCAGGACACCGGGGTCGGACGCGACGGCGATGCCCACCTCCCGCGGCCCGACGGTGCGGGCGCTCGTCGTGAGCACGTGCTCGAGGCGGGGGTGCACGCTCATGCCGGCGGCGCGCATCGTCGCGGCGACGGTGTGGTCGCGGGTGAGCGTGCGCAGGGTGCGGCCGTCCCACGCCAGGGCGCGGCAGTCGCCGACCCAGGCGAGGCGCCAGCGCGGGTCGCCGCCGCCGGGCGCGAGGGCCACGACCACGGCCGCGTCACCGGGCACGAGATCGCGGGTGCTCTCCAGCAGGTCGTGCACCGCGAGGACGGCGGCGTCGGGCCGGCCCTCGAGCGCGGCGACGCGCACCGTGTGGTCGGCGACGAGGCGCGCCGCGAACCCGGCGGCCTGCGCGTCGCCCACACCGTCGGCGACCGCCACGGCGAGACGCCCGCCGGCGCCGCGGTGCGAGGCGGCGGCGTCGGCCTGATGACGGCGAGAGCCCTGGCACGAGGCCCAGGCCACGGGGGCGAGGCACTCCGGAACGGTCGTGGTGTCGGCGGCGACGGTCACGGGGCCTCCTCGCTCCGGGCGGACGTCGGGCGTCCCGGCGTCCACCACCCAGCCTCGGCGCGGACCCTGAACGGAACCTGTGCGCGCGGTGTGGGCCGCCGCTGCCCCGGCGGAGTCCTGAGAGTGCTCTGGCGGAGGAGTAAGAACCCTTGATCGTCGCTCTCCGTGTTCTATGCTCCTCGTGTTGGCCGAGCCCCCGCTCGAGCCGCACCACTCGTCCCGCAGCCCCCGAGAACGCGTCTGACCAGGGAGCCCGTCATGACCCAGTACGCCCCGCCGCCCTCCGCCGGCATGCCCCACCCGCCGATGCCACCCGCCCCGACCGGGATGCCCCACGGCGGCCCACCCCCCGTTCAGGGGTATGGTGGTTACCCTCCGCAACCACCCGTGCGCAAGAGCAGCGCGGGCAGGGTCGTCGGGATCCTCGCCGGTGTCTTCGTCGCGGTCATCGGCGCGATCTTCGTCCTCGTCATGGCCTTCGGCGCGCCCGTCGTGTCCGCCGATCAGGTCGAGGAGCAGATCGCGCAGCAGTACGGCGTCGCGCCGGAGCAGGTCAGCTGCCCGTCGTCGCTCGAGGGCGAGGTCGGCGCCCAGATCACCTGCACCGGCACCGACGCGGGCCAGACGACGACGCTGCTCGTGCGCGTCACCGGCGTGCAGGGCGACACCGTGAACTTCGACATCATCCCGCAGTGACTCCTGCGGTCATCATGACCGCATGACGCCGCCGTCCCCCTCGCGCCCGTGAGCGCGGCGGGGACGGCGGCGCTCGTCGCGGGGCCCGTGCTGCTCGGGGCGGTCACCCAGCGCGCGACCGGCCTGGGTCTGGCCCTGGTGGGAGCGCCCTTCCTCGTCGCGGTGCTCGGCGCCCGCGACGGCGTCTCGTTCGGCAACGCCCTGCAGGTCGTGCTGTGCCTGGTGGTCCTGGTGCGCACCCGTCGCGGCGTCGACCTCCGCGCCGCCGCGCTCCTGCTCGCCGGCGCGGTGGTGGCGGTCCCGCTCGGCGCGCTGGTGGTCGGCGCCCTGCCCGAGGGCCCGCTGCTCGTGGTGGTCGGGCTGCTCGCCGCCGCCGCGGTCGTGCTCTCGCTGGTGCCCGGTCTTGCGGGCCGGCTCTCCGGCACGGGGGCGGGGCTCGGCGCCGGTGCCCTCGCCGGGTTCGTCAACGTCACCGCCGGGGTCGGTGGCCCGGTGCTCTCGGCCTACGCGCTGACCCGGCGGTGGAGCATCGACGTCTTCGTACCGACCGCCCAGGTCGTCCTGCTCGTCATCAACCTCGTGGCGCTGCTCAGCAAGGGCGCGCCCCGCCTGTCGCCCGTCGTGTGGGGCACCGGCCTCGTCGGGCTGGCGGTCGGGGTCGTGCTGGGCGACCTCCTGCACCGCCGGCTCGACCCCCGGGCCGCCCGCCGCGCGGTCACCGTGCTCGCGCTGGTGGGGGCGCTGGCGACGGTGGTGCGGGGCGTGCTCACGAGCTGAACCCGGAATCCGGGTGGACACGACCGATCGTCGCGGGCACAGTGATGTGCGCCACCCGCAGCTTCACGTCCTCGAGGCCGGCGGTTTCGCCCTGTCTCTCGAGGAAGAGGTGGCGCTTCGTGACCTCATCGACCTGCCCGTCCGACGACGGCCCGCTCGCCGTCGACCTGGTGATCGCGCCGACCCGCCCCCGCCCCGGCCTTCTCCTGGTCCGCGCCTTCGGCGAGGTCGACATGCTGACGGCCGGACGCCTGGCCACGGTCCTCCGCGCCGCGTTCGCCACGGTCGCCGACGACCGCGACACCGCAGCGCCCGCCGACGAGCCGCCCTCCGTCGTGTGCGACCTCGACGGCGTCACGTTCTTCGGGGCGACCGGGCTCGACACCCTCGCCGCCGCGCACGAGGAGGCCGTCGACCGCGGCGTGCGGCTCGTGGTCGTCGCGAGCTGCCGGACGGTGCGCCGTCCGATGCGGCTCACCGCGCTGGACCGGCGCATCACGCTGACCGCGACCCATCCCGCCGTCGGGCGCGCGAGCGCCCTGCCCGCGGCCGAGCGGTGACCGCCGCGGGGGGCGACGGGGCCGCTCGCACCGCCGGCGGCCCACCGGACCTCGGGGCCGCCGTCCGGGCGGCCCTGGGATACCTGGCCGACCTCAGCGCCCCGGCGCCTGCGGTGCGCGACGGACGGGTCGACCACATGCTGCGGTCGGCGCTGACCGCCCACGGGGGCGCGGCGACGGTGCCGGGGCAGCGCCGGCCCACCGACGAGGCCGCCGCCGCGGTCCGTACGGCCTGCGCGCACCTCGCCGCGGCCGAGCTCGAGGACGCCTACCTCGCGCTGCGGGCCGCCGTCGATCGCCTGCCCCGGAGCGTCGCCTCCGAGGGCTGACGCCCGCTCACCAGCGGAAGCCGTGCCCGGCGCCCTGGCGCACCAGCTCGGGCTCGTTGCCCGAGAGGTCGACCACGGTCGTCGGTTCGGTGCCGCACTCGCCGGAGTCGAGCACCATGTCGAGCTGGTTGCCGAGCCGCTCGTGGATCTCGCGGCCACTCGTCAGGGGCTCGTCGGTGTCGGGCAGCAGCAGCGTCGAGGACAGCAGCGGCTCGTCGAGCTCGGCGAGAAGCGCCTCCGCGACCGGGTGTTCCGGGATCCGCACGCCGACCGTCTTCTTGCGCGGGTGCAGGAGGCGGCGGGGGACCTCCTTGGTCGCCGGCAGGATGAACGTGTAGCAGCCGGGCGTCGCCGCCTTCACCGAGCGGAACACCGGCGTGGAGACGCGCACGAACTGCCCGAGCTGGGCGAAGTCCTTGCACACCAGCGTGAAGTGGTGCCGCGTGTCGAGGTGCCGGATCGTGCGGATGCGTTCGAGTCCCTCGCGGTTGCCCAGCGCACACCCGAGGGCGAAGCAGGAGTCGGTCGGGTAGGCGATGAGCCCGCCCGACCGCAGGAGCTCGACGGCGGCGAGCACGGCGCGCCGCTGGGGATTGCGCGGGTGCACCTCGACGTACGTCGCCATCGCGGCCATCCGCGCAGAGTAGGACCGTGGCGTCCCCGCCGGGAACGGGCCGCCGTGCCCCGCCGGGTGGGTTGGGTGTCCGCTCGACGGGGCACCTGGACCTACAGTCGTGACCGCAACGAGACCGACGCGGTGCGTGACCGAGACATCGTTCCCCCGAACGGGGGGCACTCGTCACGCCAAGGGAGGAACTCGCATGGGCGCCCACCGGCTCCAGGACGATCGCTCGCTCGACGTCGCGGCCCGCGTCGTCGGACGCGGTGCGCTGGCCACGTCTCTCGCGTTCGCGCTGGCGGGGACGGGCGCCGGTCTCGCCGACGCCGCGCCCGGCAACGGCAACGGCCACGGGAACGGGCACGGGAACGGCCACGGGAACGGGCACGGGAACGGCCACGGGAACGGCCACGGGAACGGGCACGCCGGCGAGGACGGGTACGTCGAGGCGAGCACGGACTGCGGTCCCGGCGACGGCGCGTTCGTCGACGGGCTGCTCGGCGACCTGGGCCTGTCCGGGTCGTCCGGCGAGCCGTGCGCCACGGACGGTGCCGACGCCGCGGACAGCGGTGCCGAGGAGACCTCGGGCGAGACCACCCCGGACCCGTCGTCGAGCACCGACAGCGACGCCGAGGTGCGCCGGGCCGCCGCGACGGCGGAGCCGGCCGAGCCGACCAACCCCGTCGACATCCCGCCCGCTCCGGGCGAGACCAAGATCATCGACCTGCCGGACACGCCGACGGGGTAGACACACCTGATGGCTCTCGTCGCTCCGTGGCGTCTCGCCGATGCCCGGCGTCCCACGGCGGGCGCCGACGCGCGGCGCCGGATCGCCGAGGTCGACGGGGAGGTCCGGGCCTGGGTCACGGTCCTGCCCGACGACACGCCGCCGATCGGGGGCGGCCCGCTGGCCGGGGTGCCGGTGGGCGTCAAGGACATCGTCGACGTCGCGGGTGTCCCCACCCTGTGCGGGTCGCGGGCGCGTGCCGGTGCCGCGCCCGCGGACCGGGACGCCGCGATCGTGCGGATGCTGCGCGGGGCGGGCGCGGTCGTGCTCGGCAAGACCGTGACCACCGAGTTCGCCTACTTCGACCCCGGTCCCACCCGCAACCCGCACGACCTCGCGCGGACCCCGGGCGGCTCGTCCAGCGGGTCGGCGGCGGCCGTCGCGGCAGGCGCGGTGCCGTTGGCGGTGGGGACGCAGACCGCCGGCTCGGTGGTGCGCCCCGCGTCGTACTGCGGCGTCGCGGGGCTCGCGGTGGCCCGGGGCACCCTGCCGGTCGACGGGGTGTCTCCGCTCGCGCCCGGGCTCGACACCCTCGGGCTGTTCGCGGCCACCGTCGCCGACGTGGCGCTCGCCCGCGCCGCGCTGGACGGCCGCGAGGCCGTCCCGGCCTCGTCGACGGCGCCGCGCCTGCTGGCGTGGGACGGCTCCGCGGTCGGCGAGGTGTCGCCGGCGATGCGGGCCGCCCACGCCGACGCGGTGGCCCGCGCCCGGGACGCCGGCGCCGAGGTCGCGTCGCTGGAGGTCGACCTGCGGGCCGCGACCGCGGACCAGCGCACGATCATGGCCGCCGAGGCCGCGGCGACGGTGCCGGACCTGCCCGGGCTCGGCGCGAACCTGGCCGCGCTGCTCGCCGAGGGCCACGCGATCCCCGCGCGGGACGTCGATGCGGCCCGCGAGCGCTCGGGCGCGACCCGGACCGCCGTGCTCGCCGCCCTGGAGCACGCCGACGCGGTGCTCGCTCCGGGCGCCCTCGGCGTCGCCCCGCGGGGCCTGGAGAGCACGGGCGACCCGGTCATGAGCCGCCCGTTCCATGTCCTGGGTCTGCCCGCGCTCGCGGTGCCGGGCGCCCGCGACGCGGACGGGCTGCCCCTGGGCCTGCAGCTGCTCGGTCACCCCGGCCGCGAGGACGCCCTGCTCGCCGCCGGGCGGTGGCTCGAGTCCCTCACGTGACCGATCTTCGGGGCTATGGGCCCAGAGATCGCTCACAGGGGATCGGTCACCCACCGTCTACGCCCTTGCGCGGCGAGGGAAGGTGGAGGCCGTGGCGGACGGGGAGGGGCAGCAGGCGTCCCGGGGGGCGACCCCGGTGCCCGTCGCGCCGCGCGGGGAGCTGGACACCGAGTTCCAGGCCGAGTTCGAGGAGGAGCTCGACCACCACCACCTCTGGCACCGCGACGGCCAGCGCCACCACTTCGGCGGCGACTCCCCGCTGCTGCCGCCCCGGCTGGCCCCCTGGGTGCGCTACGTGCCCTTCGCCCACCCCGCGGGCGTCGTGCTCGGCACCGCGTTCGGCCTCATCTCGCTGACCCCCTCGCTCATCCCCCGCGACTACCTCTTCCAGGGCCTGGCCACCGGCATCTCGGGCGCCCTGGGCTACGCCCTGGGCGTCGCGATCGCCTGGCTGCTCGGACGCACCGCCCGCTGGACCGACCTCACCGACCGCGTCCGTCGCGCCCAGCCGGTGTGGCTCACGCCCGGCGCGTGGCTCGTGCTCGTCCTCACGGCCGCGGCGGCGCTGCTCGGGATCCTGATCGCCGGCGCGGAGTGGCAGCGCCAGGTCGCGGGTCTCATGGGCATCGCCCAACCCACGACCGACGGCTGGCTGCGCGCCGGGCCGGTGGCCCTGGTCGTGGCCGGGGTGCTCATCGGTTTCGGTCGCGGCGTGCGCTGGCTCGCGGGCCGGGTCGCGGATCTGCTGCGCCGCCGCGTCCACGTGCCGCGCCGGATCGCCGCCGTCGCCGGGACGGTGCTCGCGCTGCTCCTCGTCGTCGCCGTGATCGACACCGTCGTGGTCCGTGGTGGCCTGCGCGTCGCCGACTCGGTGTTCGGCGCCGCCAACGACCAGCCCTACCCCGGCGTCGTCGCGCCGACCTCGCCGTTGCGCTCCGGCTCGCCCGCCTCGCTCGTGCGCTGGGAGACGATCGGGCGCGAGGGCCAGGTGTTCGTCACCGGCGGGCGCCCGCTCGGCACGATCGAGGCGGCGTCGGGACGCCCGCCGATGGTGCCGATCCGCGCGTACGTGGGCCTGCTCGCTGCGCCCGGTCCGACGGAGCGCGCGGCCCTGGCCGTCGCGGAGCTCGAGCGCACGGGCGCCTTCGACCGCGCCGTCCTCGCCGTCGTCACCACCACCGGCACCGGGTGGATCGACATGCCCTCGGCCGACTCCCTGGAGATGGTGTGGGGCGGCGATACCGCGATCGTCGCCACCCAGTACTCCTACCTGCCCAGCTGGCTGTCGTTCGTGGTCGACCGCACGCGCGCCGAGGCGGAGGGCCGCGCGCTGTTCGACGCGGTGCACGCCCGGGTCGAGGGGATGCCCCCGGACCGGCGCCCGCGGCTGCTCGTCTTCGGCGAGTCGCTGGGCTCGCAGGGCTCCGAGGCCGCGTTCACGAGTCTCGAGGACGCCCGCAGCCAGGCCGACGGGGTGCTGTGGGTCGGTCCGCCGCACTCCAACCCGTTGCATTCCGCACTCACGGCCCGTCGTGACCCCGGGTCACCAGCCATCCTCCCGGTGGTCGACGCGGGCCGCGAGGTGCGCTTCGGCTCGACCGCGGCGGACCTCGCGCGGCCTCCCGGCGTGTGGGATGCGCCACGTGTCGTCTACCTGCAGCACGCGTCGGACCCGGTCGTCTGGTGGTCCCCGTCGCTGCTGTGGCACCGGCCCGAGTGGCTCGCCGAGCCGCCCGGCCCCGACGTGTCGCCGACCATGGACTGGTACCCGGTGGTGACGTTCTGGCAGGTCACCATCGATCTGACCAACTCGCTGTCGGTGCCCGACGGGCACGGGCACGTGTACCGGACGGCCGTGCTCGACGGATGGTTGGCACTGGGTACACCTCCGGGGTGGACCGGTGCGGACACGGAGCGTGTTGCAGGCATGCTGGGGGCGTGACCGCTTCCGAGCACACGGCCACGCCCGCGCCACCCGACGCCGCCGAAGGTGACGACACCCCGGAGGAGCTCGGCCACTGGCGGCGCCTCGCCCCCGCGGCGGTCGTCGCGGTGGTGCTCCTGCTCTGGAGCAACGTCGTGCTCCCGGCCCTGCCCGCCGACGCCGTGCTCAAGGCGCTGTTCAACCTCGGCGGCGTCGCCGCGATGATCACCGTCGCGCGCCTGCTCGGCGTCACCTGGGCCGACCTCGGCGTCGGGCGCGGCACCTGGGCGGCGGGCCTGCGGTGGGGCGGCGCGGCGATCGGCGTCGCGGTGCTCGGCTACGGCGGGGTCCTGCTCGTCGCGCCCGACCTGCTCGAGAACCCCCAGCTCGCCGGTGCCTCGCCGGGTGCGCTGCTGCTGCGCGGCCTCGTGCTCATCCCGCTGGGCACCGTGCTGGCCGAGGAGCTCGCCTTCCGGGGCGTCCTGCACGGCCGTTCGGTGCGCGCGCTGCCGGTGCGGGCGGCCCTGGGCGTCAGCGCCGTCGCGTTCGGGCTCTGGCACCTGACGGTGGCCTTCGGCCCGTCGGCGGTGCCCCTGCCGCCGACCCTGCACTGGACCTCGGCGGTCGCCGTCCTCGGCGTCACCGTGGCGGGCGGTCTCGCGCTGGGCTGGCTGCGCCACCGCACCGGCTCGGTGCTCGCCCCGATCGGCCTGCACCTGGGCACGAACGCGGTCGGTCTCGTTGCGGCAGGCGTGGCGCTCGCGCAGTAGTCGCGCCAGGACGATGCGACACGTCGCTCTCCTGCGTCGCGCGACGTGTCGACCGTCGGCGCGAATTCGGCGGTGAGTGAGAATGCCCGGATGACCGTCGTCGACAACGCCGTGTACGTGGGCGGGACGCGCGACAGCGAGCCCGACTCGCTGGACCGCACGCTGGAGCTGCTGCGCGACCGGGACGGCCGCGACGGGGACGGCCCCGGCGGGTTCGCCTGGATCGGGCTGCTGCGCCCCGACAAGGCCGAGCTCGACCTCCTGGCCCGCGAGCTCTCGCTGCCCGCGCTGGCGGTGGAGGACGCCGTCCACGCCCACCAGCGCCCCAAGCTCGAGCGCTACGACGACGTCGAGTTCGTCGTGCTGCGCCCGGCCTGGTACGTCGACGAGGACGAGGACGTGCAGGTCGGCGAGATCCACCTGTTCCTCGGGCACGACTTCGTCGTCACCGTGCGGCACGCCGAGACTCCGGAGCTCTCCTCGGTGCGCCGGCGCCTCGAGCAGGATCCGGAGCTCCTCGCCCTCGGCCCGCGCGCCGTGCTCTACGCGGTGCTCGACCGCGTCGTCGACGACTACCAGCCCGTGATCCGCGGCCTGCGCGACGACATCGACCAGATCGAGACCCAGGTCTTCGGCGGCGACCCGAGCGTCTCGCGGCGCATCTACCAGCTCTCGCGGGAGGTCATCGAGCTGCAGCGCTCGGTGGAACCGCTGCACGACGTGCTCACCGCCCTCCTCGCCGAGACGGTCGACGACGAGTCGCGGGTGATGCTGCACCGCGGGATGCGCGACGTCGCGGACCACCAGGCACAGACCTCGGAGTCGGCGGAGAACTTCCGCCAGCTGCTCGGCAACATCCTGCAGGTCAACGCCGCACTCGTCGGGCAGCGCCAGAACGAGGAGATGCGCAAGCTCACGGAGACCAGCCTCGCGCAGGGCGAGGAGGTCAAGCGCATCTCCTCCTGGGCGGCGATCCTGTTCGCCCCGTCGCTCATCGGCGCGATCTACGGCATGAACTTCGAGTACATCCCCGAGACGCAGTGGACGTTCGGCTATCCGTTCGCGCTCGGCCTCATGGTGCTCGCGTCGCTGACGCTCTACATCGTGTTCAGCAAGCGCGGCTGGCTGTGACCGCCCGCGCCCGCTCGTTCGGGGCCGCGGCGCAGGAGTACGACCGGCTGCGGCCGGCGCCCGTCCCCGAGGCGCTGCGGGAGCTGCTGCCGTCGCCGGACGCGGCCGTGCTCGACCTCGCCGCGGGCACCGGGCTGCTGTCCCGCTCGCTGGCCGCTGTCGGCGTCACCGACGTCGTCGCCGTCGAGCCCGACGAGGCCATGCGCGCGGTGCTGTCCGCCCGCAGCCCCGGCGCGCGGGTGCTGGCCGGCACGGCCGAGGACATCCCGCTGCCCGGGGCGTCGGTCGACGCGGTCCTCGCGGCGTCGGCGTGGCACTGGTTCGAGCCGGAGCGCGCGACCGCCGAGATCGCCCGCGTGCTGCGTCCCGGCGGGGTGCTGGGGCTGCTGTGGAGCTTCGCCGACCCGGACGTCGACTGGGTCGCCGAGCTGCGCCGCATCGGGCGCGCCGACGAGCAGGGCTCGGCGCCGATCGTGCGGTCCGGGTTCGCGGTGGCGCTCCCGGCCGGCGCGCCGTTCGGGACGGGCACGGTGCGGGTGTTCCGGCGCTCGACGTGGATGGCGGCGCGGGACGTGGTGGCCATGCTCGGCACCTACTCCAGCGTGCTCGTCCTGCCCCCCGACGAGCAGGCCGAGGTGGCGGAGCGCGCCCGGGACCTGATCGCCCGGCGCGTGGGCACCGATCCGGTGCTCGTGCCCTTCGCGACGGCGGTCTGGAGCGCGGTGCGCGCCCAGGCGTGACCGATCCGGCGTGACCGATCGGGCCTCGACGCGCGGGGGGAAGCGAGGTTAGCCTCGCCTCACCGAATGAGGAGGGTCGGCGATGACGCTGCGACTGCCCACGGGCGAGGTCACCGTGCTGCTCGGCGAGCAGATCGTGCGCGGGCGCCTCATGGACATGCTCGACCCGACGACGGCCACGGCGGGCTCCGGCGGACCGGTCACGGTGCGGCGGGTGGGTGCGGACCCGACCGAGGGCGTCGCGACGCGTCGCCGGCGTCTCGAGGACACCGGCGACGCCGCGATCGTGCTGGTCGACCGGATCACCGACGGGCTGGACGCCGCCGGACGGCGGGCCGTCCTCGGCGCGCTCGCGTCGGTGGCCGCACGGGGCGCGGCGGTGCTGGTGGACGACGACGACTGCGTCGCCGCGCTGGCCCTGGCCGACGGCACGCTGCGGGCCGACCCGATGCGCGGGCTCGTGCTCGAGCCCGCGGAGGCCGCCCCGCTGCTCGAGGAGCTCTACCGCGCCTCGTAGGTCAGGCAGTCGGCGACGTCCTTGCCGGCGCCGATCCGCACCGACGACGCGGTGCACTCGAGCTTGTCGTTGAACTTGCACTCCGAGCGGTGGCAGGCGCCGACCACGCCGCCCGCGTCCACGCCACCGCGGAACGAGATCTCCACGAAGGTGCCGCACGCGGCGTTGTCGCCGGCGACCGTGATGGCGCCCGCGTGGCAGGACGAGCTCTCGTTGTAGGCACACGAGGTGGCGGAACAGCTTCCGACCGTGGGCAGGCTCTGCATCGACGTCATGTCGTGATCGTGGCGGGCCCGTGGGTGCCGTCGCCACGCAACGAAGGCTGTCCTGAGCGGCGGCGGGAGCCACCCGGGGGGTGGCGACCTGGGCCGATCCCGGACGTGTCGGTCGGAAACGGGCACCTGTGTGACACACATCACCCACATGGTAGCCCGTTCGGGCCTCGCGAGATCAGGGTGGCCTGCCCTCACCTGACGGCCCCTTCCCAGGACGACGTGCACAGGGAACGGTGTGGTAGATCACTCCACCACCGTCGAGGGAGCACCCCCGGTGACCCAGACCGCCCCGAAGCCCACCCACGTCGGACAGAGCCTGCCGCGGCGCGAGGACGCCGCGCTGATCACCGGCCGCGGCACGTGGACCGACGACATCGTCCCGCCGACCACGGTCCACCTCGCCCTCGTCCGCAGCCCGGTGGCCCACGCGCGGATCACCGCGGTGGACACGACCGCCGCCCGCGCCCACGCCGGCGTCGTCGCGGGCTTCACCGGCCCCGAGCTCGCGAACGAGTTCGCCGCCGGCATCCCCACCGGCTGGCCGGTCACCGAGGACATCCTCGTCCCCGAGCACCTCCCGGTGGCCCGGGACGAGGTCAACCACGTCGGCGACGCGGTGGCGGTCGTGGTGGCCACGGACGCGGCGGCCGCGCGCGACGCCGCCGAGCTGGTGGTCGTCGACTACGACGAGCTGCCCGGGGTGTTCGACATCGAGGCGGCCCTGGAACCCGGGGCGCCGCTGGTGCACGAGCAGTTCGGCACCAACCACTGCTACACCTGGCCGCTCGCGGTCGGCGACGTCGACGCCGCCCTGGCCGAGGCCGACGTCGTGGTCGAGGGGCGCTACGTCCAGCAGCGCGTGATCCCCTCGCCGATGGAGCCGCGCGCGGTCGTCGTCACCCCCGACGCGGTGGGCGGCGGCTTCACCGTCCACACCTCCACGCAGGTGCCGCACTTCGTGCGCGACATCCTCGCCGCCATCTGCGGCATCTCCGACACCAAGCTGCGCGTCGTCGCCCCGGACGTCGGCGGCGGCTTCGGCGCCAAGCTCAACGTGTACGCGGAGGAGGCACTGGCGCTGGTCCTCGCGCGCCGGCTCAAGCGGCCGGTGAAGTGGACCGAGACCCGCTCGGAGCACCACGTCGCCACGACGCACGGCCGCGGGCAGGTCCAGTACATGACCGTCGGCGCCACGCGCGACGGCAAGATCCTCGGGATGAAGGTGCGGCTCGTCGCCGACATGGGCGCGTACCTGCAGCTGCTCACGCCCGGCATCGCCGTGTTCGGCGCGTTCACCTACTGCGGGCTCTACGACTTCGGCGCCTACGACTTCGAGTGCCGCGGCGTGTTCACCAACCTGACGCCCACGGACGCCTACCGCGGCGCCGGGCGCTCGGAGGCCGCGTACGCCCACGAGCGCGTGATGGACGACCTCGCGCGCGCCCTGGACATGGACCCCGCCGAGCTGCGACTGCGCAACCTCCACCCGCCGTTCGACGAGCCGCGCACCGCCCCCTCGGGCGTGCTGTACGACTCCGGGGACTACGAGCGCGCAATGCGCCGGGCGCTCGAGCTCGTCGGGTACGACGACCTGCGCGCCGAGCAGGCGCAGCTCCGCGCGGCCGGCGAGTCCGTCGAGCTCGGGGTCGGCATCGGCAACTTCACCGAGTCCGGCGGGCTCTCGCCGTCCAAGGTCGCGGCCGGCGTGCGGCTGCAGACCGGCGGCTGGGAGGCGGCGACGGTCCGCATGACCACCGCGGGGCGGGCGGAGGTCGTCACCGGCACGAGCCCCCACGGCCAGGGCCACGAGACGGCGTGGGCCCAGATCACCGCGGACAGCCTGGGCATCGATCCCGCCGACGTGGAGGTGTTCCACTCCGACACGATGGTCGCCCCGTTCGGCCGCGACACCTACGGCTCGCGCAGCCTCGCCGTGGGCGGCACCGCGGTGTACGGCGCCGCGGAGAAGGTGGTGGCGAAGGCGCGCCTGATCGCCGCCCACCTGCTCGAGGCCTCCGAGGACGACCTGCAGTTCAGCGACGGTGTGTTCTCCGTGGCCGGCACGTCGGGGCCGGGCGTGACCATCCAGGACGTCGCGTTCACCGCGTCGCGCGCGGCGAACCTTCCCGAGGGCATGGAGCCCAACCTCACCGCCGACCACCACTTCGACCCGCCGAACTTCACCTGGCCGTTCGGCACGCACATCGCCGTGGTCGAGGTCGACACCGAGACCGGGATGACGAGGATTCGGCGCTTCGTCGCCGTCGACGACTGCGGGCGCATCGTCAACCCGCAGATCGTCGACGGGCAGCTGCACGGCGGCATCGCCCAGGGCATCGGGCAGGCGCTCTACGAACAGGCGACGTTCGACGACGCGGGTCAGCCGACGGCGGCGACGCTGGCCGACTACGCGGTGCCCGCCGCGCCCGACCTCCCGGCCGTCGACCTCGACCAGACGATCACCCCGTCGCCCACCAACCCGCTGGGCGCGAAGGGGATCGGCGAGTCCGGGGCGATCGGGTCGTCGCCCGCGGTGGTCAACGCGGCGATCGACGCGCTGGCCGCCCGCGGCGTGACGCACCTCGACATGCCGTTGACCCCCCAGCGGGTCTGGCGCGCGATCACCGACGCGGCCAAGGTGTGATCTCGTGACCGCCACCGAGACCGAGACGCGTTACGACCACGGCGGCGACGAGTTCGTCTACGTCGAGCTCTCCGCGGCGATGAGCCTGCCGGTGCACTTCACGTCCCTCGGGATCACCCGGCGGCTCGCCGAGGAGGCCATTCCCGGGGTCGAGGAGATCTGCCCGTCCAACGCCTCCTACATGGTCCGCGTCGACCCGGACCGGCTGCACCCGCGCGACCTCGTGCGCGAGCTGCAGCGCATCGAGGACGAGGTCGGGGGCCACGCGGAGGACCTGACGGTCGCGACGCGCATCGTCGACGTCCCGATCATGCTGAACGACCCGTGGACCCACGAGGTCCTCATGAAGTTCCGCGACCGTCACCAGGACCCGAACGGCACCGACCTCGACTACGGCGCGCGCATCAACGGCTACGACACCACCGAGGCGTTCATCGACGCGCTCGCCGCGTCGCCGTACCTGGTGACGATGATGGGCTTCGTCCCCGGCCTGCCGTGGTGCTTCCAACTGGTGCCCCGGGAACGGCAGGTCGAGGTGCCCAAGTACGTGCGCCCGCGCACCGAGACCCCCGAGCGGGCGTTCGGGTTCGGTGGGGCGTTCGCCGTGATCTACCCGGTGAAGGGCGCCGGCGGCTACCAGCTCTTCGGCTCGGCGCCCGCGCCGATCTTCGACGGCGAGCAGCGTCTGCCGGACTTCGCCGAGAACGACTCGGTGGTGTTCTTCCGGCACGGCGACGTGATCAACTACCGGCGCGTCGACCAGGAGGAGTACGACGACGTGCGCGCGCAGGTCGACGCGGGCACGTGGAGGTACTCGTACAAGGAGCTGGAGTTCTCCCCGAGCCGGTTCCTCGCCGACCCGGACGGCACCAACGCCGCGATGAAGGAGGTGCTGTACGGATGACGATCCGCGTGCAGGACCCCGGCCTGGAGACCACGGTCCAGGACACCGGACGGCTCGGCTACTACAGCATCGGCTTCCCGCCCTCGGGCGCGCTCGACTCGTTCGCCTACCACGTGGGCAACGCGCTGGTCGGCAACGAGCCGGGGGCCGCGGCGCTGGAGGCGGTCTACCTCGGCCCGACCTTGGAGTTCACGCAGGACACGGTCATCGCCGTGACGGGCGCCGACATCCCGGCGTTCGTCGACGGCGAGGAGATCCCGACCTGGGAGTCGGTGGCCGTCTCCTCCGGCTCGGTGCTCTCGTTCGGGCAGCTGCGCAGCGGCGCCCGGCCCTACGTCGCGGTCGCGGGCGGCATCGACGTGCCGCTGTACTACGGCAGCCGCTCGACCTACACGCTCGTCGGCATCGGGGGCTTCGAGGGCCGCGCGCTGCGCGCCGGCGACGAGCTGGCGATCGGTTCCGACGCGCGCGACCCGAAGGCGGGCCGGCGGCTCGACGCGGGCGACGTGCCCGTGCACCCGTCGACCGCCGAGGTGCACCTGCTGGTCGGGCTGCACAGCTATCGGCTCACCGACGACTCGCTCGCGCGGTTCACCGACACCGAGTGGAAGGTGACCCCGGACGCCAACCGCGTCGGCTACCGGTTCCGCGGCGCCGAACTGGAGTTCGTGCCGCGCGAGCAGCCCTTCGGTGCGGGCAGCGACCCCGCCAACGTCACCGACTGCGGCTACCCGGTGGGGTCGGTGCAGGTCCCGGGCGGGGTCGAGCCGATCGTGCTCCTGCAGGACGCGGTGACCGGCGGCGGCTACGCGACGCTCGGCACCGTCGTCAGCGTCGACCGTGACCGGCTCGCCCAGACCAAGACCGGCGACAAGACGCGCTTCGTGCGCGTCGACCTCGACGGGGCGCTGGAGGTCCGCCGGGACCGTCTCGGCGCGCTCGACCGTATCCGTTCCGCTCTCACCTAGGGGGTTCCTCGTCGTGGGCAGCCACACCATCACGTCCCGCACGCCGGGCGTCTTCTACCACCGGCCGTCGCCCGACGCGGAGCCCTACGTGACGGAGGGCGCGTCGGTGTCCGAGGGCGACACGGTGGGCCTCGTCGAGGTCATGAAGACGTTCCACGAGGTCAAGGCCGACGCCACGGGGACCGTGTCCAAGTTCCTCGTCGAGAACGAGGACGAGGTGACGATCGGCCAGGACCTGGTCGAGCTGGAGACGTGACCGCGGCACGGAGCGGAGCAGAGCTGCCGCATCGAGGGAGCCTGGATTCCGTCCTGGTCGCGAACCGCGGTGAGATCGCGCTGCGGGTCGTGCGGGCCTGCCGCGAGCTGGGCATCCGGTCGGTCGCCGTGTACTCCGACGCCGACGCGCAGGCGGCGCACGTGCGGATGGCCGACGACGCGGTGCACGTCGGGAAGTCGTCGGCGTCGAAGAGCTACCTGAACGAGGACGCGATCCTGGAGGCCGCGCGCTCGGCGGGCGTCGACGCGGTACACCCCGGCTACGGCTTCCTCTCCGAGCGCCCGTCGTTCGCGGCGGCGATCGAGGAGGCGGGCCTGACCTTCGTGGGGCCGCCGTCGTCGGTGATCGCGACGATGGGCGACAAGGCCTCGGCGCGCGCGCTGGCCCGGCGGGCGGGGGTCCCCGTGGTGCCGGGCAGCGACGAGGTCGCGTCGGTCGAGGACGCGGTGGCCGCGGCCGAGGAGGTCGGCTACCCGGTGCTGGTCAAGGCGTCGGCGGGCGGTGGCGGGCGGGGCATCCGCCCGGCGGCGTCGGCCGACGAGCTGCGCACCGTGGTGGCCGAGGCCCAGCGCGAGGCGGCGTCGGCGTTCGGGTCGGACAAGGTCTACCTCGAGCGCGCACTGCAGGGCCCCAAGCACGTCGAGGTGCAGGTGCTCGCCGACACCCACGGCGGCGTCGTCCACTGCTACGAGCGGGAGTGCTCGCTGCAGCGGCGGCGCCAGAAGATCCTCGAGGAGGCGCCGGCGCCGGGGCTCGACCCGTCGGTGCGCGAGTCGCTGTGCGCCGCGGCCGTGGACCTGGCGCGCGAGGTGGGCTACGTCGGCGCGGGGACGGTGGAGTTCCTCGTCGAGGGCGGCGAGTTCTTCTTCATCGAGATGAACACCCGCATCCAGGTCGAGCACCCGATCACCGAGTGGGTCACCGGGCTCGACCTCGTCGCCGAGCAGCTGCGCGTCGCGGGCGGGGCGCCGCTGTCGGTGACCCAGGACGAGGTGGTGTGCCGCGGCGCGTCGATCGAGTTCCGGGTCAACGCGGAGGACCCCGGCCAGGACTTCATGCCCTCGCCGGGGGAGGTGACCGGTCTCGAGCTCCCGGGCGGGCCCGGGGTGCGCGTCGACACCGCGCTCATGGCCGGCGACGTCGTCCCCCCGTTCTACGACTCACTGGTGGCCAAGCTCGCGGTCTGGGCGCCGACCCGCGAGCAGGCCCTGGCCCGCGGTCGCCGGGCGCTGGCGGAGTACCGCGTGCAGGGCCTGCCGACGACGATCGGCCTGCACCGCCGCCTGCTCGACCACCCCGCGGTCGTCGACGGCACCTACGACATCACCACCCTGGAGGCGTGGCTTCGCCGGGCGGACGTGGGTCACTCGGAGTAGTGGTGCTCGCCCGCGGAACCCAATCTCCCGGTCGGGAACGCCCGGACCCTGGAGATCGTGGGCAGGCGCGCGCACACTACGTGAGCGACACGTGACGAAGTGTCGCGCACCGCGCTCCCGAGGAGGGATCGTGTCGCTCCAGAGTCGTACCGGCCTCTTCGGTCAGCTCGCCGGACCCGTTCGGCCCGGGCAGCGCGTCGGCTTCGTCCCCGCCCACGGCCCGGGCGTCGAGGCCATCCGACGCGACATGCTGGAGGGCGAGCAGATCTACGGGATCTTCGGCGATCGGCGGGGGCCCACCGCCCTCGTCGGGATCACCAACCGGCGCGTGCTGCTCATGGACGGGCAGTACGCCGAGGGCCGGGTCGCGTTGACGTCGGTGCCGCTCCGGCAGATCGTCTGCTGCTCCTACATCACGGCCGCGGACCAGCCGATCACCGAGGCGACGGTGGTGGGGATCAAGGTGGGGCGCACTCAGTACGAGGTCAGCTGCACCTCGCCCGAGGAGGCCCAGGACGTGCACGGCCTGATCATGTGGCACCTGATCGGCCTCTGACGGATCGCGGGCCTCGCGCGCCGGCGGTGACGGTGTGCGCGGGGTGACCGGACGCGTACGCGCTGGTCGTTCCTCGGTGACCTGGGTCACGCTAGCGTCGGCGGACGTGGGCACCGTGACCGCCCTGGGCGTGGGGCTGACGCCGATGGAGACGCGTCGCGAGGTCGTGCTGCACCTCGCCCGCCGCGCCGAGGAGCTGGGTTACGGCACGTTCTCCGTCGCCGAGGCCTGGGGATGGGACGTCGGCGTCCTGCTGGCCGAGGTGGCCGGGGTGACCGAACGGATCGGCCTCGGGATCGGCGTGATGAACACGTGGGGCCGCAGCGCCGGGACGATCGCGATGCTCGCGGCCAGCCTGGACGCCGTCTCGGGCGGACGCTTCCGGCTCGGCCTCGGCGCGGGGAGCCCGGCGTTGGCCGAGGGTCTCCACGACGTCCCGTTCGACCGGCCGGTGGAGCACCTCGCGGCGGTCACCGTGCAGGTCCGCAGGCTGCTGCGGGGTGAGCGCCTGGAGCCGACCACGGGCGCGAGGGGTCTGCGGCTCGGCGTCCCGCCGTGCCCCGACGTGGCCCTCCACCTCGCCGCCCTCGGCCCGCGCTCGGTCCGCCGGGCCGGCGAGCTCGCCGACGGGTGGGATCCGTTCTTCGTGCCCGTGTCCGGTCTCGGGCGCCTCGCCGACGGGGTGCGGGAAGGCGCCGCGCACGCCGGGCGGGACGACCGCCCCGTCGTGTGTCCCGCCGTTCCGGCCGCCGTCGCCGACGACCCGGCGGTCAGCCGCGCGACGGCCTGGTGGTGGGTCGCCTTCTACCTGACCGCGATGGGCCCGCTCTACCCGCGGACACTGCGCGCGCACGGTCTCGGTGCCGCCGTCGACGAGGTCGTCGCCGCCCGTCCCACCGGGCGCACCACCGACGTTCCGGAGGGCGCCGAGGTGCTCCTCGACGAGCTCACGATCCACGGCGACGCCACGCAGGGCCGCGCGGCACTCGAGCGCTGGCGGGCCGCCGGCGCCGAGGAACCGGCGATCGTCCTGCCGCCGGGACGCCCCGTCGACGAGCTCGACCACATCCTCGAGGCGCTGGCGCCTCAGCCTCGCAACAACTGACCGGCCGGCACGCGCTCCACGCCCAGGTCGTCGAGGCGCCGCACCAGCGACTCGCAGATCTCGACGGCGTTGGGCCGGTCGCCGTGCAGGCAGATCGTGTCGACCTCGACGTCGAGGTGCTTGCCCGACGTCGACGTCACGTGCCCCTCGAGCAGGTCGACGGCCTGCTGGGCGACGACGTCGGGGTCCTTCGCCTTGGGCTCGGGCTCGACGATGATGCGGCCCTCGTCGTCGTAGTCGAGGTCGGCGAAGCCCTCGCGCGCCACCGTCGCGCCCAGGGAGCGCGCGAGGTCGGCGGTGGGCCCGGCGAGCCAGAAGATCATGAGGTCCGGGTCGAGGCGCAGCACGGCCTCGGTGATCGCGGTGGTGATCGCGTCGTCGGTGAGCGCCATGCCGTAGAGCGCGCCGTGCGGCTTGACGTGCACGACCTCCGCGCCCTCCGCGCGGGCCGTCGCCTGCAGGGCGCCCGTCTGGTAGAGCACGAGCTGGGCGGCCTCGTCGGGACGCAGCGCCATGCGCCGCCGGCCGAAGCCGACGAGGTCGGGCAGGCCGGGGTGCGCGCCGATCGCGGTGCCGGTCGCGACGGCGGTGCGCACCGACTCGCGCATGGTCACCGGATCGCTCGCGTGGTAGCCGCAGGCGACGTTCACCGAGGTCACGTGGGCCATCAGCTCGCTGTCGTGCCCGAGCTTCCAGCGCCCCAGGCTCTCGCCGGCGTCGGCGTTGAGATCGACGCGTGTCTGCATGGGTCCATCGCACCAGACCGGCCGGGCAGGGGGACAGCACCAACTAGCTTGACTTTATCAAGCAATCTGCGGTGCGATCGCACCATGACGACGACCGCACCCCTGTCCGTGACCCACCGCGGCCACGCCCTCCACGTCGAGGAGGAGCCCGGCGCCGGTCCGACGATCGTGCTCCTGCACGGCTTCCCCGACGACCGCCACCTCCACGACCGCCTCGTCCCGCACCTGGCCGGCCGGCACGTCGTGCGCTTCGACTTCCTCGGCTGGGGCGCCTCCGACAAACCGCCCGGCCATCCGCGCAGCGCCCACGACCAGACCGCGGAACTGGCCGCGGTGGTCGACGCGATCGACGGCCCGGTGGTGCTCGTCGCCCACGACTCGTCCGGCCCGCCGGCGATCGACCTCGCGTTGTTGTGGCCCCACCGCGTCGCCGGGCTCGTCCTGCTCAACACCTACTACGGGTGGACCCGGACGCTGCGCGCCCCCGAGGCGATCACCCTGTACTCGACGCCCGGCCTGCGGGTGCTCGCCCGCGCCCTCGCCCGCCGGGCACCCGAGCTCGACCACCGCCTCTTCACCTGGCAGATCGGCCGGTTCATCGTCGACGACGCGGCCCGCGCCGATCTGGTGCCACGCCTCTACGCCGACTTCGTGCCCGCCCGCGAGGCGTTCTGGCGGCTCAACGCCGACCTGCCCCGGACACTGCTCGACCGCCGCCGGCGCTCGGCGGCCCTCGCGGGTCTCGACGTCCCGGTGCGTGTGGTCTTCGGCGACCGCGACCCGTACCTCAACGCGGGGGTGGCGCGCGCCCTCGCCGGCTCCTTCGCCGACGCCGAGCTGACCCTCGTCCCAGGCGCCGGGCACTACGTGCAGGTCGACGCCCCCGCGGCGGTCGCCGAGCGCATCCTGACGATCCCGGACGGCGCCCCCGACGTGCTCGACCTCGACCGGCGCGCGCTCGGCGCCACGGCGGGCGTCGCCGAGACCGTGCCGCGTGATCGGTGGGACGCGCCGACCCCGTGCGCCGGGTGGACCGTCCGCGACGTCGTCGACCACCTCGTCGAGAACAACCGCGCCCAGCTCGCCGTGCTCGGCGGGCCCGACGCCGGCGACGACCTGCGGCGCTCGGGCGAGGCGGTGCTCGCCGCCCACGCGCGCCCCGCGGCCGCCGACGCGCGCTTCCCCCTCGGCGGGCAGCAGCGCTCCGCCCGCTCGGCCCTCGCGGTGCACTTCGCCGACGTCCTCGTCCACGGCTGGGACCTCGCCCGCGCCGCCGGCGTGCCGTACCGGTTCGACGAGGACCTCGCCGTCGCGGCCGAGCGCGTGGTGTCCGCCTTCCCCGACCTCGCCTGGGGCCCCGGCGCCGCCTTCGCCGCCCGGCTCGACCCGGGACCGGGCGCCACCGCCGGCGACCGCCTGCTCGGGCTCACGGGCCGCGACCCGCGGTGGCGGCCGCCCTCGACCTAGGCTCGACCCATGGCGGCGACGTACGGGCAGTTCTGCGCCGTCGCGACCGCCCTCGACGTCGTCGGCGACCGCTGGACGCTGCTGGTGGTCCGCGAGCTGCTGGCCGGTCCGCGACGCTACGGCGAGCTCACCCGCGACCTGCCCGGCATCGCCACGAACCTCCTCGCCGGCCGCCTGCGCGACCTCGAGGCGGCGGGGCTCGTGGAGACCGTGCCCGGTCATGGCGACGGGCGCACCCGGACCTATCGGCTGACCGACGCGGGCGGCGAGCTGCGGCCGGTGGTGGAGGCCCTCGCCCGGTTCGGGCTCGCGCGGCTGCCCGACGACACCGCGGGCCTGGCGTTCCGCCCGCAGTGGCTCACGCTCGCCCTGGAGATCCTCCTGGTGCCCGGCGCCCTCGACCGCGAGCTCGTCGTCCGCTTCGACCTGCGCACGGCGGACGACGGTGCGTCGTCGGTGTGGTTGCGGCTCGACGCGGACGGGGTGCACGTCGCGGACCCGGACGACGTGGCGACCGCGGACGTGGTGGTCACCGGTGACGCAGCGGCGCTGGTCACGGCCGTGCGCGACCCCGCGCGCGCCCGCGAGCTCGCCGCCGCCGGGCGGCTCGCCGTGAGCGGTGACGCGGACGCCCGCCGGCGGCTGGCCGCGGCCCTGGGCGGGGCGGCTCAGAATGCGTCGAGGTGACCCTGCGCCCACTGCCGGAACGTCCGGGCCGGGCGGACGAGGAGGTCGGGGACCACCGATGTCACCCCGCTGTCGTCGTACTCCCCGCCGCGGAAGAAGCGGAAGAACGCGTCGACGTACGCCGGCGGCATCGCCGCGGCCATGCGGCGGTGCGCCGCGTCGTCGGGCTCGGGGTCGAGGTGCAGGTCGCGCCCGAGGAGGTCCGCGAGCACGGCCAGGCGGTCCGCCGGGAGCGTCGCCTCGGGGCCGGTGAGCCGCAGGCTCTGCCCGGCGAGGCCGTCGCCGGCGAGGGCGAGGGCGGCGACGGCGCCGATGTCGGCGGGGTCGACCACGGCGACCGGGACGTCGGCGAACGGCTCGCGGACGACGTCGCCGGCGCGCAGCTGCGGCGCCCACTGCAGGGCGTTCGACGCGAAGCCACTCGGGCGCAGCACCGTCCACGCCAGGCCGGCGTCGCGCACCGCGGCCTCGGAGACGACGTTGAAGCGGGTGACGGCGTTGTCGAGGTCGCCCCCGACGACCGCGCCGGTCGACAGCAGCACCACCCGCCGCACGCCAGCCACCCGCATGTCCGCGAGCAGCCCGGCCACGTCGGGATGGCCGGCGGGCAGGAACACGGCGTCGACGCCCGTCCACACGTCGGCGAGGCCCGCGCGGTCGGCCAGGTCGCCGGTCACCGGCACCGCGCCGGCGACCGCTCCGCCCCGCCGCGACAGGGCGCGGACCTCGCCCGCACCCTGCTCGACGAGCGCCCGCACCACCTCGGCGCCCACGTTCCCCGTCGCACCGGCCACCAGAACCCTCATGCCGTCGATGCTGCGCGACGCGAGGGAACCTCCGGGTGCCCTCGTCAGCCGAGCTCCGCCGCGTGCTCCTCGGCCCACGCCGTCAACGCGGTGAGCGGCCCGAGCAGCGAGACGCCCAGGTCGGTGAGCGCGTAGTCCCCGCCGCGCATTTCCGGGCGCGCGACGAGCCCCGCGTCGGTGAGGCGGCGCAGGGTCTGGGTCAGCATCTTCTTGCTGATCCCGCCGGCCCGCTCGAGCAGGGACGAGTACCGCCGCGGGCCGTGCGCCAGGCCGACGAGCACCACCACCGACCACGTGTCGGCGATCAGCTCGAGCGCCGAGCGGGCGGGGCAGTCGGCGAGGAACACGTCAGGCGCGGGCGTCGTCACTACGCGCCCGGGGCGGCCGGCACCGGGGCGTCGACGGGCAGCGAGTCGAGGCCGGCGCGGATGCCGTCGGCGAGCAGGGACAGCTCGCTCGCGTCGATGATCAGCGGCGGCGACACCGCGACGCCCTTGCCGAGCCCGCGCACGAGCACGCCGGCCTTGCGGGCACCGCGCAGCAGCGCGTTCGGGGCGTCGCGAACGCTGCTGAGGACCTCGGGCTCGAGCTCCACGGCCGCCAGCAGCCCGAAGCCCGCCCGCACCTCGTGGACGTAGGGGTGGCCCGTCAGCGACACGAGCGCCTCGAACAGCGGGTTCTCCAGCTCCTCGCCCCGCGGGATGAGGTTCTCGCGCTCGTAGACGTCGAGCGTCGCGAGGCCGGCCGCGCAGCACGTCGGGTGCCCCGAGTAGGTCGGGCCGTGGCGCAGGGTGCGCTCGCCGGGGGTGGTCCACCAGGGCGCGGCGACCTCCCCGGACACGACGACGCCGCCGAGCGGCAGGTAGCCGCTGGTGACGCCCTTGGCAAAGGTGATCATGTCCGGGCGCACGCCGAAGCGCTCGATCCCGAACCACCTGCCCAGTCGGCCGAAGCCCGCGATCACCGCGTCGATGATCAGGAGCACGCCGTGGCGCCGGCAGAGCTCGGCGACGCCCTCGATGTAGCCCTCGACCGGCAGGTGCACCCCGCCGGCGCCGGTGACGGGCTCGATGACGAACGCCGCGATCCGCTCCGGGCCGACCTCGGCGAAGACCTTCTCGACGCCGTCGAGGTCGTGCAGCGGCGCCACGGTGTTCTCGCCGGGCAGCACACCCCAGCCCTCGCGGTTGGGTGGGATACCGGTGATCGAGGTCCCGAAGCCGTGGGTGCCGTGGTAGCCGGTCTCGCGCGAGACGACGTGGACGCGGTCGTGCTCGCCGCGGGCCTGCCAGTAGGCGCGCGCGAGCTTGACCGCCGTGTCGATGGCGTCGGCGCCGCCCGAGCCGAAGAAGATCTTCGCGTCGTCGACGGGCGCGAGGTCGGCGAGGCGTTCGGCGAGCTCCAGCGCGGGGCGGTTGGCGATGTCCGCGAAGCACGAGTAGGCCTCGAGCTTGCTCATCTGGTTCATCGCGGCCTGCACGATCTCCTGGCGGCCGTGCCCCGCGTTGGCGTACCACGACCGCCGCCATGTCGGAGAACGGATGCCACAGCCGAGTGCTCATGGCCGCGATTCTCCCGGTGTACCGCGCCGTAGGGGAGGGGTTGCGGTGATCGGCCGGACTGCGCAGTCGGGGACGACCTCCCGCACGTCGGCCACCTCGTCCGGGGTGCTCATGGTCGTCGGGTACACGCGGTTCCCCGCGACCACACCGGGAAGACTGCGCCCATGACACGGGCCAGCGCGCTGACCACGAGCACCGAGACCGCCGACGCCGTGGTCGTCGGCGCGGGGCACAACGGGCTGGTCGCGGCCAACCTGCTCGCCGACCAGGGCTGGTCGGTCACGGTCCTCGAGGCGGCGGACGCGCCGGGCGGCGCGACGCGCACCGAGGAGATCACCGCGCCCGGCTACCTCAACGACCTCGGCAGCGCGTTCCACCCCATGGGCTACGTGTCGCCGGTGCTGCGCGGGCTCGACCTCGGCGCGCACGGGCTGGAGTGGCGCCACGCGCCCGCCCCGCTGGCCCACGTCCTGTCCGACGACCGGGGCGTGCTGCTCTCGCGCGACGTCGACGTCACCGCCGCCTCGCTCGACCGCTTCGCCCCGGGCGACGGCGACGCGTGGCGCCGGCTCGCCGACGAGTGGCAGCGCCTGCGCGACCCGCTGATGGCCGCGTTCCTCGGCCCGTTCCCGCCGGTCAGGGACGCGACGCGGGTGCTGCGGACGCTCGGCGGGCCCGACGCGCTGCGCCTCGCGCGGCGGATGCTGCTGCCCGCCGTCCGGTTCGGCCAGGAGGAGTTCGGCGGCGAGGGCGCGCGGGTGCTGATCGCCGGCAACGCCCTGCACACCGACCTCGGCGTCACCCAGACCGCGAGCACCGCGTTCGGGTGGCTCCTGTCGATGCTGGCCCAGGACGTCGGCTTCCCGGTGCCCGCGGGCGGGTCGGGGAAGATCGCCGAGGCGCTCGTCGCCCGCCTGCGGGCCCGCGGCGGGACCGTCGAGTGCGCGCGTCCCGTGACGCGGGTGCTGGTCGAGGGCGGCCGGGCCGTCGGTGTGCAGGACGCGGGCGGTTCGGTGGTCCGCGCCCGGCGCGCCGTCCTCGCCGACGTGCCCGCCCCGCTGCTGCTCCGCGACCTCGTCGGCGTCGAGCACCTCCCCGTGCGCCTGGTCGACGACCTCGCGCGCTTCCAGTGGGACGACGCCATCCTCAAGATCGACTGGGCGTTGTCGGGGCCCGTCCCGTGGACCGCGCCCGAGGCGCGCGAGGCGGGCACCGTGCACCTCGGCGGCGACACCGCAGGCCTCGTCGACTTCGGCGCCGACCTCGACGCGGGCCGCATGCCGGCGAACCCGTTCATGCTGTTCGGGCAGATGACGCTCTCGGACCCCTCACGGTCGCCGGCGGGCACCGAGTCGGTGTGGGCGTACACGCACCTCCCGCACTCCCGCGAGCACACCGAGGCCGAGCTCGACGAGCAGGTCCGGCGGATGACCGCGGTGATCGAGCGCCACGCGCCCGGGTTCGGCGACCGGGTCGTCGCACGCCGCGTCTCCCGCCCGGCGGACCTGCAGGCGCAGGACCCGTCGCTGGTCGGCGGCGCGCTGATGCAGGGCACCGCGCAGATCCACCAGATGCTGGTGTTCCGCCCGACCCCCGGGCTCGGCCGGCCCGACACCGCCGTCGACGGCCTGTTCCTCGCCGGTGCGACGGCCCACCCGGCGGGCGCGGTGCACGGGGCGCCGGGCGCGAACGCGGCGCGGGCGGCGCTCGCGCGGGCCGGGCGTCTGGGCCGTGTCTACGCCGCCGGCATCCGCGCCGGGCACCGCCTCGTCTACGGCGCGGCCGACGAGCGGGACAGGGTCCTCGCGGGCAGGTAGTCGCCGATGAGCTCGCGGTGCCACCAGGCCCCGGTCGCGCGGCGCTCGGCGCGGGTGGTGAAGCGGTAGCGGTAGAGCCGCGCCCGCACCCACGCCGGGCGCTCGCCGTCGAACGGGTCGCGGCGCAGCAGTCGCAGGGTCGGACGGTCGGCCTCGAGCAGTCGGTCGAGCAGGGTCGGGAGCCAGCTGCGGGCCATGCGCGGCGCGAGCGGGGCGAACCACATCAGCCAGTCGAGCCGCCGGTGGTAGGGCGCGGTCTGGGGCGGCCGGCGGTACGGGTCGCCGGGCTTGGAGCGGAACTCGTACTCGCGCCACGTCGCGTCGTCGCCACCGTCGGGGTCGTCGGTGCCCTCGAGCACGACCTCGTCGCGGTGGCGGGTGATCGAGCCGAACGCGCCGTAGCTGTTGCCGAGGTGCACGGGCGTGATGCCGGCGTTCATCAGCTGGCGGCCGCTGGCCATGTTCAGCACCGGCCACACCGAGAGCGCCAGCATGAGGGCCGTCACGGCGAGGACGACGATGCTGAACCACGTCGGGATCGGGGCCTGCTCGGGCAGCGGGATCGGCAGCAGCCAGCGCAGGCGCGCGTCGTCGATCGCGGCGAAGGCCAGCGTGATCGTGAGGAAGTTGAGCCAGGCGAAGTTGCCGCTCCCGACCAGCCAGCCCTGCGTGACGATCACGACGACGGCGGCTGCCGACGCGACCGGCTGGGGCAGGAAGAGCAGGAACGGGACGACGAGCTGGGTGACGTGGTTGGCGAGCACCTCGACGCGGTGCAGCGGGCGGGGCAGGTGGTGGAACCACCAGCTCGTCGGGCTGGGCAGCGGCTGGGTCTCGTGGTGGTACTCGAGGCAGGTGAGGTCGCGCCAGCAGGAGTCGCCGCGCATCTTGATCAGGCCGGCGCCGAACTCGACGCGGAAGAGCAGCCAGACCAGCAGCCAGAGGATCGGCGTCGGCGGGGCGACGTCGGCCGGCCCGAGGAACGTGACGAGGAAGCCCGCCTCGAGCAGCAGCGACTCCCAGCCGAAGCCGTACCAGACCTGGCCGACGTTGACGATCGACAGGTACAGCACCCAGAGCAGGGCCCAGAGCGCGATCCCCGCGCCGAGCGGGAGCACGTCGGTGGCGCCGGCGAGCGCGGCGAGGGCGAGGGCGAGGCCCGCGCCGGCGACGACGCGGAAGGCGGTGTCGGAGGAGCGCAGGTGGAACAGGCTCGGGTGGCGACGGAACGTCGTGCGCGCGAGGAAGCGGGGGATCGGGGTCAGGCCGCGCTCCCCGATCAGCGGGCGGAACTGGGCCAGCGCGACGGTGAAGGCGATGACGTAGACCAGCGCGACGAGGTGCTGGACGACCCAGCGGGCGGTCGCGTAGCCGGGCGCGGCGAGCCAGTCGAGCACGGGGCCTCCCTCCGGATCCCGTGCGCGCGGTCTACCCGCTGGGCGGCCAGGACGATGCCTGTGCCCGGCGTGCTCTTGATCGACGGAATTTTGCGGACACTGAACGTCAGCGACGCCACTTCGCTGACAGAGCCTCAGGCCAACGCGGCCGCGACGATCGCGTCGGTGTCGAGGTGGTGGTGCGCCCAGGCGTCGGCGAGGTCGGAGGAGCGGCCGAAGTCGATGACGCCGAGGTGCGCGGCGCGCACCGAGTGGATGCCCGCCAGGAACGCCAGCGTGTGCGGGTGGCCGTCGAGCACCGTCACGAGGCGGGCGGCGCGGGCGGCGGGGAAGGCGGCGTCGAGGATCCAGGTCGGGTGCTCGGCGTGGGCGCCGGTCGCCCCGTGGCGGGCGCGCAGGGCGCGGAAGAGCCGGTCGGGGCTGGTGACGACGACGACGTCGGCGGCCACGCCCTGCGCGTCCAGGCGGTCGGCGGCCGCGAGGGCCTGCCCGACCAGCGGTCCCATCACCGCGATCGTCACCTGCGGGGTGCCCGCCGTCCGGCGCAGCAGGTACGCGCCGGCGGTGACCTCGCGACGGCGCCGGGCACGGGCCGCGGGGTCGGACGGGACCGCGGCGAGGCTCTGGTCGACGGGGACGGTCGACAGGCGCAGGTAGGTCGACGAGCCGCCCGGGCGACCCAGCCGCGCGAGCCCGTCGAGCAGGCACCAGCCCACCTCGACGCCGAACGCCGGCTCGAACGCGACGCAGCCGGGCTGCTCCAGGCCGATCGACGGCGTGGTGATCGACTGGTGCGCGCCGCCCTCCGGCGCCAGCGACACCCCCGACGGCGTGCCGACCAGGATCGACTGCCCGCCCGCGTACATCCCGAACGCCCATGGTTCGAGCGCGCGGGCGACGAACGGGTCGTAGAGCACCCCGATGGGCAGCAGGGGCTCGCCCCACCGCGACCAGGTGGCCCCGAGCTCACCGAGCAGGCCGACGAGGTTGGTCTCGGCGATGCCCAGCTCGATGTGCTGGCCGCTGGGCAGCTCGTGCCAGTGCAGGATCGTCTCGGCGTCGTCGGCGAACCAGTCGCGCCGCTCGTGCGGTGACCACGACCCGACCTTGTTCAGCCAGCCGCCGAGGTTGGTCGACGACGTGACGTCGGGGCTGACCGTGACCACCCGGCGGGCGGCCTCGGGCGCGGAGCGGGTGAGGTCGAGCAGCGCGCGGCCCAGCGCCTGCTGGGTGTGGCCGGTGCCGGTGGGCGTGCGGTCGAGGTCGTCGGGGATCGCGGGCGGTTCGGCGGGCGGCGCGGGGGAGCGGCGCAGGCGCACGGCGGTCTCGCGGCAGAGCGCGGCGGCCGGGGAGTCGTCGGGCAGCGGCGCCCAGGGGTCGTCGAGGTCGGTGCCCAGGCCCGTGGCCAGCGCCCGCATCTGGGTCTCGGTGAGCAGGTTGGAGTGGTTCTGCGGGTGGCCCTGGCTCGCGAGGCCGTAGCCCTTGACGGTGTAGGCGAAGATCACCGTGGGGCGGGTGTCGTCGATCGCGTCGTAGGCGTCGGCGAGGGCGCCGAGGTCGTGGCCGCCGAGGTTGCGGATCGCGGCGTGCACGACCCCGTCGTCGACCTCGCGCAGCAGCCGCGCGATCGCGTCGGCGTCCGGGCCGTCGCCGGGCAGGCGCTCGCGCAGCTGCAGGGGGGTGCAGCGCAGCAGCCGCTGGTACTCGGGGTTGGTCATCTCGTCGATCCGCCGGCGCAGCGCGTCGCCCCCCGGCTTCGCGTACAGCTCGGCGAGCAGCCGCCCGTACTTGACGGTGATGACCTGCCAGCCCGCCGCGGTGAACAGCCCGTGCAGGCGGGTGGCGGAGATGTCGGGGACGACGCGATCGAGGCTCTGGCGGTTGAAGTCGACGATCCAGCAGACCTCGCCGAGCTCGCGGACCATCGGGTCGAGCACGGCCTCCCACACCGCGCCCTCGTCGAGCTCCGCGTCGCCGACCAGCGAGAACTGCCGTCCCGTCCCCGCCCTGCCACCGGCCTCCGGCGCGGCAGCTCCGCTGCGCTCCGTGCCGCCTCGCCCGATGCCCTCCGCGTAGCGCCGGGCGATCGTCCCCCAGATGGGCGCCGTGGCCCCGATGCCGACGGAGCCCGTGGAGTAGTCGACGGGGTCCGGATCCTTCGACCGCGACGGGTAGGACTGCAGGCCGCCCGCGGCGCGCAGGGTCGTCAGGTACGACGCGTCGAGCTCGCCGAGCAGGTGGTTGATCGCGTGCAGCACCGGCGAGGCGTGCGGCTTGACCGAGACCCGGTCCTCGGGGCGCAGGGTGTGGAACCACAGCGCCGTCATGATCGAGACGATCGACGCCGACGACGCCTGGTGCCCGCCGACCTTGAGTCCGCCGGGGTTGGGGCGCACGCGGTTGGCGTGGTCGACGATCGCCGTCGCGAGCCAGAGCACCCGGTCCTCCACGGCCCGCAGGGCCTCCTGCTCCGCGGCGCGGTCGGGGTGCGGGGGAGCGGGACGCGTGGACGTCATCGGTGGCCTCCGGGTCTCACATTGACCCGGGAAGCCTTCGTCACGGGCCCGTCGTGCGCAAGCGGTGCGTGGCCGGGTGAGCACTATGCTCGCCGCGGCGGTGCCGACGGCGGTGGGGAGTGAGCAGGATGGAACCCGTCGACGCGATCGACGCCCGGCTGCTCCAGGCTCTCGGCGAGGAGCCGCGCGCCACGGTCGTCGCGCTCGCCGAGCGGCTGGGGCTCGCGCGCAACACCGTCCAGGCACGGCTGACCCGGCTCGAGGGCCGCGGCGTGCTCGGCGACCCCGCCCGCCGGATCGACCCGGCCGCGCTCGGCCACCCGCTGCGGGCGTACGTGACCACCCGCGTCGACCAGCGCCGGCTCGACGAGGTGACCGCGGAGCTGGCGCGCATCCCGGAGGTCGTCGAGGTCGTGGGGCTCGCGGGCGACGACGACCTGCTGGTCCAGGTGGTGGCCCGGGACGCCGACGCCCTCTACACGATCGCGGGCAGCCTGCTCGCCGTCCCGGGCGTCGAGCGGACCTCCACCGCGCTCGTCATGCGCCAGCTCGTCCCGTTCCGCCTGGCGCCGCTCCTCGAGCGGCGCGCTGCCCACCCGTGAGCACCTTCGTGCGCTGTGGGGGACGACAGTGCTCACGGGGGTGGGGCGGGTGTGCGTGCTTGCCCGTGCCCTGGCACGGACGAGCACGCACGAGGCGTCAGCCGAACGCGCCCGCCCGCGGGAGCAGCGCGGGGACGCGGTAGCCCAGGGCGTCGGAGAGGAAGCCGGCGATCGGCAGCAGGGCCTCGAGGTCCAGGCCCGTCGGGTGGCCCATGCGGTGCAGCAGGTAGACGAGGTCCTCGGTGGCGATGTTGCCCGTGGCCGCGGGGGCGAAGGGGCAGCCGCCGATCCCGCCGTTGGACGAGTCGAGCCAGTCGACGCCCCACTCCAGAGCGGCGACGGCGTTGGCGAAGCCGGTGTTGCGGGTGTTGTGGAAGTGCGCGCGCATCAGCGCGTCGGGGGCCACCGCGCGCACCTCGTCGAGCAGCGTCCGGACCTGGGTGGGCACGCCGACGCCGATCGTGTCGGCGATCGCGATCTCCTTCGCCCCCGCCGCCGCGCCGCGTCGCGCCACCTCGACCACGCGCTCGGGGTCGACCTCGCCGTCGAAGGGGCAGCCGAAGGACGTCGCGATCGTCAGCGAGGCGAACAGGTCGCGCGACGCGGCCTCGGCCAGCACCTCCTCGGCCACCGCGGTGAGCGCGTCGGTGGTGGAGTTCTGGTTGGCCTTGGCGAAGCCGTCCGAGGCGGGCACGACGACGTTGACCTCGTCGACGCCGGCGGCGACCGCGCGGTCGTAGCCGCGGCGGTTGAGCACGAGCCCGATGTAGGACACGCCCGACGCCCGTTCCAGGCCCTCCATCACCGCCTCGGCGTCCGCCATCGCCGGCACGAGCTTCGGGTGCACGAACGACACGGCCTCGATGCGCCGCGCGCCGGCCGCCGTGGCCCGCTCGATCAGCTCGATCTTCGCGCCCGTCTCCAGCAGCGCCCGCTCGTTCTGCAGCCCGTCGCGCGGGCTGACCTCCACGATCCCGACCACGACGCCGATCCTGCCCGCACCCGCGGCACCCGGGCCACCGTGTACCCGCCGTCAGCGCCCACGCGCCGTCGGGCAGCATGTCCAGCGACCGTCCGGGTGTTCCCTGCGCCGCACCACGCGTGGTGACGCCGTACCGGTCACCCGCAGGTGATCTGCCGGGTCGGAGGACGATGGAGGGATGGGCGCGATCGTGACCACGTCGACGGGCACGAACCGCGCCACCCCGCGCACCCGGCGCCTGCTGCGGATCGCGACCGGGATCGTCGTGGCCGCGGCCGTCACCACGGGCGTCGTCGTCGTGCTGCCCACCGTCCAGGCCGCCGGCGCCGCGCTGCTCGGCGCCGACCTGCTGTGGGTCGCCGTCGCCGTCGGGTGCGAGGCCGGCGCGCTGATCGCCTTCTCGCTGCTGCACCACCGGCTGCTGGTGGCGGCCTCGGTGCGGGTGTCGCTGCACGAGGTCACGCTCGCGACGCTCGCCGCCAACGCCCTGCACCTCACGGTGCCCGGCGGCGCCGCGCTGTCCACGGCCTACACCTACAAGCGCCGCCGCGCCTGGGGCGCCACCGCACCCGCCACCACGTGGACGATGGTGGCCGGCGGCGTCGCGGCGAGCCTCGCGCTGGCCGCGATCGCCTTCGGCTCCGCGCTGGTCGTGGGCGGGTGGCCCACGTCGCTGCCCTGGCTGGTCCTGCAGATCGTCGGCGTCGCGGCGCTGGGCGCGGGCGTCGTGCTCGTCGCCCGCCGGCCCGGGCTGCTCGTCGCCGCGGGCACCTGGGGGCTGCGGCTGATCAACCGGGTCCGGTCGCGGGCCCTCGACACCGGCGTCGCCGAGCTCGCCGAGCAGATCGCGGCCCTGCAGCTCATCGAGCTGCGCGGGCGCGGGCGCGCCGTGGTGGGCTCCGCGGCCCTGGCCAACTGGGTCCTCGACATCGCCTGCCTCGCCGCCTGCTGCGCCGCCGTGGGCGCCGAGGGGATGACGCTCGCGCTGGTGCTCGTCGCGTACGCCGCGGCCACCGCCGCCTCGAGTGCCGCGTTCCTGCCCGGGGGCCTGGGCCTCGTCGACGGCGCGCTGCTCGCCGCGCTCGTCGCCGGGGGCGTGCCCTCGCACCCCGCGCTCGCCGCGGTCCTGCTCTACCGCCTCGTCAGCTTCGTCGGCGTCGCCGCCGCCGGCTGGGTCGCGTGGTTCGTCGTCCACGCCCGCGAGACGCCGTCGGCTGCGCTCGACGACGCCGACGAGGCCGTCCGGGCGGCGGACGACGACCCCGTGCGGGCCCTCCCGGCGCCCGGGGACGACGACGAGCTCTCGCCGCGCGGGCTCCGCCGGCACCGCTGACGAGCCGGGTGGGGTTCTCCCCACCCCTCCTGCGGGGGCATCCCCCGCGATCTCCCCGTTCCGGCCCGACGACCGAGTACTCCCCGGTCGGGCAGGGCCCGCAGTCGAGTACCCGCGTGCTCATGACCGGCCCCCGGCCGGACCCCACGCTCATGTCACCACCGACGAGCACCTCGGTCGGACCCCCGGTCCGCACCCGAGCCGAAGGGAACCGACATGAGCACCCCCATCCCGGGCACCGCCCCGGTCATCGGGACCGAGACCCCCATCACGACGGAGGAGACCACCCCCGAGAACCCGCCGGAGAGCGAGGTCACGGAGGAGGCGCCGGAGACCGAGGAGACCCCCCCGCCGGAGGGCGAGGTCACCGAGCCGGCCGAGGAGGAGATCCCCAGCCCCGAGGAGCAGTGGGAGCTGGCGCAGAGCTACCACTGCCCGGCGCACCAGCAGGCCTGCCCGCCCGACTGCCAGGTCCTCATCGACTTCTGCCACGAGCACGGTCTCCCCGACTGGTGGTCGCCCCAGTACTGCTGGCACCCCACCGAGAACCCGCACTGCTACGAGCCGAACCACAACGAGTGGGGCTACAACCCCGAGGTCAGCCCGCACTGCTACCACCCGGACGAGAACGCCTACGGCTACCACCCGGAGGACCAGCCCTACTGCTTCCACCCGACCGCGCAGCCGCACTGCTGGAACCCGGTCTACCAGCCCTACTGCTGGCACCCGGTGTACTGCCCGAACGGCTGGAACGACGTCCACAACCCGGGCGCCTACCACCCGATCATGAATCCCGAGGGCACCCCCGACCCGAACGGGTGCTGGTGGCCCGAGGAGCTGGGCGAGCGGCCCGAGGGCTGGCCCGAGCACACGCCCGAGCCGACCATGCCGCCGGAGAGCCAGACGCACCCGGAGACGACGGAGACCCCGGAGGAGACGCCGACGGGTGAGGAGACCGAGCCGGCCACGCCGACCGGCGAGGAGACCGAGCCGACCACCCCGGTGGGCGAGGAGACCGAGCCGGCCACGCCCACGGGCGAGGAGGCCCCTGTCGAGGGTGGCCAGATCGAGGAGGCCCCGATCGAGGAGGCCCCTGTCGGGGAGGCCCCGATCGAGGAGGCCCCTGTCGGGGAGGCCCCGATCGAGGAGGCCCCCGTCGAGGAGGCCCCGGTCGAGGAGGGCGAGGCCCCGGAGCTCCAGGAGGTCTCCTTCACCGGCGGCAACGCGCCGGCGGACGAGGAGGGCGACGGCGGCCCGGAGGACACGTCGGCGGGGTCGGACGACGGCGGGTTCGCCAGCACCTCGGCGCCGGAGCCCGAATACGAGGCCGCGTCGTCGGGCTCGGGGTCGGGGTCGGGCGGCGGCTACGAGGGCGGCTACGACGGCGGCTCGGACAGCGGCTCGGACAGCGGCTCGGACAGCGGCTCCGGCGGCGACGACGGCGGCAGCAGCGAGTCCGCCGACGACGGCGGTCTCGTGGGCGCGAGCTGATCGCCCGCCCCGCACGCGACTGGCCCCGGCCGGACTCCACCCGGCCGGGGCCATCCGACTGCTCCCGTCACCCCTGCTGCGAGGAGGACCGGTGACCCGCACCGGAGCCGAGGGCACACCGCCCCCGCACCCCCGACGGCGGTCGATCTTCCGCGTCGACCCGCCCGAACCCGAGCTGTCCGACGCGTCCGTGCGGGGCGACGAGCTCCCCCGCGCGTCCGCGCCGGCCGAGCCCGTCCCCGTGCCCGCCGACGGCCCCCAGGGCGTGCGGCCGACGCCGCGCGCCCACCGGTCGATCTTCCGGCCGGAGGCCGAGCACCTCGACGGGGCGGAACGATGAGCGCCGGGCCCACCGCGGACGCGACGGACGACCGGGCGCGCGCCGCGGCGGCCGAGCGCGAGCGGGTCGCCCAGCGCGCCGCCGCGCGGCGGGCGGCCGCCCAGCAGAAGGCCGGCACGCCGGCCCCCGCGGCGCCGACGCCCACCCCGAAGCCCGCCGAGAAGGCTCCCGCGAAGTCGTCCGCCCCGGCGAGCAAGGCGCCGAGCGCGGCGGCCAAGCACGCCTCGGACACCGTCGACATGGCCATCAAGGCGGCCACCGCCTACGAGCGCGACGACCTCGTCCGCCGGCTGCGGACGGCGAAGAAGCTGCTGACCGACAACGCGGTCCGCATCCCGGTCGTCGGCGAGTTCAAGCAGGGCAAGAGCTCGCTGGTCAACGCGCTGGTCGAGGCCGACGTCTGCCCGGTCGACGACGACATCGCGACGGCCGTCCCCACGGAGGTCCGGCACGCGGCGGCCCTCTCGGCGAGCGCCCACTTCGAGGCGCTGCCGGGTTCCCAGGGCGCCGGCTGGACCGAGAAGATCACGCCGGCCGAGGTGGCGGCCTACGCGTCGGAGTCCGGCAACCCGGGCAACACCCGCCGGCTGGTCTCCGTGTCGGTGGGGATCGACCGCCCCCTGCTCGCCGGCGGTCTGGTCCTGGTCGACACGCCCGGCGTCGGCGGTCTGGGCGCGGCGCACCAGAGCGCGGTGGCGGACCTGCCCCGCTCGCACGCCTGCCTGTTCGTCAGCGACGCCTCGCGCGAGCTCACCGACGCCGAGGTCCGCTTCCTCCACGCGGTCGTCGAGCTCTGCCCCACGGTGATCATGGTGCTGACCAAGACCGACCTGACGCCGCACTGGCCCCGGATCCTCGAGCGCAACCAGGCCCACCTGCACCGCGCCGGGGTCAGGATCGAGATCCACGGCTTCTCCTCGGAGCTCAGCCGCGTCGCCGCGGCCGAGGGCGACGAGGAGCTCCGCGCCGAGTCCGGCGCCCCGGAGCTGCTCGCCCGCCTCGAGCGGGTGCGGGAGGAGGCCGCGCACATCGCGCTCCGGTCGGTGATGATCCAGGTGACCTCGGCGCTCGGGCAGCTGGAGTCGGCGGCGCGGGCCCGCCGGGACGCCCTCGTGCACCCGGCCCGCCACGAGGCGCTGGTGGCGGAGCTGGCGGCGGCCAAGGAGCGTGCCGAGGCGCTGCGCGACAAGGGCGCGAAGTGGCAGATGGTCCTCAACGACGGCTTCGCCGACATCTCCGCGGACTCGGAGTTCGACCTCCGCTCCCGGGCGCGTGCCGTGCAGAAGGAGGCCGAGGACGCCATCGACGCCGGCGACCCGGCCAAGAACTGGGAGGAGTTCTCGGACTGGCTGCGCCGACGCCTCGCCGCGGAGGCCATGGAGAACTACGCCCTGTTCGTCCGCCGGGCCAAGGACGTGGCGATCGCCGTGGAGCAGCACCTCGACATGGCCGAGGCCCGCATCACCGCCCGGTCGGTGAACGCCCCCGTCGACGTCATGGCGCGCCTGGCCCTGGACGTCCAGTTCGCCCCGTCGGGGCTGCGCCAGGTGGTCAAGATGCCGATCCTCCAGAAGGCGTTCGGCGGTATCGTCATGCTGACGATGATCTCCAACATGGCCGGTCTCGGGATCCCGATGGCGGCGGGCCTGGTGCTCGGCGGCGTCCTCGGCGCCGCCGGCATCCGGGAGGAGCGCAAGAAGGCGCTCGAGAAGCGCCGCACCGAGGCCAGGACCGGCGTGCGCAAGTACGTCGACGAGTTCATCAACCAGGTCGGCAAGGACTCCCGCGACGCGACCCGCCACGTGCAGCGTGAGCTGCGCAGCGCGTGGTCCGAGCGGGTCTCCGAGCTGCAGCGCGCGGCGGCGGCGGCGATGACCGCCGCGCAGGCCGCGGTGACCGCGGGCAAGACCGACACCGGCGCCCGGGAGCGCATCGAGAAGGACCTCGAGTCCCTCCGCCTGGTCCGGGCGCGGGTGGACGACCTGAGCGAGCACCTGCGCCGTACCGCACCCTCGCCCGCCGCGCCGAGGGCGTCGTGAGCAGGCCCGGGCCACCCCGGTCACCCGGGGGCTGGCCGCCGGGCGGCCCGCCACCGCACCAGCCACACCCGCCACACCCGCCGCCCCGCGGTCCCGGCCCCGCGCCCGGACGTCCGACCCCGCCGCCGGCCTGGCCCGCCCCGCCCGGCGGTCCCCTGCCGCCGCGGACCGGCCCGCCGGCGGGCCGGCCGGCGCCCCCGGTCGGACCGCGCACCGGCCCGCCCACCCACCCGCCGCGGCACGCGCCGCCTGGCCCGGCCGGTCGGCCGTGGTCACCCTCGGCGCCGCCGCCGGCGGACTCGCCCCTGCTGCACCGCGTGCGCGCCCTCATGATCCGCGTCGCGCCCCTGTACCGCGGCGGCCCCGCGGCGCCGATCATCGACCGGGCGACCCGCCGGCTCGACGAGCCGCTGCGGGTGGCCATCGCCGGCCGGCTCAAGGCCGGCAAGTCGACGCTGCTCAACGCCCTCGTCGGGCAGGAACTGGCGGCGACCGACGCCGGGGAGTGCACGAGGATCGTCACGTGGTTCCGCGACGGCCACACGTACCGCGTGCAGGCGCTCCTGCGCGACGGCACCGCGCGGCAGCTGCCGCCCGGGCCGACGGGTGGGCTGCTCGACCTCGACCTGGGCCGGCTCGGGGCCGACGACGTCGACCGCCTGCTCGTGGACTGGCCCTCGCGCGCCCTGCAGACGATGACCCTGATCGACACGCCCGGCCTCGACTCCCTGAGCGCGGAGCTCTCCCGGCGGACCGAGGCCGCCCTCGTGCCCGGCGCCACCGGGTCCTCCGAGGCCGACGCGGTCCTCTACCTCATGCGCCACGTCCACGCGTCGGACATGCGCTTCCTGGAGGCGTTCCGCGACGACCCCGCCAAGCGCTGGCCGATCAACGCCGTCGGCGTGCTCGCGCGCGCCGACGAGGTGGGGCACGCCCGCCCGGATGCGCTCGAGAGCGCGCACACGATCGCCGCCCGCTACCGCGACGACGTCCGCGTCCGGGGGCTGTGCCAGACGGTGATGCCGGTGGCCGGGCTGCTCGGTGCGAGCGCGGCCACCCTGCGGGAGGACGAGTTCCGGGCCCTCGGCAAGCTGGCCACGGCCCCGGTCGCGGACGTCGACCGCCTCCTGCTGACTGCGACGCGCTTCGCCACCGCGGAGAGCGACGTCGACGTCGAGGCCCGCCGCCGCGCGGTCCTCCTCGACCGCTACGGCCTGTTCGGGGTGCGGCTCTCGGTGCGTCTCCTGCGCGAGGGCACGGTCACGACGGCCGGGGAGCTCTCCCGGGAGCTCGTGCACCACAGCGGCCTGGGACCTCTGCGCGACGTGCTGACCACCCGCTTCGCCGGGCGCGCGGACGTGCTGCGCGCGCAGTCGGCGCTCACCGTGCTCGAGGGGGTGATCCGGCGCTGGCCGATGGCGGACACGCAGAGCCTGCGCAGCGAGATCGAGCAGATCACCGCCGGGGCGCACGAGTTCGTCGAGGTGCGGGTGCTCGACCGGCTCCACACGGGGGCGGTCGTGCTCCCCGACGACGAGCGCGCGGACGCCGAGCGCCTCCTCGGCGGCGAGGGGCTCGCCCCGGCCACCCGGCTCGGCCTGCCCGAGGACGCCCGCAGCGAGGAGGTGGCCCGGGCGGCGTCGGTGGTGCTCGGTCACTGGCAGCGGCGCGTCGAGCACCCCGGGTCCACGCGGGCCGTGCGCGAGACCGCGCGGGTGCTCGTGCGGACCTGTGAGGGGCTGCTGGCGGCGTCCCGACGGCTCGGACGACCGGCCGGGTGACGGGAGATCGACCGAGGAGAGCAACGCGGAGAGCTGCGCGAGCGATGGGTGAGTACCCGGTTGCTCTCGACGGTCGTGCCCAGGGGGGCGACAGTGAGCAGGACGGGGAACGGTGACGAGGAGGAGCGGTGGCGTACGGGCTCGGTGTCGATCTCGGCACCACGTTCACGGCGGCGGCGGTCGTCCGTGACGGCCACGTCGAGATGGCGTCGCTGGGCGACCGCTCGACGGCGATGCCGTCGGTGGTGCTCGTGCGCGCCGACGGCGGTGTGCTGGTCGGCGACGCGGCCGTGCGCCGGGCGGCGGGCGAGCCCGACCGCGTGGCCCGGGAGGTCAAGCGGCGTCTCGGCGACCCGACACCCCTCCTGCTGGGCGGCACCCCGTACTCCGCGACCGACCTCCTCGCCGCGCAGCTGCGCGAGGTCGTCGCCCAGATCTCCGAGCGCGAGGGCGGCCCCCCGACGGCGGTGCGCCTGACCCACCCGGCCAACTGGGGCCCCTACAAGCGCGAGCTGTTCGAGCAGGTGCCGCGCCTCGCCGACCTGCACGACGTTGCGATGATCACCGAGCCGGAGGCTGCCGCCGCGCACTACGCGGCCAACGAGCGCATCGGTGAGGGCCGCACCGTCGCCGTCTACGACCTCGGCGGCGGCACGTTCGACGCCACCGTGCTGCACACCACGGGCGGCGGCTTCGAGATCCTCGGGGAGCCCGAGGGCGTCGAGGGCCTCGGCGGCGTCGACTTCGACGAGGCCGTGTTCGCCCACGTCGACCGCTGCCTCGACGGCGCGGTGTCCGCGCTCGACCCGGCCGACGCCGCGGCCACGAGCGCGATCGTCCGCCTGCGCCAGGACTGCGTGCTGGCCAAGGAGGCGCTGTCGGCCGACACCGAGGCGACCATCCCGGTCCTGCTGCCGAACCTGCAGACGGAGGTGCGGCTGACCCGGGGCGAGTTCGAGGAGATGATCCGTCCCTCGGTGACGGCGACGATCGCCGCACTCGGGCGCGCGCTGGAGTCGGCCGCGGTGGCCCCGGACCAGCTCGACACCGTGCTGCTGGTCGGCGGGTCCTCGCGCATCCCGCTGGTCTCCCGCATGGTCTCGGCCGAGCTCGGACGGCCCACGTCCGTCGACGCGCACCCCAAGCACGCGATCGTGCTCGGCGCCGCGATGCTGGTCGAACCGCCGGCGCGCGTGTCGGGCGCGGCGAACGCGAGCCACACCGCGGTGTTCCCGAGCTCCGGGGCGCCCTACCGGACGCCGGTGCGGTCGGGCCCGCGGACCCCGTCGGGCGGGATCCCGGTCGGCCCCACCGTGGTCGCCACCGGACCCCGGACGGGCCCCCGGCCCGTGCCCACGGCCGGGCCCACCGCCGGGCCCACGACCGCGCCCGGCACGGGGCCCCGGACCCGGCCCGGCACCGGGCCGGGCGCGCACCCCCACTCCGGGTCGATCCCCACCGTCGTGGCGTCCCGGTCGCCCGCCGCGCCCACCACCGGCGCGACCCGCTGGGTGAACCCCGGCCGGACGCCCACCGGCGGCTTCCCGGCCGCGACCGGGTCGGCGACCTGGACCCACCCGGGTCAGGGACCGGCGGGCGGGAAGCCCGGACACACGGGCACGCACGGCGGCACGACCGCGGCGACCGCAGGGTCGACCACCTGGGTCAACCCCGCACGCACCCCGGCCGGCAGCGTCCCGACCGACGCCACCGCCGTGCAGAGCGCCACCGCCGTGCACGCGGCGCCGGGTCGGGACGACGTGGGCGGGGCGCCGGTGGCCCGGTCGCGCGGTCGGCGGCCGCTGGTCGTCGCGCTGGTCGCCCTGGCGGTCCTGCTCCTGGGCGGCGGCGCGCTCGCCTACTCGACCGTCGCGGCCGAGACACCGCCCGCTCCGGCGCCCACCCCGTCCCAGGTCGTGGCCCCGGTGCCCCTGCCCACGACGACCGAGGCGCCGGTGGCCCCCGTGGGCCCGGACCCCGGCACCGGCGGGAGCGGCGGTTCGGGTGGCAGCGGCGGCTCGGCCGGGAGCGCCGGGTCGGGCTCCGGCGGGTCGGGCGGCGGTTCGGGTGGTCGCGAGCGGAACGAGCGCACCTCCTGGCCGCCCAGCGGCACCCCCCGCCCCGAGACCCCGTGCTGCGAGGAGACCAGCGGCGGCACCGACGGCGGCGGGAACACCTCGGGGACCACCCAGGGCGGCGGGTGAGCCCGCGGGTCCGTGTGCGACGTCAGTGGGGGCGGAGGCCGAGGGCGTCGGAGAGCTCCCCGCGCCCGGCCACGCCGAGCTTCGCGTACACCGAGCGCAGCACGTTGTTGACGGTGCGCACCGAGATCACGAGCTGATCGGCGATCGCCCGGCTGGTCAGGCCGCCGGCCGCGAGCGCGGCGATCTCGGCCTCGCGCGGCGTCAGCTCGCCGGTGCGCTCGAGCAGCCCCGCGGCCGGCGTCTCGGCGCCCTCGCACGCCTCCGACGCCGCGCGGCTGCGCGAGGCCGACCAGCCCGCGGCCCCGGTGTGCCCCGCGGCCCGGTGCGCCGCGCACGCCTGCGCCCACGCCTCGGCGGCGAGCAGGAGGTGCCCGAGCTCGGCGAAGCGCCCGGCCACCGCGTCCAGGTCGGTGCCGTGGCCCGCGGCCAGCGCGCGGGCGTGAGCGGCGAGGACCGCCGGGAGCGCGCCGTCGCCGGGGCCCGCCAGCGCCTCCAGCGCCTCGGCGACGGGACGCCCCGCGCCCAGGCGCACCGCGGCGTGCAGCGCCTGCCGCCGCTCGGCGTGCGACGCGCCGGAACGCGCCTGGAGGGCGAGCTCGGTGGCCCGCGTCGTGCGGCCCTCGACACCGGCGAGCCACACCTGGGCGTTCTGCAGCCATCCGGTGAGCGGGCCGCCCGTGGGGCCCTGCGCCTCCGCCAGGACGTCCTGGGCCTCGGTGGTGCGCCCGAGCCCGGCCAGCGCGACCGCCAGCTCGCTGACCAGGGGCACCGTGAACGGGAACCGGCGCGCGGACACCCCGGCGGCGGCCTCGTGCAGCAGCCGCACCGCGGTCTGCAGCCGCCCGCGGCGCCCGGCGACGATGCCGAGCCAGGACAGGTAGAGCGCGATGTGCTCGGCGACCCCGCCCGGTCCGGCCTCGACGTGCCAGCGCCGGGCCAGCGCCTCGGCCTCGTCGAGGTGGCCCATGCCCAGCAGCGCGCACCACTGCACGATGCGCAGCTCGACGGTCAGCCAGCTCCCGCCGGGGCGGGGGCCGGCGGCGAGCCCGCGCACCGCGAGGGCCACGGCCTGCTCGCCCTCCCCGAGCTGGAGCCGGGACCGGGCGGCCACGGCGAGGCCCGCGAGCGTGGCGAGGTCGTCGTCGGGGCCGTCGAGCAACGGCGTCACCGCGGCGAGGGCGGCGGCGGGCCGGTGGTCCAGCAGGCACACGAAGCCCCCGAGGGTGACGGCGAGCGGGCTGTCCGCGGTGCCGCGCAGGGCCGCCGCCGCGAGCGCCGTCGACGCCGCGGCCAGCGCCCCGGCGTCGTCGCGCAGGCCCCAGGACAGGTTGCGGCAGCGGGCGGTGGCCACGAGCACGGGGTCGGGGGCGGGCGCGACGATGTCGCTGGCCTCGGCGAGCTTGGCGGCGCTGGCGAAGGCCGTCTCGGCGGGGTCGAAGAGTCCGAGGTCCACCCGCAGCAGGCCCAGCCGCCACAGCACGTCGAAGCCCGCGCCGTGGTCGGCGGCCGCGCGCAGCAGGCGTTCCGCGGTGCGCGGGTCGTCCCCGGAAACACCCACGGCGGCGTCGAGGAGCTCGGACTGGTCGACCGACAGGCCCTCGGCGACCCGCCAGGCCAGCATGCGGTAACGGTCGGCCGCGCGCTTCGAGCCGGACGCCTCGAGCGCGCGGCGCAGCCGCCGGTAGACCTCGCGCTCCTGCAGCGGGGTGGCGCCGCTGCGCAGCAGCTCGGTGTAGAGGGGGTGGGCGAGCGCGACCTCGAGGCGCCGCCCGTCGCGGGTCGAGGTGATCAGCCCCTCGCCCTCGAGCCGCAGCAGCGCGCTGTCGGGGAAGGCGATGCCGAGGATCTCCGAGCCCAGCGGCTGGCCGAACGCGAGCGTGCGCATGAGGTCCTGCTCGACCGGGTCCAGCCCGCCGAGCCGGTCGGTGAGCAGCTCGATGAGGCGCCGCGGTGGGTGCCGGGGCGCGTCCCAGCGCCACACCGAGCCGGCCAGGTGGAGTGCGCCCTCGTCCCGCGCGCCGTCGACCAGCTCGCACAGGAAGCGCGGGTTGCCCAGGGACAGCTCCCACAGCCGGTCGAGCGTGACGCCGTCGACGTGGCCGCCGAGCGTCGCGGTGACGAGGTGGTCGGACTGGGCGCGGTCGAGCTCGGTCAGCTCGACGCGCCGGACGTAGCCGTCGCGGGCGAGCCCGCGGAACGGGTCGGGGGCGACGGCGCCGTCGGGCAGCGTGAGCAGCAGGAACGCCTGCCCGGCGCGGGCGAGCTGGGCGAGCAGCACCGCCGAGGTCGCGTCGAGCAGGTGGGCGTCGTCGACGACGACCAGCCGCCGCACGCCCTCCTCGCCGAGCCGGCGGCGGGCCTCGCGCAGCAGCGCGGCGGTGTCGGTGATCCCCGGGTCGAGGTCGCCGAGCAGGTGGCAGAGCGCCCCCAGGGGGACCTCGCTCGTGACCAGGCTCGTCATGACGGTGGAGACACGCCAGCGCCCGGCTCCCGGCCCGTGCACGACCGCGGTCGCGGCCGTCCGCGTGAGCCGGGTGCGGCCGATCCCGCGGGGCCCACCGACGACCACGGCCCCGAGCCGGTCGTCCCGGGCGGCGGCGACCACGGCGGCGACCGACTCCGAGCGCCCGACCAGCGGGCGGCTCTCCGGCATGACCGACCCGTCCCTCCGCGCACACTCGACCGTTCGTGTGCGCAGTGTCGCGAAACCACCGGGAGGGCGGAAGGCCGATACCCCCGCTTGCGTCGTTGCCGGGGCCGGAATCAGGTGACCGGAGGTCACACGTACATCGCGGTGCCTGCGGGGTCGGCGTCCGCGGGGGAGACTGACCGGACACCACCGCCGTCCGGGGAGGACACCACCCGTGAGGATCGCCGTCATCGCCACGTGCCTCGGGGACGCGATGTTCCCGCAGGCCGTGAAGGCCACGGTCGAGATCCTCGAACGGCTCGGCCACGAGGTCGTCTTCCCCGAGGACCAGACCTGCTGCGGGCAGATGCACGTCAACACCGGCTACCTCGACATGGCGCTGCCGCTGGTGCGCCACCACGTCGAGGTCTTCGCCGACGCCGCCGACGTGTCCGTCGCCCCGTCGGGGTCGTGCGTGGGGTGCGTGCGCCACCAGCACGCGATGGTCGCGCGGCGCGGCGGCGACGAGGGCCTGGCGCGGGCGGCCGAGGAGCTCGCCGGGCGCACCTACGAGCTCTCCGAGCTGCTCGTCGACGTCCTGGGGGTCACCGACGTCGGCGCCTACTACCCGCACCGCGTCACCTACCACCCGACGTGCCACTCGCTGCGCATGCTGCGCGTCGGCGACAAGCCGCTGCGGCTGCTGCGCGAGGTCCGCGGGCTGCAGCTCACCGAGCTGGCCGACGCCGAGGTGTGCTGCGGGTTCGGCGGCACGTTCGCGGTGAAGAACGCCGAGGTCTCCACCGCGATGCTCGCGGACAAGATGGCCAACGTGCTGACCTCGGGTGCCGAGGTGTGCACCGCCGGCGACTCGTCGTGCCTCATGCACATCGGCGGCGGGCTCTCGCGGCTGCGCTCGGGCGTGCGCACGGTGCACCTCGCCGAGATCCTGGCCTCTTCGGACACGGAGCGCAGCGGAGCTGGACCATCCGGGACCGAGCAGGGCACCCCCGCCCGCGACATCGTCTTCGACACCGCCGAGGTCGGCGAGAGCAAGGGGGTCCACCCGTGACCAGCACCGATCTCGGCATGCCGACGGTCGCGCCCGACGACGTCGGCTTCCTGCGCGGGACGGAGTCGTTCCCGGTGGCCGCGCACCGCGCGCTGGCCGACACCCAGCTGCGCCGCAACCTCGGGCACGCCACGCGCACCATCCGCGGGAAGCGGGCCCGCGTCGTCGCCGAGGTGCCCGACTGGGAGGAGCTGCGCCGCGCCGGCGAGGCGATCAAGGCCGACACCATGGCGCGGCTGCCCGAGCTGCTCGAGCAGCTCGAGGAGGCGGTGACCGCCCGCGGCGGCGTCGTGCACTGGGCCCGCGACGCGGGCGAGGCCAACGCGATCGTGGCGTCGCTGGTGCGCGAGGCGGGCGCCGACGAGGTGGTCAAGGTCAAGTCGATCGCGACCCAGGAGATCGGGCTCAACGAGGCCCTCGCCGAGCAGGGCATCACCGCGACGGAGACCGACCTCGCCGAGCTCATCGTCCAGCTCTCCGACGACCGGCCGTCGCACTTCCTCGTCCCGGCCATCCACCGCAACCGCTCCGAGATTCGCGACATCTTCCTGCGCGCGCTGCCGGGGGTGGACCCGGACCTCACCGACGAGCCCCGCCGCCTCGCGATGGCGGCGCGGGCCCACCTGCGGCGCAAGTTCCTGTCGGCCCGTGTCGGGATCTCCGGCGCCAACTTCGCCGCCGCCGACACCGGGACGATCTCGGTGGTCGAGTCCGAGGGCAACGGGCGGATGTGCCTGACGCTCCCGGACACGCTGATCACCGTGATGGGCGTGGAGAAGGTCGTCCCGCGGTGGTCGGACATGGAGGTGTTCCTCCAGCTGCTGCCGCGCTCGTCCACCGCGGAGCGGATGAACCCCTACACCTCGACGTGGAGCGGCGTGACGCCCGGCGACGGGCCGCAGGCGTTCCACCTGGTGCTGCTGGACAACGGCCGGTCGAACGTCCTCGCCGACGAGCAGGGCCGGGCCGCGCTGCACTGCATCCGGTGCTCGGCGTGCCTCAACGTCTGCCCGGTCTACGAGCGCGCGGGCGGGCACGCGTACGGCTCGGTCTACCCCGGGCCGATCGGCGCGGTGCTCTCGCCGCAGCTCACGGGCATCTCGGGCCCCGACGACCCCAACGCCTCGCTGCCCTACGCGTCCTCGCTGTGCGGGGCGTGCTTCGACGCGTGCCCGGTGCGCATCGACATCCCCAACCTGCTCGTGCAGCAGCGCGCGGCGTCGATCGCGTCGCACCGCACCCCGACCGCCCAGGACGTCGCGATGCGCACGGTGGCGGCGGCGATGGTGTCGCCGGCACGGTTCCGGGCGGCCGAGCGCGTGCTGGGCCTCGGGCGCTTCGCGGGCCGCTCCGGGCGCATCCGCTTCCTGCCCTACCCGGGCTCACAGTGGACCTCGGCGCGCGACATGCCGACGCCGCCGCCGGAGACGTTCCGGCAGTGGTGGAAGCGGACGCGGGGCGCTGGGTCGTGACCGCGCGCGAGGAGGTCCTGGCCCGGCTGCGGGCCGCGCGGGACGCGGGCGCGCCGCGCGGCGGGGTGCCCCCGACGCCGCGGGAGTACCGGCGGAGCGGGACGCTGGCGCCGGGGAGCGTCGAGGTCGTGGGCCGGCTGACCGAGACCCTCACCGACTACAAGGCCACCGTGTACCGGGTCGCCGACGAGGACGACGTGTCGGCGGCGGTCGCGCGCGTCCTGGAGGACGCCGGGGCGACCACCTTCGTCGCCCCGCCCGGGCTGCCGGCGCGCTGGCTGGGCGAGGTCACCGCCCGCGTCCGGCCCGACGAGCCACCGTTGTCGGTGGCGAGGCTCGACGAGGTGGACGCCGTCGTCACCGGCGCCGCCGTCGCGATCGCGGACACCGGCACCTTCGTGCTCGACGCCTCCGCACCCGACCAGGGCCGGCGGGCGATCAGCCTCGTGCCCGACCACCACGTGTGCGTCATCCGGGCCGCCGACGTCGTGTCCTCGGTGCCCGAGGCGCTGGCCCGGCTCGACCCCTCGCACCCGCTGACCTTCGTCTCGGGGCCCTCGGCCACCAGCGACATCGAGCTCGACCGTGTCGAGGGCGTCCACGGCCCCCGCCGCCTGGACGTCGTCCTCGTCGGCCCCATGTGAGTGGAATTCGCGGCTATGGCCGCGAATTCCACTCACATGGCTGGTCAGCGGCCGCGGACCGGCACGCCCCAGTCGGTGGCGTCGCGCAGGGTGCGCTTGAGGAGCTTGCCGCCCGGGTTGCGGGGCAGGGGATCACTGCTCACCACCACGTACTGCGGCACCGTGAAGTCGGCCAGCTGGGTGTCGAGGTAGCGCAGCACGGCGTCCACGTCGATGCCCGTCCCCACCAGCACGGCACCGACCTTCTCGCCCATGACGTCGTCCGGGACGCCGACGACGGCCGCGTCGGCGACGCCCGGCGCCCCGGCGAGCGCGTTCTCGACCTCCACCGAGTACACGTTCTCCCCGCCGCGGTTGATGACGTCCTTCGCGCGGTCGACGATCCGCACGAGGCCGTCGTCGACGCGCGCGAGGTCGCCGCTGTGCAGCCAGCCGTCGACGAACGTCCGCGCCGTCGCCTCGGGCGCCTGCCAGTAGCCGTCGACGACGTTCGGTCCGCGGATCAGCAGCTCGCCGACCCCGGCGTCGTCGACGTCGGCCAGCGCGAGGTCGACGACGGGCGCAGCGAAGCCCACGGCGTCGGCGTGCTCGGCGGCCCACTCGTGGGGCAGGAACGTCGCGATCGACGAGGTCTCCGTCAGCCCGAAGCCGTTGCCCAGCCGGGCCTGGGGCAGCCGCTCCTGCAGCCGGCGGACCAGGGCGGGTGCGATGGGCGCGCCCCCGTAGGAGACCCGCCGCACGTGGGACAGGTCGACGTCGAGGTCGTCGCGCGCCAGCGTCAGCCCGTAGATCGCCGGCACGCTGACGAGGGTGTCGATCCGCTCCTCGACGATCGTCCGGACGAACGCGGCGCCCTCG
>JAQSWW010000147.1 GCA_029266415.1 Actinomycetospora sp. | reverse complement strand
GGAATGCTCAGCCCACTGGACTACGAAGCCCACCACACCGACCCCGATCAAGATCACTGACCCCACACCGTCGGTGTCCGGTGCCAGGGGCCAACCTCATCCAGCAGACCCTCAAGAACTGGCTGCGCGCACAGCCGCGGCCACCGGCCACGATCGTCGAGCTCCAAGCCCTGCTCGACGCGTTCGTCGAGATCTACAACCACCAGCGGCCGCACCGCGCGCTCGCGCACCGCGCCACCCCGGCCACCGCCTATCGCGCCCGACCCAAGGCGGCCCCCGGACACGACCGCGACCATGACACCCACGATCGCGTCCGCACCGACAAGATCGATAAATCCGGGACGGTCACCCTGCGCGTCGCCGGCCGCCTGCGCCACATCGGCATCGGCCGACCCCACGCCGGAACCCACGTCCTGCTGCTCACCCAGGACCACCACGTGCGCGTCGTCCACGCCGCCACCGGCGAACTCCTGCGCGAACTCGACATCGACCTCACCCGCGACTACCAGCCCAGACGACCGAGGACCCCGAAATGACAAACGCCCGAACCCACACAACGTGGGTTCGGGCGTCCGGGATGTCCTGAGACATCACATGGTGCCCCCGGCAGGATTCGAACCTGCGCTCCCGCCTCCGGAGGGCGGTGCTCTATCCCCTGAGCTACGGGGGCGGACCGGGATCGAGACTAGCGCACGGCGTCCCGGGCACCGACGCTCGGGCCATGGCTCACGCAGAGATCCACCACGACCGCACCATCGACGCGGCGGACCTCGCCGCCCTGTCCGGACGGACCATCGCGGTGCTCGGTGCCGGCAACCAGGGCGCGGCGCAGGCGGCGAACCTCCGCGACTCGGGCCTCACCCCGCTGGTCGGCAACCGCGAGGACTCCTACGCCACCGCGGCCCGCGAGCAGGGGTTCGACGTCCGCCCGATCGCCGAGGCCGCCGCGGCCGCCGACGTCGCACTGCTGCTCGTGCCCGACGAGGTGCAGCCCGAGCTGGTGCGCGACGAGGTCGCCCCGGGCCTGCGCGAGGGGGACACCCTCGTCGTGGCCAGCGGCTACAACTGGCACTTCGGCCTGCTCGAGGTCCCCGAGGGCGTCGACGTCGTGATGGTGGCGCCGCGGATGATCGGCGCGGCGGTGCGCGACCGCTACGTGGACCGGCACGGCTTCCCGTGCTTCGTCTCCGTCGAGCGCGACGCCACCGGCCGGGCGTGGGACACGACGCTCGCGCTCGCCCGGGCCATCGGCGGGACCCTCGGCGGCGCGATCGTCTCGAGCGCCCGCGAGGAGGCCGCGCTCGACCTGTTCAGCGAGCAGGCGGTGTGGCCCGCGGTGCTCGACGTCCTGCGAACGGCGCACCGCGTCGCGGTGGGCGCGGGGTTCACCGAGGAGGCGGTGCTCAACGAGCTCTACCTCTCCGCCGAGCCGGCCGAGGTGTTCGCGCACATGGCGCGCGACGGGCTGTTCGGCCAGCTCGGCCTGCACTCACGGACGTCGCAGTACGGCCAGCTGCGGGCCCTCGCGGCGCTGGACGAGGGCGGCGAGCTCGCGCAGCGGTTCAGCCGCGTCATGCACGAGGACATCCTGTCGGGGGCGTTCGCGCGCGAGTGGAGCCGCCCGGAGGCCGGCGAGCGGCTCGACGCGATGCGCCGCGAGGCCGACGCGACCCCGCTGGCCGTCGCCGAGGGCGAGGTGCGGGCGCGCCTGGGGGAGTAGGTCAGTTCATCCCGTGCATGCCGGCGTGCGCGTCCGGGGCCGGCAGGGGCGCGGCGCCGCGCTCGGCGAGCATCTGGGTCATCGTCCGGGACTCGGCCGACTGCGACGCGACCATGCTCGCCGCCAGCGCGCGCACCGCGGGCACCGAGGCCTGCGCCTCCGCCGCCTGCATCATCGGCAGCCCACCCTGGTGGTGGCGCAGCATGAGCTGCAGGAAGACCACGTCGAGGTCACGGCCGGTGGCGGCGCGCAGCCGGGCGAGGTCCGCCGGCGACGCCATGCCCGGCATGGCCGCGCTCGGCATGCCCATCCAGCCCATGTACTGGCCCGACGGCGGCGTGAGCGGCTGGCCCCACAGCGTCAGCCAGCCCTCCATCCGCCCCACCTGGGAGGTCTGGGTGGACTCGATGTCGAAGGCGACCTGCCGCACGACCGGGTCGGCGGTGTTGCTCCGCGCCCACACCGCCATCTCCACGGCCTGGCTGTGGTGGGTGACCATGTCCTGCAGGAACGCGACGTCGATCGAGCCCTCGGCGGGGCCGTAGGTGTCCGCGGTCGAGCGCCCGAGGGCGATGCCGCCGATCACGCCGGCGAGGACGAGGACCAGCGCGAGCCCACCGGCGAGGAACGCCTTCGCCCACGTCGGACTCGCCGACCACCAGCCGCCGGAGCCCCCGTCGTCGTCCCCGTCGTCGTCGACCGGCGGGGGCGTGTCCGTCACGTCCGTGTCGGCGGGCGGGGTGTCCGCGGGCGCGCTCATCCGCCGTTGCCCGCTGCGGCGCCGCGGCCGTCCATCGTGACCGCGTCCGGCGGCGCGGGCGACGGGTCGAACGGCGGCGGGTTGTCCGGATCGAAGTAGCCCGGCCCGAGGGCGTCGCAGCTCGCCCCGACCTCGGGGTAGGTGTACTGGTTCTGGCGCAGGGACGAGATGAACTGGTCGATGCGGGGGTCGGCCGGGTCGGCGACCTTGAGCTGGTGGTTCCACGACTGCAGCGAGATCGGCTGGTCGAGCCCCGGGTAGGGGGACATCATCGAGTAGTCCTGGCCCTGGACCTTCGCCGCGAGGCCCTGCAGCGCCGGACCGCTCACGCGCGCCGGGTCGTAGGCGATCCACACCGCGCCGTGCTCGAGGGCGTGCACCATGTTCTCGCTGCGCACCGGCGTCGGATAGACGACGCCGTTGCAGGCCGCCCAGTAGGCGTCGTGCGGGCCGCCGAACGGCGGCGAGCGGTCGTAGGCCACCCGCTGCTGCGCCGTGATGTGCTGCTGGCCCGTGTTCTGAGCGGTGACGATGCCGGGGATCGCCAGCGAGGGGTCGCGGTTGTCGTCGCTGGGGCGCCAGGCGCTGACCTCGCCCTCGCGCATCAGCGCGAAGCCGATGACCCCCACCGCGAGCAGGACGACCACGGTGACCGCGCCGATCAGCATCCACGGCACCTGCCGGCGCGGCCCGGTGGCCGGACGCTTGCCGCGGGTGACGGGGTTGGGGCCGCGCTTCGCCCCGGAGCGCTGGCCGGAGCGCTGGGCCCCGGTCGGGCGTGCGCCGCCGCGACCGTTGCCGCGCTGCCCGCCGTCCCGACCCGGGCGCGAGGAGCCCGAAGAGGGCCGGGACCCCGGACGCGACCCCGACGGACGGCCGGACCCACCACTCGCCATGGGCCCGAGTCTACGGAGCAGCCGGTGAGCACCGTGTGCACCCCCGGTGACGAGTACCGAGCGTCAAGAGGCCGTGGGGCCGGTCCCTAGAATCGAGGGGTGACCCCCGCTGCCCTGGCCGATCTCCTGCACGCCGTCGCCGTGGACGTGCTCACCGAGCGCGGCCTCGACACGGCGGTGCTGCCGGAGACGGTCACGGTGGAGCGTCCGCGCAACCCCGAGCACGGTGACTACGCCACCAACCTCGCGCTGCGCTCGGCCAAGAAGGCGGGCGTCGCGCCGGCGGAGCTCGCGGGCTGGCTCGCCACCAAGCTCGAGGGCACCGACGCCATCGCCACCGCCGAGGTCGCGGGGCCCGGCTTCCTCAACCTGCGCCTGGCCGCCGACGCGCAGGCCGGCATCGTCTCCGACGTCCTGGCCCGCGGCGAGCACTACGGCCACACCGACGCGCTCACCGGGCAGTCGATCAACCTCGAGTTCGTCTCGGCCAACCCCACCGGCCCCATCCACCTCGGCGGGACGCGGTGGGCCGCGGTCGGCGACGCGCTCGGCCGGGTGCTCGCGTCCCAGGGCGCCGCGGTGACCCGCGAGTACTACGTCAACGACGCGGGCGCCCAGATCGACCGGTTCGCCGAGTCGCTCATCGCCGCGGCGCAGGGACGCCCGGTGCCCGAGAACGGGTACGGCGGGGCGTACGTGGCCGAGGTCGCGCAGAAGGTCGTCGAGGCCGACGAGGACGTGCTGTCCCAGCCCGAGGACGAGCAGCTGGCCGCGTTCCGGCGGCTCGGGGTCGAGGTGATGCTCGACGAGATGCGGGCGAGCCTCGAGGCGTTCGGCACGCACTTCGACGTCTGGTCCTCCGAGCAGGCCCTGCACAGCTCGGGCGCGGTCGAGGCGTCGGTGCAGAAGCTCAGGGACGACGGCGCCCTCTACTTCGCCGACGGCGCCTGGTGGCTGCGCTCCACCGACCACGGCGACGACAAGGACCGCGTCGTCATCAAGTCCGACGGGCGCCCCGCCTACATCGCGGGCGACATCGCCTACTACCGCGACAAGCGGGCCCGGGGTGCCGACCTCGCGATCTACATGCTGGGCGCGGACCACCACGGCTACATCCACCGCCTCAAGGCGGTCGCGGCCGCGTTCGGCGACTCGCCGGACACCGTCGAGGTGCTCATCGGCCAGCTGGTCAACCTGGTCCGTGACGGCGAGCCGGTGAGGATGTCCAAGCGCGCGGGCACGATCATCACGCTCGAGGACCTCGTCGACGCGGTCGGCGTGGACGCGGCGCGCTACACGCTGGCGCGCTCGTCGGTCGACCAGGTGCTCGAGATCGACCTCGACCTGATCTCGAGCCGCACCAACGAGAACCCCGTGTTCTACGTGCAGTACGCGCACGCCCGGCTCGCGTCGCTGGCCCGCAACGCCGCGGACCTCGGCGTCACGGCCGACGACCCGGACCTCGCGATGCTCACCCACCCGCGCGAGGGCGACCTCATCCGCACACTCGGGGAGTTCCCGCGGGTGCTGTCCTCGGCCGCGGCCCTGCGCGAGCCGCACCGCGTCGCGCGCTACCTCGAGGAGCTCGCAGGCGCCTACCACCGCTTCTACGACACCTGCCGCGTGCTGCCCCAGGGCGACGAGGAGCCGGCGGGAATCCACACGGCCCGTCTCGCGCTGTGCTCCGCGGCCCGCCAGGTGCTCGCCAACGGCCTGGGCCTGCTCGGCGTGAGCGCGCCGGAGCGCATGTGACCCCAGGAGACCTGCGAATGACCCCGCGAGACGCAGCGGAGCGGAGCTCGACCCGATGACCAGAGCCCACCCCGCCGGGCCCCGCCATGCCGACGTCATCCCGCAGCACGAGGACGCCGGGTCCCCGCCCGAGAGCAGCAGCCTCGACGTGCTGCCCGCGGCCGTCTGGCCGCGGCACGCCGTCCGCGGCGACGACGGCGTCGTGCGCCTCGCCGGCATCGACGTCGCCACGCTGGCCGAGCGGTACGGCACCGCGCTCTTCGTCGTCGACGAGGCCGACTTCCGCTCCCGGTGCGCCGAGCACGCCGCCGCCTACGGCGACCCCGCGCTCGTGCACTACGCGGCCAAGGCGTTCCTCACCGCCGAGACCGCCCGCTGGGTCGCCGACGAGGGCCTCGGCCTCGACGTCTGCACCGAGGGCGAGCTGCTCACGGCCTTGCGCGGCGGCTTCCCGCCCGAGCGGATCACCGTGCACGGCAACAACAAGAGCCGCCACGAGCTCGCGGCCGCCCTCGACGCGGGGGTCGGGGCGATCGTCGTCGACTCCTACGTCGAGATCGCGCGCCTCGACGAGATCGCCCGGACGCGCGACGTCCGTGCCGACGTCATGGTCCGCGTCACGGTCGGGGTGGAGGCGCACACCCACGAGTTCATCGCCACCGCGCACGAGGACCAGAAGTTCGGCTTCTCGCTGGCCTCGGGCGACGCCGCGGAGGCCGTGGGCCGGGTGATCAAGTCGCCGGGCCTGCACCTCGTGGGCCTGCACAGCCACATCGGCTCGCAGATCTTCGACGCCGACGGCTTCGAGCTGGCCGCCCGCCGGGTCATCGGGCTGCTCGCCGAGCTCCGCGACGAGCACGGCGACGCGGCGGAGGACGCGCTGGGCACCGTCGACCTCGGCGGCGGCATGGGTATCGCCTACACCACCGCCGACCAGCCCCGATCGCCCGCGTGGCTGGCCGCGGAGCTGCGCGCGATCGTCGAGCGGGAGTCCGCCCGGGTCGGCCTGGCGCCCCCGCGCATCGCCGTCGAGCCCGGGCGCGCCATCGTGGGCCCCGGCACCGTCACGGTCTACGAGGTCGGCACGGTCAAGGACGTCGAGCTGGGCGGCGGCGCCCGCCGGCGCTACGTCAGCGTCGACGGCGGCATGAGCGACAACATCCGCACCGCGCTCTACGACGCGCACTACGACTGCCGGCTGGTCTCGCGGTCGGCGGGCTCCGCGCCCGCGGTGCGCTCGCGGGTGGTCGGCAAGCACTGCGAGTCCGGGGACGTGGTGGTCCGCGACTGCTGGCTGCCCGCCGACCTCGCGCCCGGCGACCTCGTGGCCGTCGCGGCGACCGGGGCCTACTGCTACGCCATGGCGAGCGCGTACAACAAGGTCCCGCGTCCCGCCGTCGTCGCGGTGGCCGACGGCACGTCGCGCCCGCTGCTGCGACGCGAGACCCTCGACGACCTGGCGCGGCTGGAGGTGGGGTGAGCATGGTCGGGACGCGGAGCGGTGAGGGGAGCACCCCGATAGGGGAGCCGGCGCTGTCGGCGAGCAACGACGGGCGTCCGATCGCGGTCGCGCTGCTCGGCTGCGGTGTCGTCGGCTCCCAGGTGGTGCGGCTGCTCACCGAGCAGGCCGACGAGCTGGCCGCGCGGGTCGGGGCGCCGCTGCGCCTGGTCGGGGTCGCCGTGCGCCGCCCGCAGCGCCACCCCGACGTGCCCGCCGACCTGCTCACCACCGACGCGGCGGGCCTGGTGGCCCGCGACGACGTCGACGTGGTGGTCGAGCTCGTCGGGGGCATCGAACCGGTGCGCGGGCTGCTGCTCACCGCCCTGAAGAACGGCAAGTCGGTCGTCTCGGCGAACAAGGCGCTGCTCGCCGAGGACGGCGCCGCGCTGGCGGCGGCCGCCGCCGAGTCCGGCGCCGACCTCTACTACGAGGCCTCGGTGGCCGGCGCGATCCCGATCCTGCGCCCGATCCAGCAGTCGCTGGCCGGCGACCGCGTCGTGCGCGTGGCGGGCATCGTCAACGGCACCACCAACTTCATCCTCTCCGCGATGGCCTCCTCCGGCGCCAACTACGCCGAGGCCCTCGAGGAGGCCGGGCGCCTGGGCTACGCCGAGGCCGACCCCACCGCCGACGTCGACGGCTACGACGCCGCGTCCAAGGCGGCGATCCTCGCGAGCCTCGCCTTCCACACCCGCGTCACCGCCGACGACGTGCACCGCGAGGGCATCCGGGACGTCACCGCCGCCGACATCGCCGCGGCGAGGGCGATCGGCTGCACCGTGAAGCTGCTGGCGATCTGCGAGCAGGTGGCCGGCCCCTCCGGTCCCACCGTCAGCGCGCGCGTGCACCCGGCGATGATCCCGCGCTCGCACCCGCTGGCCTCGGTCTCGGGCGCCTACAACGCGGTCTTCATCGAGGCCGCGGCCGCCGGGCAGCTGATGTTCTACGGCCAGGGCGCGGGCGGACCGCAGACCGCGTCGGCGGTGCTGGGCGACCTCGTCGCCGCCGCGCGCAACCGTGTCATCGGCGGCCGGGGCCCGCGCGACTCCGCGCACGCCGACCTGCCGATCGTCGCCATGGGCGACACCCGCACCCGCTACCACGTGGCGCTCGACGTGGCCGACCGCGCGGGCGTGCTCGCCCAGGTCGCGGGCGTGTTCGCCGAGCACGGGGTGAGCATCGCGACCGTCCGCCAGGAGGGCCGCAACGGTCAGGCCGCCGAGGACGGGGGCGCGGGTGACGAGGGCGATGGCGCGCGGGGCTCCCGGGACGCCACACTGGTGATCGTGACCCACTCCGCGCCCGACGCCGCCCTCGCGGCCACGGTCGACGCGCTGACCGGGCTCGACGCGGTGCAGGGCGTCGCCGGGGTGCTGCGGGTCGAGGGCCTGGGCCGGCCGGTGACCGAGCTGGGGGGTGCTCGGTGACCGGCGTCGTCGGTGGGGCGGGCACGGTCGCGCTCGGCGCGCGCGTCGAGTGGCCGGGCATCATCCCCGCGTACCGCGACCGCATGCCCCGCGTGCAGCCCGGCTGGGAGGTCGTCACGCTGCGCGAGGGCGGCACGCCGCTGCTGCCCGCGCCGCACCTCTCCGAGCTCGTCGGGTGCGACGTGCACCTCAAGATCGAGGGCGCCAACCCGACGGGGTCGTTCAAGGACCGCGGCATGACCGTGGCCATGACCGAGGCGCTCGCCGGCGGCGCGAAGGCCGTCATCTGCGCCTCGACGGGCAACACCTCGGCCTCGGCCGCCGCCTACGCCACCCGCGCGGGCATGACCTGCGCGGTCCTCGTGCCCCAGGGCAAGATCGCGCTGGGCAAGCTCGCCCAGGCCACCGTGCACGGCGCGCGCATCCTGCAGCTCGAGGGCAACTTCGACACCTGCCTCGAGCTGGCCCGCCGCGCGGCCGAGCAGTACCCGGTCGCCCTGGTCAACTCGGTGAACCCGGCGCGCATCGAGGGCCAGAAGACCGCGTCGTTCGAGATCTGCGACCAGCTGGGCCGCGCGCCCGACGTGCACGCCCTGCCCGTCGGCAACGCCGGCAACATCACGGCCTACTGGCGCGGCTACACCGAGTACGCCGGCGACGGCGTCGTGGCGGGCACCCCGCGGATGCTGGGCGTGCAGGCCGCGGGCGCCGCGCCGCTGGTGCACGGCGCGCCCGTCGCCGACCCCGAGACCCTGGCCACCGCCATCCGCATCGGCTCGCCCGCGTCCTGGGACGGCGCGATCGCCGCACGCGACGAGTCCGCCGGCGAGATCACCGCGGTCGACGACGACGCGATCCTCGAGGCCTACCGCCTGCTGGCCGCCCGCGAGGGCGTGTTCGTCGAGCCCGCCTCGGCGGCGTCGGTGGCCGGGCTGCTGGCCACGGCGCGCTCCGGGCGCCTCGACCCCGGCCAGCTCATCGTCTGCACCGTGACCGGGCACGGGCTCAAGGACCCGGCGACCGCGCTCGCCGACGCCGCCGAGCCCGTCGTGCTCCCGCCGCGCGTGGACGCCGTCGCCGACGCCCTGGGCCTGCGCTGAGCGCCGGGCCGCAGGTCGCGCGGGAGCCGGCGGTGCCGGCGGGTGCGGCCGTGCGCGTGCGGGTGCCGGCGACGTCGGCCAACCTCGGCCCCGGCTTCGACACGCTGGGGCTGGCCCTGGGGCTGTACGACGACGTCGAGCTCGGCCTCGGCGACGGTCCTGCGTGCTCGGTGGACGTCCACGGCGAGGGCGCCGGGCGCGTGCCCTGCGACGAGCGGCACCTGGTGCTGCGGGCCGCCCACGCCACCTTCGACCGGGCGGGGGCGCCGCGGGTGCCGTTGCGCCTGCGCTCCCACAACGTCATCCCGCACAGCCGGGGCCTCGGCTCCTCGGCGGCAGCGGCCGTCGCGGGCATCGTCGCGGCCCAGGGCCTGCTCGCGGCCACGCACCCGCTCGACGACGACGCGCTGCTCGACCTCGCCGCGGGCTTCGACGGGCACGCCGACAACGTCGCGGCCTGCCTGTTCGGCGGCCTCGTCGTGAGCTGGGGCCACCAGGGTGCGTGGCGCGCCGCGCGGTTGACGCCGCACCCCGCGCTGCGGCCGGTGGCGCTGGTGTCCGAGCGCTCGAGCTCCACCGAGGCCACCCGCGGCCTGCTGCCCGACCGCGTCCCGCACGCCGACGCGGCCTTCACCGCGGCCCGGTCCGCGCTGATGGTGCACGCACTCACCAGCGCGCCCGAGCTGCTGCTCGAGGCCACCGAGGACCGCCTGCACCAGCCCTACCGGCGTCCGGCGTACCCGGAGACCGCGGCCGTCCTGGACCACCTGCGCGCGGCCGGCGTCGCCGCGGTGGTGTCCGGCGCCGGGCCGACCGTGCTGGCGCTGACCGTGGACGGCCGCCTGCCCGACGATCTCGACACCACCGGGTTCACCGTGCGGTCGCTGGCGGTGGACACCGAGGGCGCGCGCGTCGAGACCGCCTGACGCGCAGGCAGGGGGGTGGTTGTTGCCGCTCCCCACAGCGGGGTCTACATTGGCGGGCACAGCGACCACGCGTGTACGCGTCGGTGCCAGGTCCCGCCAGTAGATCGGGGCCACTCTCTCCCTCAACCGTCGGGTCGTCCCGGCGGGCGGACACGTCATGATCGCTGCACGACACCGCGGGCCGTGCCGCCCGGGGCCGACCATCGTCGGTTCGTCCGGCCAGCACCGTCCCGTGAGCAGTCCCGCCCCACGTGGGGCGGACACGCCCGCTGGCCCGGGTGGTCCCCGGACCGGTCAGGAAGGACCTGCGTGACCGAAACCGACGTCATCTCCACCGACGCCACCACCGATTCGTCGGGGGCGGCCGCGCCCGAGCGGCGCCGGCGGGGAGGTGTTTCCGGCATGGTGCTCGCCGAGCTGCGCGACCTCGCGACCTCGCTCGGCGTCAGCGACACCACGGGGATGCGGCGCAACGACCTCATCTCCGAGATCAAGAAGCGGCAGTCCGGCTCCGGCGACCAGCTCCCGCTGGGCGACGGTGCGGCGACCGACACCGGCGCCGACACCGGCGCCGGCCGCTCCCCGGAGCCCGCCGAGGCCCCGGTCGCGAGCCCGGACACCGGTGCCGCGGACGGCCCCGCCGACGGGGCGCCCGCGCGGCGCCGCGGCGGCCGCCGACGCGCCACCGCCGCGTCGGGCCCGCCGCCCGCGCCCACCACCGAGGAGGCGACCGGCACGCCCGCCGCCGCCTCCGCCGACACCGCGCCTGCGCCCGCCGAGGTCACCGCGGCCACCGACGCCGTCCCCGGCGCCGAGTCCGCCGCGGCGGCCGCGACCGAGGCCGAGGCCGGCGCGTCGAGCGAGGCCTCCGCGGTACCGACCGGCACCGCCTCCTCCGACGACGCCCCGTCCGACGGCGCGCCCACCTCGACGCGCCGTGGCCGTCGGGGCGCCCGCCGCGACGCCGGCCCCGGCGCCGAGGCCCCGCAGAGTGGCGGCGAGCGGCCCGCGGCCGCCGCCGACGACGAGGCCACCGACGCGACCGGCTCGACGGCGAGCGCGCCCACCACCGAACGCCCCGAC
>JAQSWW010000146.1 GCA_029266415.1 Actinomycetospora sp. | reverse complement strand
GCGACGCCGTCGCGCGGGTCGTGCACGGCCACCGCGACGTGATCCGTGCGCAGCAGTCCTGCGTCGGAGGGCATCGACGCGACGGTGTCGTCGATCGAGGGTCCGGTCACGACGGCACCGCCGCCGCGCCGGCGAGACGTTCGATGGTCTGCACGGGTCCCTCCGGGTCTCCGGGCACCGCGCCCGGGGTCAGCGCGATCGGCAGGTCGACCCCCGCCGCGCGCAGCTCCGCGACCCGGCGGGCGACGTCCGCCCCGGTCCCGAGCGCGCACATCGCGTCGACGGCGGCGTCGTCCACGGCCCGCAGCGCCGCGCGCCGGTCGCCGGCGGCCCACGCCTGCGCGGCCGCGTCGAGGCCGGCGAAGCTCCCGCGGAACGACGGGCGGTGCGTCGGCACCATCGCGTACTGGAGCACGAGGCGGCGCAGCCGCTCCCGGGCCTCGTCGCCGCGGTCGCCGGCGTAGGACCAGAACGACGCGGCGATCCCGACCTCGTCGGGGTCGCGCCCGGCCGCGCGGGCGCCCTCGCGCACCAGCGCGATCTTCGGGCCGTACTCGGCGGGCGGGGTCCAGGTCAGGAACGCCACGTCGGCGACCGCGCCGGCGAGCCGCAGCATCCGCGGGTTCATGGCCGCGACGACGATCGGGACGTCCACCGGGGCGAGCGCCGCCCGGAACCCGTGCGAGCGCACGTGGGTGCCCTCGATCGCGGTGCGCTCCCCGCGGAACACGGTGCGCAGCGCGGCGACGTACTCCTCGATCCGCGCGCGCGGCGCGTCGAACCCCAGCCCGTGCCACTGCTCGACGACGATCGGGCTCGACGCCCCGATCCCCGCCAGGACCCGGCCCGGGGCGAGCGAGGCCAGCGTCGCGAACCCCATCGCGGTGAGCACCGCGCTGCGCGGATAGACCCCGACGATGCCGCTGCCCAGGCGGATGCGCCGCGTCGACGCCGCGATCATGCCGAGCATGGCGAACGCCTCGGGTCCGGCGACCTCGCCGACGAGGACGTCGGTGTAGCCGCGGTCCTCGGCGAGCCGGGCGAGGTCGAGGTAGGCGCCGGCCGACAGGCCCTCGTCGACCGGCAGCGTCACCCCCAGGCCGCGGAGCACCGTCATCGGGAACGCACCATCCGCCCCACCGCCGCCGTGTCGTACCAGCTCGACAGGCGCCGGATCGCGCCGCCGTCGTCGGTCAGGTCGAACACGTCGACGGCGTCGAAGACCACCTCGCCGCCGGCCCGGTTCCGCCCGGTGAACCGGATCTCGACGAGGACGACGGTGCCGGCCGTGACCACGCGGGTCGGGGCGTCGTGGTGGACGGGCAGCAGCGCGAGGACCTGCGGGAAGTGCGCGACGATCTCCTCGCGCCCGCGGCGGGGAGGCGCGCCGACGGCGTGCAGCTCGGCGTCGGGGGCGAAGACCTCGCCCACCGCCGCCCAGTCCCCGGCGTTGACCGCGGCGAAGTAGCGGTCGACGACCGGCGGGGTCACGTCCCCAGCCTCGTGCGCAGCTCGGACATCGCGCCGAACGACCAGCGGGCCAGGCTCGGGTCGCCGAACGCCGTGATGTTCCACATCACGAGGTGCCGCAGCCCCTGGGCGACGTACTCCTCGACCTGGTCGGCGACCTCGTCGGGCGTGCCGCAGAACGCGTAGTGGCGCACCACGGCGGGCGGGATCGCGTCGATGATCCGCAGGGACTCGGCGCGGTCGATGGCGGTCGGGATGAAGTCGTGGAAGCCGGAGCCGTCGGGGTACGGGCCCTCGACCCCGAGGTCGCGGAACACCTGCGCCGGCAGCAGCACGCACAGGGCCCGGACCAGCGGCGCCTCGGTGAGCCGCTGCACGGTCTCGGCGTCGGGACCCATGAGTACGTAGCCGAGCATCCCGGGGGTGATCGCGTGCGGGTCCCGGTCGGCCCTCTCCGCCGACTCCCGGATCGTGCCCAGGGCGGCGCCGTACTCGGCCGGCCCGAGCTTCGTGGGCAGCCAGCCGTCGGCCTTGCACCCGGTCAGCCGCAGCATCCGGGGTCCGTGCGCCGCGGTCCAGATCTCCGGCGGTCGCTCGCCGTGCGGGCGCAGCCCGAGGACCGCCCGGTCGAGGCGGTGGAAGCGGCCCTCGAAGTCGACCGGCCCGTCGGCGTCCATCAGCAGGCGCATCACGTCGATGCCCTCGTCGAGCCGGGCGACGGGGGTGTCGAAGGGCATCCCGTAGGGCGTCGCGTTGAGCTGCTCTCCGCTGCCCAGCCCGATGATCGCGCGGCCCCGGGTGACGTGGTCGAGCGTCAGCGCGGTCTGCGCGGCCATCGCGGGGTGGCGGCGGATGAGGTCGGTGACGCAGACGCCCACCTTGATCCGCTCCGTCGCCGCGCCGACCACGCCCATCATCACGGCGGGGTCGAAGTAGACGTGCGGGTTGGGCTGCACGTCGGCGAGCGGGGTGAGGTCGGGGGTCCACATCGTGTCGGGGTGCCAGCCCATGAGGTGGTCGGGCCACCACACCGCGTCGAACCCCTCGGCCTCGCTGCGCTGCGCGAACTTCACCGCCGCCGACGCCGGCGGCATGATCTGGCCGGGCACGCCGAGTTCGATCGTCTTCGGGGCCCCGATCGCCATCTAGTACCGCCACCCGTCACCGAAGGTGGCCAGGCGCCGCCCGAGGTACTCCTCGACGACGGTGACGGCGGCGCGCGCCGCGCGGTCGGTGCCGATGCCGCGGCTGCGGAACGTCTCGCCGGCGAACCACAGGCCCTCGGGGTGCGGCGGGCGCCAGTGCGGCCGGTACATCCCGACGAGCCCGGGCTTCTGGATGACGCCGAAGCTCGGCTCGAAGACGAGGTGGCGACGCCGCCACACGGGCTCCGCGAACGCGGGCCACATCAGCGCGACGTCGGCCTCGAACTGCTCCATCTGCCGGCGCAGCCAGGCGCGGTCGCGGCCCTTCTCGCCGGGGAAGACGCCGCCCATGACGTGCAGCTGGGTGCCCTCGGGCGAGCACGTGGGGTCCATGGCGGTCTGGTTGAACATGAAGCCGGAGAGCTCGGTGTTCGGGGTCTTCAGCCAGGTCGAGAGCTCGCGCGGGTCGTACTGGTGGACGGGCTCGGAGGTGGCGAGGTAGAGCCCGAGCCAGGAGATCCGGAAGCGGTCCTGGGCGAGGAACTTGATCTGCGCGGCGTACCAGTCGGGCAGGTCGCCCTCGTCGACGACGCCCAGCACGTGCCAGACCGGCAGCGTGCAGATGACGTGGTCGGCCTCGAGGATCTCCTCCTCGAAGAACTCGTTGGGCAGCACCCGGGGCTGGCGGGCGATCGCGACGCCCTTGGTCACGCCGTCCTCGATGACCACGCGCTCGACGGGGGTGGAGAGCCTGAGGTCGCCGCCGGCCGCGGTGAACGCGTCGGCGAGGTCGGCCCACATGCCGTCCCAGCCCTGGCCCGGCCAGCAGGAGTAGGCCGCCGTGCCCCGCTCGGCGAAGTGCATCTTGCGGACGAAGAGGTTGTCGCTGGCGGAGTGGTCCCACCAGTCGTCGGTCATGCACTCGAGCACGGTGATGAACTCGAAGAGGTCGATGACGCCCTGGTCGTCGGTGTGCTGGTGCAGCCACTGGCGCAGCGGGCGGTCGTCCCACCGGTCGAGCTCGTCCCACTCGGTGTCCAGCAGCGCCGTGATGACCTTCTTCAGCTCGCCCTTGCTGCCCGCGTAGCGGTCGCGGATCGAGCCCCAGCGGTCGTTCTCGTGGTCCCAGACGGGCATCTCGGCGGAGACCTCGCCGTGCTGCAGCGTCTTGCCGACGTGCTCGAAGACCTTGGTCAGCCCCGAGCCCGGGTCCTCGATGAGGTGGCCGCCGACGTTGACCGTGAAGCCCTCGTCGGGCACGGCCATGCCCCGCCCGCCGAGGTGGGGGGAGCGCTCGAGCAGGCACACGCGCTGGCCCTCGACGGCGAGCAACGACGCCGCCGTCAGCCCGGCGGCGCCGGCCCCGATGACCACGACGTCGTACTGCGCCATCGCGGCCTCCTGACTACCAAACGGACGTCCGAGAGCGTGGCAAGGGTGCGGGCCCAGGGTCAAGCGGCACGGCATGATGCCCTGGTGGCGACCACTCCCAAGTTCGGCTGGCTCTCCCCGGTGATCGGGAACCGCTTCAGCGACCACCGCCCCATCGCCGCCGACCAGGACACCGCGATCCTGCCGACGGCGCTGCCGCACTTCGACTCGCTGTGGATCGCCGACCACTTCTACGGCTTCGACCGGAAGACCGATCCGTTCCTCGAGGCGTGGACGACGCTGACGTGGCTCGCGGCGCGCCACGAGGGCGTCGAGCTCTGCCACCACGTGCTCGGCGTCGGCTACCGCCACCCGCCCCTGCTCGCGAAGATGGCCGCGACGCTGCAGTACCTCAGCGGCGGGCGCTTCGTGCTCGGCATCGGAGCCGGCTGGCGCGAACCCGAGTACCTCGCCTACGGGTACGACTTCCCGCGCCCGCCGGTGCGCTTCGCGCAGCTCGAGGAGGCGATCACGATCTGCCGGCTGATGTGGACCGAGGCCGACCCGTCGTTCGAGGGCCGGCACTACCGCATCGACGGCGCCGCGGCCCCGCCGCTGCCCGACCCGCCGCCGCGCGTCTGCATCGGCGCCGCCGGCGAGCGCGTCGGGCTCCCGATGGTCGGTCGGCTCGCGGACGTGTGGAACGGGCCGTTCAAGGGGGAGGCCGAGGACTTCGTCCGGCGCCGCGACATCGTCCGGCGCGCCGCCGAGGAGGCCGGCCGGGACCCGGGCGCGATCGAGGTCTCGGTGACGCTGGAGCGTGCCCTCCCCGAGACCGACGAGGACTCCGAGCGCCTGGTCTCCGAGCTCGCGGCGAAGATCGAGGTCGGCGTCGACCACTTCGTCATGGACTTCGGCAACCCGCCCGCCACGGAACCGGTGCTGCGCTTCGCCGAGCAGGTCATGGCACCACTGCGCACCTGACCGCGGGCGGCGCGGGGTCAGAGGTTGATCACCAGGCCGAAAAGCACCTCCGAGGCCGTCCACGAGGTGCTTTTCGGCCTGCTGATCACCGGACGCGGAACCGTGCGGGCGTCGCGCACCTCCAACGCCGTGTGGACCTGGACGAGCCCTTCCGCGGGTCGGCGGCGATCAGCGCCGGCCTGACCACGCGCCGACGCCTGGGCGGCCCGCGCTTCCTCGAGCTCGGGCGCGACACGTACGTGTCCGCGAGCGCGGCGGTCGACGACAGGATGCGGGTCCGGGCCGCCGCGCTCGAGGTGCCCGGCGCGGTCGTCGGTGGCTGGTCGGCGGTCCTCCTGCACGGGGTGGACGCCGCGCCTGAGGGCGAGGTCCCGATCGAGCTGGTCGTCGGCCCGCGGCACCTCCGCCGCGTCCGCCAGGGGAAGACGCTGCGCCAGGACGTGCTCGGCGAGCACGAGGTGGTCCACGTCGACGGTGTGGCGGTCACGTCGCCGGTCCGGACCGCGCTCGACCTCGGGTCCCGCGGCGACCACGTCGCGGGCGTCATCGCCGTCGACGCGCTGGCGCACGCGTTCGGGTTCCACCCCGACGAGCTGCTCGACCACCCGGTGCTGCGGGACAACCCGCGAGGACGGCAGCGGCTGGTGGACGTGGTGGCGGACGCCGACGCGAGGGCGGAGTCGCCGCCCGAGACGCGCACGCGCCTGATCCTCCGCGCGGCCACGGGCATCCCGGAGCCGACCCCGCAGCTGGTCGTGTGCGACGACCGGGGGCTGTTCGTCGGGCGCGTCGACTTCGGGTGGCGCGAGCTGCGGACAGCGCTGGAGTACCAGGGCGACCACCACCGCGTCGACCGGCGGCAGTGGCGGCGTGACGCCGTGCGCACGACGCAGCTCGCGGCCGCCGGCTGGCTGGTCCTGCCGATCACCGCCCACGACCTGTTCGTCGACCCGCGTGGCTTCGTGCACCGGGTCCGGGTGGCCCTGGCGCGGCGTGCTCGCGAGCTCGGCGTCCGCTTCCCGTGATCACCAGGCCGAAAGGCACCCGCGGCGGGCCTGGGAAGGTGCTTTTCGGCCTGGTGATCACCGCGGGAGGGCGAGCGGGAGGGCGGGCGAGCGCCCTTGACCCGCACGGGTGTGATGCTAGTCTCGCCAACGAGTACCAAACGCTTGGTAGGTAGCCGGACATCGACGTCGGACCAGGTCGGGGGACCCATGACGGCCACGCTCGAACCGCCGGACATCCTCTCGGCGGAGTTCGCGAGGGACCCGTACGCGGCGTACCGGCTGCTGCGGGACGAGTTCCCGCTGGTGTGGCACGACGCGATGCAGACCTACGTCATCAGCCGGTACGACGACGTGCAGCGCGCCTTCAAGGACCCGGTCTTCACCAGCGACAACTACGCCTGGCAGCTCGAGCCCGTGCACGGGCGCACGATCCTGCAGATGGCGGGCCGCGAGCACTCCACGCACCGCTCGCTGGTCGCGCCGGCGTTCCGCGGCAAGGCCCTGCAGGAGCAGTTCGGCCCGACGATCCGGCGCAACTCCCGCGAGCTGGTCGACGCCTTCCGCGCCGACGGGCAGGTCGACCTCGTCGACGCGTTCGCCACCCGCTTCCCGATCAACGTCATCGTCGACATGCTCGGCCTGCCGCGCGAGGACCACGACCGCTTCCACGGCTGGTACACGTCGATCATGGGGTTCCTCGGGAACCTCGCCGGCGACGAGGCCGTGGCCGCGGAGGGCCTGCGCACCAAGGCCGAGTTCGAGGACTACATGATCCCGCGCATCCGGGATCGGCGGGAGAACCCGGGCGACGACCTGCTCTCGACGCTCTGTGCCGCCGAGATCGACGGCGAGTCGATGACCGACGAGGAGATCAAGGCGTTCTGCAGCCTCCTGCTCACCGCGGGCGGCGAGACCACGGACAAGGCGATCACGAGCCTGATGGCCGACCTCGTCGCCCACCCCGAGCAGCTCGCGGCCGTGCGCGCCGACCGCACGCTGATCCCCGCCGCGTTCGCCGAGACGCTGCGGTTCTCGCCGCCCGTCCACATGATCATGCGCCAGCCTGCCGAGGACGTGGAGCTCTCCGGGGGGATCGTCGAGGCCGGTCGCACCGTGACCTGCCTGATCGGCGCGGCCAACCGCGACGAGCGGCGCTTCGACCGTCCCGAGGTCTTCGACGTCCTGCGCCCCGACCTCGACCATGCGCGGGCGTTCTCCGCGGCGGCCGACCACCTGGCCTTCTGCCTCGGCCGGCACTTCTGCGTCGGCGCGCTGCTCTCGCTCTTCGAGATCGAGGTCGGGATGAACGACCTGCTCGACGCCATGGCCGACATCCGGTTCGCCGACGGGGCCCCGCCCGCGGAGACCGGGGTGTTCACGCGCGCCCCCGACCGCCTGCTCCTCGAGTTCACCCCCAGCTAGGAGGACCCCGTGGCCCCCGTCCGTCCCCACATCGAGAACCTCCTCGGCAAGGCCTCCTGGGGCTACGACGAGGCCGACCCCGACCTCATCGCGTCCTGCTTCGCCGAGGATGCCCGCATGAGCCTGCGCATCGGGCGCGACGGGCAGCTCGTCGGCCCGTTCGAGGGCCGGGCGGCGATCCGCGCGCTGCACGCCGACTCGATGGCCGCCCAGACCGACCAGCGCCGGCACAACCTCTCCAACCTCTGGTTCGAGAAGGAGACCGACGACGAGGCCACCGCGATCACCAACCTGACGCTGCTCTCCATCGAGGACGGGGCGATCCGGGTGCTCTCCAGCGGCTGGTACCGCGACCAGCTCGTCCACCGCGACGGCAGCTGGCTGATCGCCGACCGGTACGTCTACCTCGACCTGCCGTACTGATGGTCAACATCGGCCGCATCCCCGAGAAGTGGGCGGCGCTCACCCCGCGCGCCGACGCCGTCGTCGACACCACGGTCGGCCGCCGCACGAGCTGGGCCGAGCTGGACGAGCGCGTCCGGCGCCTCGCCAACGGGCTGCGCGGCCCGCGCCCCGACGGCCTCGCGCTGCAGCGCGGCGACCGGGTGGCCGTGCTCGCGAAGAACTCCACCGAGTTCCAGGAGATCTACTTCGCCGCGGGCCGCGCGGGCCTGGTGGTGCAGCCCCTGAACTGGCGGCTCGGGGTCGCCGAGCTCGCCCGGATCGTCGCCGACGGCGGGCCGCGGGCGATCGTGGTCGCGGGGGAGTGGGCCGAGCTCGGGCGCGAGCTGGCCACGCTGGTCGACGTCGAGCACTGGCTGTCCTGCGGGCCCGACGGCGACGGGTCGTACGAGGACCTGCTGGCCGCGTCGTCGGACGACGAGCCCGCCGACTCGGCGGCCGTCGGCGACGACGACCCGTTCTTCATCCTCTACACCGGCGGCACGACCGGGGCGTCGAAGGGCGCGCTGCACACCCACCGCAGCGCGTCGTTCGGGATGCTCAACCAGACCGTCGCGGAGCGGATCGTCCCGAGCGACGTCTACATGCTGACCGGGCAGATGTACCACATCCCGGTGGTGCTCTCGATGAACTACCTGCGCCACGGCTGCCCGCTCGTGCTCATGAACTTCGAGGCCACGCGGGCGCTGGAGATCATCGAGGCGGAGCGCGTCTCGGCGTTCCTCGGCATCACCACGATGCTCAACTGGATGATGGCCGTGCCCGGGTTCTCGGGCTACGACATCGCGAGCCTGCGCAACATCCAGTACGGCGGCGGGCCGATGCCCTCGGCGGTGGTGAAGAACGCGCTGCAGGCCTTCCCGTGCACCCTCATCCAGGGCTACGGGCAGACCGAGGGCACGACGATGTGCTTCCTGTCCCAGGAGGACCACCACGCCGCGGTGAACGGGATCCACCCCGAGCGGCTGCAGTCCTGCGGGCGCGAGGGGTTCGTGACCTCGGTCCGCATCGTCGACGTCGACGGCCGGCCGGTCCCCACCGACGGGGCCACGGTCGGCCAGATCGTCGTGCGCTCCGAGGCCAACATGGCCGGCTACTGGCACCGGCCCGACCTCACCGCCGACACCCTGCGCGACGGCTGGATGTGGACCGGCGACCTCGCCACCTGGGACTCCGATCGCTACGTGTTCATCGTCGACCGCGCCAAGGACATGATCATCTCGGGCGGCGAGAACATCTACTCGGTCCAGGTCGAGGAGGCCGTCAACCACCACCCGGCCGTCCTGGAGTGCGCCGTCATCGGCGTCCCGGACGAGGTGTGGGGCGAGAGCGTGAAGGCGTTCGTCGTGCTCAAGCCGGGCACGAGCGCGACCGAGGCCGACATCGTCGACACGGCCCGCGCGCACCTCGCGTCGTACCAGAAGCCGCGCTCGGTCGAGTTCGTCGCGGCACTGCCCAAGGCGCCCACCGGCAAGATCCTCAAGCGCGACCTGCGCGCCCCGTACTGGGGCGAGCAGGGGCGCTCCGTCTGACAGGGAGCACCCGCATGACCGGACGCATGGAGGGCAAGGTCGTCCTCATCACCGGGGCCGCGCGCGGCCAGGGCCGCGCGCACGCGGTCCGGCTCGCGCAGGAGGGCGCCGACGTGATCGCCGTCGACTCCTGCGCGGGGATCGACACCGTGGTCGGCAAGTACCCGCCGGCCACGCGCGAGGACCTCGACCAGACCGTCGTCGAGGTCGAGAAGGCCGGCGGCCGGATCGTCGCCCGCGTCGCCGACGTGCGCGACCAGGCGGCCCTCGACGCGGCCGTGGCCGACGGCGTCGCGGAGCTCGGGCGGCTGGACGGCGTCGTCGCCAACGCGGGCATCGCGAGCTACGGGCGCGCCTGGGAGCTCGACGAGGCGACCTGGCAGGACATGATCGACGTCAACCTGACCGGCGTCTGGCACACGGCGAAGGCGGCCATCCCGCGGCTCATCGACGCGGGGCGCGGCGGCGCGATGGTGTTCACCAGCTCGATCGGCGGGTTCAAGGGCATCCAGCAGGTCGGCCACTACGTCTCGGCCAAGCACGGCATCGTCGGGCTGATGCGCAACCTCGCCAACGAGCTCGCGCCGTACCGCGTCCGCGTCAACACCGTGCACCCGACGAACGTCGACACCCACATGATCCAGAACCCGGGCACGTGGGGGATGTTCGCCCCGGACGACCCCGAGCCGACGCAGGAGAAGGCGATCCCCGGGTTCACGTCGTTGAACGCCCTCGAGATCCCCTGGATCGAGTCGGTCGACGTCGCCAACGCCGTGCTGTTCCTGCTCTCCGACGAGGCCCGCTACATCACCGGTGCGGCGCTGCCGGTCGACGCCGGGGCGTCGATCAAGTAGTGCACCGGCCCGGCGATGGGTGAGTGGCTGCCCGTGCTCGACCACCCGGAGTTCGACCCGGCCGCGGTGCCCGCTCTCCGAACGGTGATCAACGGGGGCCCGGCCGCGCGGATGGCGGCGATGCAGGACCGGCTGCCCACGGCGGTGCAGATCTCGTGCCTGGGCGGGACCGAGGCGGCGGGGTTCTGCTGCGTCGGCTCGGTGGACGACCCGCCCGAGGCCCGCGCCGGGACGAGCGGGGTGCCGCTCTCCGGGATGGAGGCGACGGTCCGCGACCCGGAGACCGGGCGGGACTGCGGCCCGGACGCGGGTCGGCGGTCGGAGACCACCTACCGGCCGTACGGTGGACGTACCGCCGTCCGGCCGACCGGCCTACGAGCACCCGCGGGAGCAGACCATGGCACAGGACCGCCGACCGGCCGGTCGCAGCGAGCGCCGCGCCGCCGGGGAGCGCAAGCCCCGCGAGGAGCGCTGGGCGCAGCTGCTCGAGGTCGCCACGCAGATGTTCTACGAGAAGGGCTACGAGGGGGCGTCCCTGCAGGACATCGCCGACCGCCTCGGCATGCTCAAGGGCAGCCTCTACTACTACATCCAGTCCAAGGAGGACCTGCTCTTCGAGGTGATCAGCGAGGTGCACCGCGAGGGCTACGCCGTCGTGCGGGCGGCGGCCGCCTCGGACGGCGACCCGCTGCAGCGCCTCGAGACCACGATCCGCGCCCACGTCGAGCACGCCTGCCGCAACCTCGTGCCCACCGCGGTCTTCCTGCACGAGCTCGAGTCGCTCCCGGCGGCGCGCCGCGAGGCGATCCTCGGGTCCGGGCACGCGTACCAGGGCGTGTTCCGCGACCTCGTCGCCGAGGCCCAGCACGAGGGCCTCGCCCGCCCGGACGTCGACCCGCGCGTCGCCGGGCTGTCGATCCTCGGGTCCACCAACTGGGTCTACCGCTGGTTCCGGCCCGACGGCCCCTCGACG
>JAQSWW010000145.1 GCA_029266415.1 Actinomycetospora sp. | reverse complement strand
GTAGAACACCGGCCGGTCGAGCGAGGCCGGGTACGGGACGTAGCGCACCGACAGGTCGTCGCCCCAGCGCCGCGCGAGCGGGTCGGTGAGGCCGGCGAGCAGCCCGACCGAGCGCGCCGGGTCGGCGGCCTCGGACGTCTCGTTGGTGCCGGCGACGGCGAAGAGGGCCACCGCGGGGCACGCCGGCGCCGCCGTGGCCAAGGGCGCGGTGAGGAACCCGGCGCCGAGCAGGAGCACGAGACCGAGCAGCAGTCGTCGCCGCGCCGCCCCCGCCACATCGGACATCCTCGCCGATGGGGGGCACCGCCGGGGAGCACTCGAGGATGTGGATTTCCTGGCGTTGAGTGTCAGCGTGGACGCAGGGCTTGCACGCGCCGTGCACTCCCTGTGCACGCACCGAGCGTGACCGGTCGTACTGACAAGTCGTCCCGGTTCTGCCAGCGTTCCCCTCCAAGGAGTCCCCCGGCGGCGGTGCCGGAGCCGGGGAGGCGTGGACTGCAGGAGGACTCGAGTGAGCATTCCGTCGGACCTCGACATCGCGCAGGCGGCGACGCTGAAGCCCTTGGACGACGTGGCCCGGCAGATGGATCTGCCTCTCGAGCTGCTGGAGATGCACGGCCACGACGTCGCGAAGATCGAGCTGGACGCCATCGAGGCGATGGCCGACCGGCCGCGCGCGAAGTACGTGGTCGTGACCGCGATCACCCCGACACCGCTGGGTGAGGGCAAGACGACCACCACGGTCGGCCTCGGTCAGGCGTTCTCGCACATCGGCAAGCGCGGCGTGGTCGCGATCCGCCAGCCGTCGATGGGCGGGCGGCGGCTACTCGCAGGTCGTGCCGATGGAGAAGTTCAACCTCCACCTCACCGGCGACTTCCACGCGGTGACGAGCGCGCACAACATGCTCTCCGCGGTGCTCGACAACCACCTCTACCAGGGCAACGCCGCGGGCCTGGACCCCTACCGCGTCACCTGGCGCCGGGTGCTCGACGTCAACGAGCGGGCGCTGCGCAACATCGTCACCGGCCTCGGCGGGCGGATGGACGGCGTGCCGCGCGAGTCCGGCTTCGACATCACCTCGGCCTCCGAGGTCATGGCCGTGCTCGCCCTGTCCAACGACCTCGCCGACCTGCGTGCCCGGCTGGGCCGCATCGTCGTCGGCTACACCGGCGACGGCGACGCGGTGACCGCCGAGGACATCCACGGCGCCGGGGCGATGGCGGCGCTCATGCGCGACGCGCTCAAGCCCAACCTCATGCAGACCCTCGAGAACACGCCGGTCCTGGTGCACGCCGGCCCCTTCGGCAACATCGCCACGGGCAACTCCTCGATCGTCGCCGACCGCATCGGCATCCACTGCGGCGACTTCCTCGTCACCGAGGCCGGCTTCGGCGCCGACATGGGCGCCGAGCGCTTCTTCAACATCAAGTGCCGCACCTCGGGCATGACCCCGGACGCGGCGGTCGTCGTCGCGACGGTGCGCGCGCTCAAGGTGCACTCCGGCAACCATAAGGTGGTCGCCGGCAAGGCCCTGCCGCCGGCGCTGCTCGAGGAGAACCCCGAGGAGGTGCACGCCGGCGCGGCCAACCTGCGCAAGCAGATCGAGAACATGCGCCTGCACGGCGTCTCGCCGGTGGTGTGCATCAACGCGTTCCCCACGGACCACGACTCCGAGCACGCCGCGATCCGCGAGATCGCCGAGTCGATGGGCGCGCGGGCCGCGGTCTCGACCCACTTCGTCGACGGCGGGCCGAGACCATCGCGACGAAGGTCTACGGCGCCGACGGCGTCGACTACGCCCCGGCCGCGAACACCTCGATCGACCTCTACGAGCGCAACGGCTTCGGCGGCCTGCCGATCTGCGTCGCCAAGACCCACCTGTCGATCTCGTCGGACCCGAAGCTGCTCGGCGCGCCGACGGGCTGGCGGATGCCGGTGCGCGAGGTCCGCGCGTCGGTCGGCGCCGGGTTCATCTACCCGATCTGCGGCGACATGCGGACGATGCCGGGGCTGGGCAAGAACCCGGCCGCCCACCACATCGACGTCAAGCCGGACGGCACGATCGTGGGGCTGTTCTAGGTGGAGGCGCACCCGTGAGCCGGACGATCGGGGAACTGGGGCTCGCGCGCTTCGCCGAGGTGCTCGCCGGCGCCGGCCCCGGGCCGGCGGCGGGGTCGACCGCCGCGGTGAGCGCCGCGCTGGCCGCGGGGCTGGCCACGAAGGTGGCCAAGGGCGCCGCCGACCGCGAGACCGTCGAGGAGCTCGACGCCCTGCGCGGGAAGGCGCTGCAGCTGGCCGACGACGACGTCGAGGCGTACGCCGGCTTCCTGGAGGCCCGCCGCAAGCCCGGCGGCGGGCCCGCGGCGGCCGAGGCCATCGTGCAGGTGCCCGCCGACGTCGTGGCGCTGGCGGTGCGGGTCGCCGAGCTGGCCGCGCTGCTCGCCGAGCACGGGCCCGACCACCTCACCGGTGACGCGGTCACCGCCGCGTTCCTCGCCGCCGCGGCCGCCGAGTCCGCCGCCGCGCTGGTCGGGGCGAACATCGCGGACTCGGGGGAGCTCGCCGACCCGCGCGTCGAGCACGTCGAGGAGCGCGCCGGGCACGCGCGCACGCTGGCCGAGCGCCTGGTGTGACCGAGCCCTGGGTCGTCGAGGTGACCCGCGGGCCGTTCGTCGAGTCCGAGCACCGGGTGGCGCTGGTGCTGATCGAGCCCGACGAGCGGGTGGGTCTGTGCGCGGGCCCGGTGCAGGAGCCGGTGCTGGCGCGCTCGGCGCTGAAGCCGGCGCAGGCGTTGGCCCTCGTGGAGCTCGGCGCCGACCTCGACGACCGCGAGCTCGCCCTCGCCGCCGGGTCGCACTCCGGCGAGCCCGGGCACCTCGCGGTCGCGGCCGGCCTCCTCGACCGTCACGGCCTCGACGCCGGCGCCCTGGCGTGCCCGCCGGCGCGGCCCCTGGGCCCGGACGCCGACCGCGCGTGGGGCGAGCGCCCGCCGGACCGGCTGGCGATGAACTGCTCGGGCAAGCACGCGGCGATGCTCGTCGCCTGCGCGGCGCGGGCCTGGCCCCTCGAGGGCTACACCGACCCGGAGCACCCGCTGCAACTCCACGTCCGGGTGACCCTCGAGCGGGTCGGAGGCCCGGTGCACGGCGTGACCGTCGACGGCTGCGGCGCGCCCGCGTTCGCGACCGACCTCGAGGCGGTGGCCCGGCTCGGCCGCCACCTCGCCGACGCCGCGCCCGGCAGCCCCGAGCACCGCGTGGCCGCGGCGATGCGTGCCCACCCCTGGCTCGTGGCCGGCACCGACCGCCTCGACACCGTGCTCATGTCATCGCTGGTCGGGACCCTGTCGAAGGTCGGCGCCGAGGGCGTGCTGCTCGCGGTGCTGCCCGACGGGGCGTCGCTCGCGCTCAAGGTCGCCGACGGCGCTGCCCGCGCCGTCGGACCGGTGCTGCTCGCGGTGCTGGAGCAGCGCGGGGTGGCGGTCGCAGAGGCGCTGCGCCAGGTGGCCGACCCGCCCGTGCGGGGAGGGGGTCACCCGATCGGCGCTCACGGTGTGCGAACCTGAGCCGGACGGAGCGCAGCCGGCCACGGGGGCCGGCACTCATCGGGGTGAGGAGCGCACATGGGTTCGTGCCTGGTGTTCGCCGCACCGACGCCCGCGAGGGACCGTCTGGTCGCGCACCTCTCCTCGGTCTTCGACGCCCTGCCGTGCGTCGACACCGTCCCCGACCTGGTCCGGGGGCTCGAGGGCGACGCCGCCTCCGCCCACCGCACCCCCGACGTCGTGCTCGTCGGCGCGGACGACGGCAGCGCCTGGATGGAGGCCGTGCGGCAGGTCCGGCGCCGCGCGCCCGAGACGCCGGTGCTCGTCGTCGGCGAGGCACCCGACCCGCTCGACGCCCTCGCCGACCGCCCCCTGCCCGAACGCCCCGCGTCGGTCGCCGAGGACGAGCGTGCCGCCCGCGCGATGCGCCTCGGCGCCCGGGGCTTCCTGCGCGCCGGTGACCTGGCCGACCCCGGCGCCCTCCCCGGCGCCCGCCCCGCGACCACCGAGCTCTCCGAGCGCGAGATGGACGTCCTGCTGGGCATGACCGAGGGCCTGTCCAACGCCGAGATCGCCGCCGAGCTGGTCCTCGCCGAGGACACCGTGAAGACCCACGCCCGGCGGCTGTTCCGCAAGCTCGGCGCGGGCGACCGCGCCGACGCCGTGGCCCGGGGCTTCCGCCAGGGCCTCCTGCGCTGAACGGACCGCGCGCCGCCGCCGGAGTGTCCGTCTCGCCACTCCCTCCTCGCGCCGGACAGCGTTGACTCACCGGGGCCGGCGTGGTCGGCTTGGTCGGCGACGGACGCGGAGGAAGCCGGTGTGAATCTGGCGCGGTCCCGCCACTGTCACCGGGGAGCGGACCCCACGCACGCCACTGCCGGCACGCCGGCGGGAAGGCCGGGGCGAGCTGCGATCCGGGAGCCAGGAGACTCCGGCCGTCGTGTGGCATGACCAGGCAGACATCGGGCGAGGACCCCGAGGAAGGCCGGCGACGATGCACGCACCCGTGACCCCGCACGCTCGCACCCACCCGACGGTGACCCGGCACCGGCGCCGGGCCGACCCGGTGGACGACCGGGTGCTCGCCCAGCTCCGCCGGGTGCTCGCCGCGGCGGGCCAGCTCCCGCTCGACCTGCTCGGCGACGGCCCCGTGCGCGACCGCGGGGAGGCCGCCGCGCGCGTCGACGCCCTGGCCCGCGCGCTCGTCGACCGCATGCGCGGCGCCGGCTGGGACGAGGGCGCGGCGCCGTCGGCGGTGACGTCCGTGCTCGCCGCGTCCGTCCCCGAGGCCGAGACCGTGCTCCTGCGGGCGGCGCGCGCCCGACGGTGACGCCCCTGCTGCGCGGCCCCGCCGACCGCCACGACCTCCACCACCACGGCGATGCCGAGGTCGGGCCGGGGCTGGTCGACCTCGCGGTCAACGTCCGCGCCGGCACCCCCCCGGCGTGGCTGCGCGAGCGGCTCACCGCGAGCCTCGACGGCCTCGCCGCCTACCCCGACCCCACCCGCGCGGTCGCGGCGCTGGCCGCCCGGCACGGCCGGGACACGGACGAGGTCGTACCCACCGCCGGCGGCGCCGAGGCGTTCGTGCTGCTCGCCCGCGCCCTGCGCCCCCGGCACGCCGTCGTCGTGCACCCGCAGTTCACCGAACCCGAGGCCGCCCTGCGCGCCGCGGGACACGCGGTGGACCGGGTGCTGCTGGACGGCGACCTGACCCTCGACCCGGCGACGGTCCCGGCGGACGCCGACCTCGTGGTCGTCGGCAACCCCACCAACCCCACCTCGGTGCGCCACCCCGCCGACCTCGTCGCCGCCCTCGCCCGCCCCGCACGCACGCTGGTCGTCGACGAGGCGTTCATCGACACCGCGCCCGGCGAGCCGGACAGCCTCGCCGGGCGCCGCGACCTGCCCGGCCTCGTGGTGCTGCGCAGCCTGACCAAGACCTGGGGGCTCGCGGGCCTGCGCGTCGGCTACGCCCTCGCGCCGCCCGCCCTGGCCGCCGGCCTGCGCGCCGCCGCCCCGCCGTGGTCGGTCTCGACGCCCGCGCTGGTCGCCCTCGAGGTCTGCAGCAGCGAGGCCGCCCGCACCGAGGCCGACGACGCCGCCCGGGCGCTCGCCGTCGACCGCGAGCACCTCGTCGCCGCGCTGGCGACCCTCCCGGGCGTCGAGGTCCGTGGCACGCCCGCCGCGAGCTTCGTCCTCGTCCGCACCCCGGGCCGCACCGACGTCCGGGCGCGCCTGCGCGAGCGGGGCCTCGCCGTGCGTCGCGGCGACACGTTCCCGGGCCTCGACACCGAGCACGTCCGGATCGCGGTGCGGTCGCGGGAGATCACCGACGACCTGGTGGCGACCCTGCGCGAGGTGCTCGGCCCGTGAGTAGCCCTGTGTCAAGCCGCCGCTTGTTGATCTTGTTGGAGCAGGGTTTGGAGTGCTCCGTGGCGGGCGGGGTCGTAGGGGGTGTTGGTCTGCCAGCAGCGCCAGATCACGTGCAGCCAGGCGCGGGCGAGGATGCGCACGGCGTGGGGGTGGTCGTGGCCGCGGGCGCGGGCGCGGCGGTAGAGGTCGGCGGCCCACGGATTGGCGTGTCTGCTGTCGCCGGCGAAGTCGCAGACCGCGTCGCGGAGTTGTTTGTCGGCGGCCCAGCGAAAGGCCACGACGGTGACCTTGCCCGACTGGCGGGTGGTGGGCGCGACTCCGGCCAGCGCGGTGAGGGCGTCGGGGGTGGTGTAGCGGCCGCGGGCGTCGCCGATCTCGGCGAGCAGCCGAGCGGCGCGGACCTTGCCGGCGCGGGGCAGGCTGGTGAAGATCGCGGCGTCGGGGTGCAGCGCGAGCTGTTCTTCGATTCGGTCGGCCAGCGCGCTGATCTGAGTGTTGATGGCTTCGATCGCGGCGAGCAGACCGAGGGTGATCGCGGCGCGAGCGTCGCCGTCGGGGCCGGTCAGGCCGCGGGGGGCCTCGGCCAGGCGGCGGTGCAACACGCTGGGGTCGGTGCGCCCGCCGTAGCCGTTGGCCGCCAGCCAGGCCGCGAGGCGCTTGGGCGAGAGCCAGTCGGCGCGGGTCTGGTCGGTGAAGCGGCGCAGGAATGCCAGGCTGATCGCGGAGTCGAGGTCGGCGAACAGCCCGAGCGCGGCGGGGAAGCAGACTCCCAGGTGTGCGCGCAGCTGGTTGGTCAGCGCGACGCGGTGGGCGACGAGGTCGCGGCGGGCCCGGACCGTGGCGCGCAGAGTCACCGTGGCCTCGGTGTCGCGCTCGAGGGGCCGCAGCCGGCGCCGGTCGGTGCGCAGCACGTCGCCGAGCACGTAGGCGTCGAAGCGGTCGTCCTTGCGTCCCGCCGAGCCGTAGCGCCCACGCAGGTTCTTCAGCTGGGTCGGGTGGATGACGAACACCGTGAACCCGGCATCGAGCAGCGCTTCGACCACCGGTCCGTCGCCGCGTTCGATCGCGACCGCCTCCACCGCCACCTCGGCCAGCCGTCGGCACAGCCGCTACAGACCCGAGCGGCTGTGGAGGACGCCGAAACGGTCGAGCTCGGCGCCATCCGGGCCCACGATCGCCACCGCGTGATCGGTGCTAGCCCAGTCCAGGCCCGCGGTCGGTCGCGGCGCGGCGGGCACATCGTTGACACTCATCGTTGCCTTTCCGCTGTTGCAGCAGTGGGAAGGCACCCGGTGGTTCCCGGACACGGCAGCCGGTCGCTCACTGATCGGCGCTCTGATTCGGCGCTCAGCCCTGTCGCCAGTCGGCGTGTCTGGGACCACCGGGCCCCGCAGAACTCACGGCAGACCTCGAAGGTCCTGCGAGCAGGGCGATCACCCGGTGGCCACCAGCGGTGCACCCGGACCCTCTCACCGAGTCCGGACACAAGGAGGGTCGCCCAGTGAGCGCCTCCGACGGTCCGGCTCCGGCGGGCTCCGCGTCCCTGCAACCCGGCGACCGCGACGCCCTGCACCGCGTCCTGCGCGCGCGCCGCGACGTCCGCACCGGCTTCGTCGACACCCCGGTCGACGACGAGCGCCTGCCACACCCAGCCGCGGATGGCCGCGCACTCGGTGGCCGGCGCCGTGCAGAACCTCTGGCTCGCCGCACGCGCCGAGGGGCTCGGCGTCGGCTGGGTCAGCTTCTTCGACGAGCGCGAGATGGCCGCGCTGCTGGGCCGGTGGGTCGGGATGCCGCAGCACCTCGAGGTCGTCGCCTACCTCTGCGTCGGGCACGTCGCGTCCTTCGCCGACCAGCCCGAGCTCGCGACCGCCGGCTGGGCCCGCCGCCGTCCGCTGGCGTGGGCCGTGCACGAGGAGACCTGGGGGAGCCACCGTATGGATCCGTTGGAGGAGACCCTCGCCGCGGTCGCCGACCTCGACCCGGAGCCCGGCGCCGCCGCCGCCCGTGAGCACCTGACGCGCATGACCGTGCCGCCCGGCGCGCTGGGCGGGGTCGCCGAGATCGGCGTGCGCCTCGCCGGGCTCGCCGGCGCCTGCCCGCCGCCGCTGCCCGAGCCGGCGGTGGTCGCGGTCTTCGCCGGCGACCACGGGGTGCACGCGCGCGGCGTGACGCCGTGGCCGCAGGAGGTCACCGCGCAGATGGTCGCGAACTTCCTCGCCGGCGGGGCGGCGGTCAACGCGTTCGCCGCGACCGTCGGCGCCGAGGTCCAGGTGGTCGACGTCGGCGTGGCCGCCGAGCTCCCGCCCGCGCCGGGCCTGCTGCCCCGCACGGTCCGTCGCGGGACCGCCGACATGACCGCGGGCCCGGCGATGACCCGCGCCGAGGCCCGCGCCGCCGTGCACGCCGGCATCGAGACCGCCCGCGACCTCGTCGTTGCCGGCAACCGGCTGCTGGTCACCGGCGACATGGGCATCGCCAACACCACCGCCTCGGCCGCGCTGGTCGCCGCGTTCACCGGCGCGTCCGCGGAGCAGGTCACCGGGCGCGGCACCGGCATCGACGACGCCACCCACGCCCGCAAGACCGCCGTGGTCGCCGAGGCCCTCGCGCTCCACCGCCCCGATCCGGCCGACCCGCTCGGCGTGCTCGCCGCGGTCGGCGGCCTGGAGCACGCGGGGCTCGCCGGGTTCCTGCTGGGCGCGGCGGCGCTGCGCACGCCCGTCGTCCTCGACGGCGTCGTGTCCGGCGCGGCGGCCCTGGTCGCCGCCGCCCTGGCCCCGACCGCGTCACACGCCTGGCTCGCGGGGCACCGCTCGGTCGAACCGGCCCATACCCTGGCGCTCGACCACCTGGGTCTGGCGCCCGCGCTGGACCTGGGGCTGCGGGTGGGCGAGGGCACCGGCGCCCTGCTGGCCGTGCCCGTGGTGACCGCGGCCGCCCGCGCCCTCGCCGACGTCGCCACGTTCGACGCCGCCGGGGTGACCGACAAGCACGAGGCAGGAGACCCACCGTGAGCCCGACCGACCCGCCGGCCCGCGTCTACCCGGTCGGCCTGCAGCTGCACGGCCGGCGGGTCGTCGTCGTCGGCGGCGGCTCGGTGGCCCAGCGGCGCGTCGCCGGGCTGCACGAGGTCGGCGCGGACACGCAGGTCGTGAGCCCGACGCTGACCACGGCGCTGGAGGCGCTCGCCGACTCGGGCGAGATCGCGTGGACCGCGCGGCCCTACGCGCCGGGCGACCTCGACGGCGCCTGGTACGCCGTCGCGGCCACCGACGACGCCGAGGTCAACGCGGCCGTCGCCGCGGAGGCCGAGCAGGCGCGGGTGTTCTGCGTGCGCGCCGACGACGCCGACGCCGGCACCGCGGTCACCCCGGCCGTCGGGCGCTACGACGACATCACCGTCGCCGTGCACGGGGGCGGCGACCCGCGGCGCGCCACCGGCGTGCGCGACGGCGCCGTCGAGGCCCTGCGCAGCGGCACCCTGCTCGACCGCCGCCACCGCGCCGTGCGCCCCGGCGTGACGCTCGTCGGCGGCGGGCCCGGCGACCCCGGGCTGATCACGGTGCGCGGGCGCCAGGCGCTGGCGCAGGCCGACGTCGTCGTCACCGACCGGCTCGCGCCGCAGCCGCTGCTCGACGAGCTGCCGCCCGACGTCACCGTCATCGACGCCTCGAAGCTGCCGCGCGGGCGCTACATGAGCCAGGACACGATCAACCAGGTCCTGGTCGAGGAGGCGCTGGCCGGGCGCCGGGTCGTGCGGCTCAAGGGCGGCGACCCGTTCGTCTTCGGCCGCGGCATGGAGGAGATCCAGGCCTGCGTCGCGGCGGGCGTCGAGGTCGAGGTGGTCCCGGGGATCACCAGCGCCATCGCCGTCCCCGCCCTCGCCGGCGTCCCCGTGACCCACCGCGGCGTGACCCACGAGTTCACCGTGGTCTCCGGTCACCTGCCGCCGGGGCACGCGCAGTCGCTCGTCGACTGGCCGGCGCTCGGGCGGTTGCGCGGCACGGTCGTGCTGCTCATGGCCGTCGAGAACATCGGCGCGATCGCCGACGCGCTGCTGGCGGCCGGCCGCGACCCCGAGACCCCGGCGCTCGCGGTGCAGGAGGGCGGGCTGCCCGGGCAGCTCACGACGCGCGCGACGCTGGCCAAGCTCCCCGGGGCCATCGCCGACGCCGGCGTGCGCCCGCCCGCGGTGATCGTGATCGGGCCGGTCGCGGGGGACCTCTCCTAGCCGGTCCGCAGGTCGACCACCAGCGCCCGGTGGTCGGAGATCGGCGTCAGGACGGTCTCGACGGCGGCGACGGCCGGCAGCGGGCGGTCCGCCCCGTCGCGCACGAGCGCGTGGTCGAACTGGATGCGCGGGACGACGGCGGGGAAGGTCGCCTCGCGCGCCAGCGAGCGCCAGCAGCGGGGCAGGACGGCCGCCGGCACCGGTCCGGGCATGTTGAGGTCGCCGAGCAGCACCACCGGGCCGGGCAGATCCCGCACGGCCCGCACCAGGCGCGCCAGCTGCGCGACGTTGAACCCCGGCGCGAACGACAGGTGGGTGGCGACGACCGTGCCGACGGGCGCGCCGGGCGCGAGCACCGCGGCGAGCCCGAGCCGGGGCTCGTCGCGGATCAGCGCGGGACGGCGGGCGTCGACGAGCAGCGGCAGGGACAGCGGCGAGGTGCCCAGCGGGATGCGCAGCCAGCGGTCCACGGGCAGGCGGCTCACCAGCCCGATCCCGTAGGTCGGCCCCACGCCCGGCGCGTCCTCCGGCGTGGCCTCCCGCCACGCCACGCCCGGCGTGCCGACCACGGCCGGGAGGTAGCGCGCGTGGGCGGCCCCGAGCGCCCGGGCGGCGAGGGCGGTCTGGTCGACGTACGCCGACCGCGGCTGGTCGTGGTCGACCTCCTGCAGCGCGAGGACGTCGGCGTCGAGCCCCGCCACCGCGTCGTGGAGGCGCTCGGCGCTGACGACGCCGTCGTCCGGCGAGCGCCCGTGCAACAGGTTGAACGTCACCAGCCTCATGGCGCGGTGGGGTGCTCCCTCGTCGACGATCTCTGGCGCCCAGGTGCCCCGGCCGGGGTGGGCTGACACGACGGGCACCACCACACCTCGCGGGTGTACGGCGCTCCGGAGCCCGCGGCGGGCCGGAACCGCACGAGCGTGCCGCAGCGCCGGCACGGACGGTTCGACCGCCCGGTGACCCAGTGGTTCTCGCCGCGCCGCTTGACGCCCGTGGTGGTCATGCCGGTGCCGTGCTCGAGGCTGTGGCGAATCATCCGCCGGGCCAGGGCGAGCAGGGGCTCGAGCTCGACGTCGCGCACGGGCGTCCACGGCCAGAGCCCGCGCAGGAAGCAGAGCTCGACGGCCCACAGGTTGCCCAGCCCCGCCACCCCGCGCTGGTCGAGCAGGGCCTCGACGATCGGGCGCTCGGGGTCGCGGCCCAGGCGGGCGAGGGCGTCGCCCTGGTCGAACCGGTCCTGGAGGGCGGTCGGCTGCCCGGCGAGCACGTCCGGCCCGAGGTGACCGACGACGCGGTGCTCGTCGCGGGTGCGCAGCAGCTCGAGCACCGGGACGTCGACGCCGACCAGCGAGACACCGGTGTCCAGCGTCAGGACCGCGCGCACGGCGAGGTGGCGCGGCAGCAGCGGGCGTCCGTTCGTGCCGTGGCGGCGCACGACGGTCCACGAGCCGCTCATGCGCAGGTGGCTGTGCAGAGTCAGGTCGTCGATGCGCGTGAGCAGGTGCTTGCCGTGCGCGCGGGTCTCGCCGAGAGTGCGGCCCGCGAGGTCGACGGTGGCCAGCGCGGGGGTGCGGAAGTCGCTGCGCACGATGCCGGTGCCGGCGAGCGCGGTGAGGCGGGCGGCGCAACGGTGGACCGCGTCACCCTCCACGGCGGCTCCTCAGCCCGTCACCGATGTCGTCCCAGTCCCAGCCGCTCGGCGGCCCAGGCGGCCGCGCCGGAGGCCGGCCCGAACGCCGAGACCGCGCCCGGATCCCCGCCGTGGGCCAGGCCGAACCCGGTGCGCTCGGCGAGCCACTCGCGCACCCGCGGCATCTCGGCGAGACCGCCGCGCACCAGCATCGCCGGGCGCGGGCCGGTGAGCGTGCCGACGATCGTGGTGATGCCCTCGGCGATCTCCTCGAGCCCGGGCGCGAGCATCGCGCCGAGGTCGCCGTGGGTGAGGCCGACCCAGCCGGGCGGCTCGGGCGGCAGCAGGGGCAGCGGGACGCTCACCGTGCCCGCGGCCGCGAGCGTCTCCTTGGCCTCCCGGACGCTCGTGCGCAGCCGGAACCAGGCCCGATGGGCCTCGAGGTCGCCGCCGAAGCGCACGCGCGCGGCGAACGAGGGCGGCGCGCGGTCGAGGACGAGCTGGGCGAGGGCGTCGTCGAGCACCTCGGCGCCGACGTTGACCGACCGCACGGCCGCGACCGACGCCGTGCCGTCCGCGGCCCGGTCGACGACGGCGAGCTCCGTGGCCGCACCGCCGAGGTCGACCACGAGCAGGCGGCCCTGCCCCCCGAGCCGGTGCGCGGCGGCGCGGGGGGAGTCGAGCAGCTCGAGCTGGTCGGGCGAGGTGTACGGGATCGCGGCGAGCGCGGCCCGGCCGGCCCCGCGCAGCGCCTCGCGCGCGTGCCCCGACCACCCCGCCGGGTGCAGCAGGACGATCAGCGACGGCAGGGTCCCGCGGCGGCCCGCCTCCGCGTGGACCACCTTGGCGATCAGTGCCGTGGCCACGTCGACGGCCGTGGTGGGCCGCGGCCAGTGCGCCAGCATCTCGGGCGGGCCGCCGGTGCTCGCCGCGAGGTGCGGGCGCGAGCGCAGCAGCGCCGCCGCGGGGTCGTGCGCGCCGGCCTCGAGCGCGGGGCGCCCCGCGAGCACCGCGCCGTCGGGCCGCGAGAGCACGGCCGACGGCATCGACGGGGCGCCGTCGAGGTCCACCGGACCGACGCGCACCCACCCGTCGCGGGGATCGACGTCGGCCCACGCGCCCACCGTGCTGGAGGTCCCGTGGTCGACCGCGAGGGTCCACCGCACGTCGGGTGCGGGCAGGTTCATCCGGCGCAGGGTGTCACAGCGCGGGGGCGCACCGCCGCCTGGTCACGCCGGTGAGGTGGCCGCCGGCGCCGCCTCCACCGCCTGCTCGGGGTCGAGCAGCACGGGCAGCCGCTGCCACGCGTTGACGAGCACGCTGCGCCGCCGCACGACGGGCAGCGGCGATGCGGCGGCGATGCCCGGGTAGCGGTCCAGCAGGGTCCGCAGCGCGACCTCGGCCTCGAGGCGGGCCAGCGAGGCGCCCAGGCAGAAGTGCAGGCCGTGGCCGAACGCCAGGTGCCCGGTGGTGTCGCGCACCGGCTCGAGCTCGTCGGGCGCCTCGAACCGCGCCGGGTCGTGGTTGGCCGCCGCGAGCGACACCATGACCATCGCGCCCCGGGGGACGACGACGCCGTCGAAGTCGACGTCCTCGGCGGCGAACCGCAGCGGCGCCTGCGCGATCGGCGAGCCCCAGCGCAGGAACTCCTCGATCGCAGTGCGGAGCCCGTCGGAGTCGGAGGCGGCGAGCCGGTCGCGCAGGTCGGGATCGCGCAGCATGGCCTCGACGGCCGTCGTGATCAGCGTCGCCGTGGTCTCGTGGCCGGCGATGAGCAGCAGCATCGCCATCGCGACGATCTCCGCCGTCGAGAGCTGATCGCCCTCTTCGGAGACCTCGATGAGCGCCGAGATCAGCGCCTCGTCGGGGGTGGCGCGCTTGCGCTCCACGAGCTCGGAGAGGTAGGCGGCCAGGCTCGCGTTGGCCTGGTGGGAGGCGGCCTCACCGGAGTCGTCGATGAGGATCCGCGACCACTCCCCGAACGCGTCCTGGTCCTCCACCGGCACGCCGAGCAGCTCGCAGATGACCGCGGTCGGCAGCGGCACCGCGTAGTCGGCGACGAGGTCGACGGGGACGTCGCTCGGCATCATCGCCAGCAGCGACGAGGCCATCGTCTCGATGCGCGGGCGCAGCGCGGCCACGCGGCGCACCGTGAACGCCTTGACCACGAGCTTGCGCAGGCGGGTGTGCACGGGCGGATCGTTGAGCAGCATCATCTCGCCGGCCGGCGAGGGCATGCCGGGCACGTGCTCCCGCTGCTCGGGCGGCAGCGTGTTGCGGAAGTCCTTGACGAAGCGCGGGTCCGCCATCACCGACCGCGCGTCGGCGTACCGCGTCACCAACCACGTCGTGCCGCCCTCGGGCAGCTCGACCTCGCGGACCGGCGCCTGCTCGCGGACCCCGCCGAGCACGCCGAACGGGTCGCTCCAGTAGTCGTCGGTGAACACCGGGCCGGTGGCCAGGTCGGTCACGGGCGGGCCCCTCTCGCGTCGGTGGACGTCGATGAATGACGACTCACCGTCGACGGTACGCGCGCGGGAGGGCCCTCGCCGTCCTGCAGGCGCGGGCTCAGGCTCCCCTCTTGCCCATGCCCGCACTCGTGGAGCCGAAGGTGCGTCCGGTCTTCCGGAACTGCTCCTCCAGACGGGGCACCATCTGCGTGGCCTGCTTGAGCACCGGCAGGTCGCCGAGCCACGAGAACGTGATCGGGCGGGCCGCCGCCACGAGCGCGACCGCCTTCGGCACGAAGATCCGGCGCTTGCGCCGGACGATGCCCGCGAGGAAGGCGTCGGCGCAGTCCTCGACCGACGTCAGCGCGCCCAGCGGGTAGGGCAGCTTCTTCAGCGTGTCCTCGAACGTCGACGAGTCGGCCTTGACGTCGCGCACGAGGTCGGTGTCGATCCACCCCATGTGCGCCGTGCCGACACCGATGCCGCGGTACGCGAGCTCGAAGCGCAGCGCGTTGCCGTAGTTCTCCACGCCGGCCTTCGCGCCGCAGTAGGCGGCCATCCCGGGCAGCGCGGTGAAGGCCGCGAGCGACGAGACGAGCAGGATGTACCCGCGCCGCTTCTCGACCTCGGCGACGGTCGCCGAGACCGTGCGCGAGACGCCGATGAGGTTGACCTCCATGACCCGGGCGATCACGTCGGCCGGGCTGGTGGCGACCGTGCCGTGGTTGGCGATGCCGGCGTTGGCGACGACGACGTCGATCCCGCCGAGCTCGCGCACGGTCGTCGCCACCGCCGCCTCCAGCGACTCCTGGTCGGTGACGTCGCACTCGGCCCAGGTGTGGCCGGGTCCCAGCTCGGTGACGAGCTTCTCCAGGCGCTCGGGCTCCATGCCGACGGCGGCGACGTGTGCGCCGAGGGCCGCGGCCCGCCGGGCGGTCTCCTCGCCGATGCCGCGGGCGGCGCCGGTGATGAACAGGACCTTGTCCTTCAGGCTCCCGGCCAGGTCGGTGGCCATGGTGTGTCTCCTCGGGTTCTCAGCGCCGGCCGGCGCGGGTGGGGGTGACCGGGGTCAGCACGTGCTCCTCGGGACGGAAGCGCCGCACGCGCCGGCGGAACGGCATGGTGAACGTCGGCCACAGCGCGGAGTTGTTGCCGTGCTCGTCGAGGTACCAGCTCGAGCAGCCACCATCGACCCACACCGTGCCCTCGGTCTTGCGCTGCATCTCCGCGACGAAGGCGTCCTGCGCCGCGCGGGTGGGCTCGACGGCGCCGACCCCGTGGCTGCGCATGTGGCGCAGGGTGTCGATGACGAGGTTGATCTGCGACTCGATCATGAACACGACGGAGTTGTGGCCGAGCCCGGTGTTCGGGCCGAGCAGGGTGAAGACGTTGGGGAAGCCCGCGATCATCGTCCCGTTGTGGGCGTGGGGCGAGCCGTTCCAGTGGTCGGCCATCGTGCGGCCGTCGCGCCCGTGGACGCGGTGGCTGATCGGCAGGTCGCCGACGGCGAAGCCGGTGCCCGCGATGATGGTGTCGACCTCGTGCCCGGTGCCGTCGGCGGTGACCACGGCGTTCGGCCGGATCTCGACGATCTTCTCGGTGACGACCTCGACGTTGTCGCGGTCGAGCGCGGGCAGGTAGTCGTTGCTCAGCAGGATGCGCTTGCAGCCCATGGAATAGCTCGGCGTGATCTTCTCGCGCAGCTCCGGGTCGGTGACCTGCCGACGCATGTGCCGCTCGGCGATCTTGGCGGCCTTCGCCATGCGCTGCGGGTCCTTGAACCCGAACACGAACGTCTCGCGCGCCCAGTAGATGGCCTCGCGCACCAGGCGCTGGGCCGGCGGGACGTAGCGGAAGAGCAGCTTCTCGAGGCGCGTGATCGCGCGGTCGCCGCGCGGCATGATCCACGGCGGCGTGCGCTGGAAGACCTCGAGCGTACCGACGAGGGGCGCGATCTCGGGCACGAACTGGATGGCCGAGGCTCCGGTGCCGATGACGGCGACGCGGCGCCCGCGCAGGTCGAGATCGTGGCGCCAGGTCGCGGAGTGGAACACCGGCCCCTCGAAGTCCTCGAGGCCCGGGACGTCGGGGAACGAGGGGTCCGAGAGCGCGCCCGAGCCGAGCACGACCACGTCGGCGGTCCAGACGCCCTGGCTCGTGGTGACCACCCAGTGCTGGGCGTCGTCGTCCCACGTCGCGTCGAGCACCTCGTGGCGGTGACGGGTGAAGCGGTCGATGTCGTACTCCGCCGACACGCGCTGCAGGTAGGCGTGGATCTCGGGCTGGGCGGAGAACGAGCGGCTCCAGTCCGGGTTCGGCGCGAACGAGAACGAGTAGAGGTGGCTCGGCACGTCGCAGGCGCAGCCGGGGTACGAGTTGTCCCGCCAGGTCCCGCCGACGTCGTCGTGGCGCTCGAAGATCAGGAAGTCGTCCTCGCCGGCCTGGCGCAGCCGGATGGCCGTCCCGAGCCCGGAGAAGCCGTTCCCGACGATCGCGACCGCGAGGTGCGCGACGGGCTCGCCCCCCTCGGCGGGGGTGTCGGACGGCGCCGGCGCCGGCGCCTGCGTCGGCGTGGTCATGGGTCCTCCTCGGAAGTTGGTACGCGATCGTACCGAAGCGCTGTTCAGTGTGGTACGCGGTGGTACCGTTGTCCAGTGTCCGTTCCCGCCGTTCGTCACACCGGGGGTCCTGCGCGCTCGGCGCACCGTGACCGTCTCGTCGAGGCGATGATCGGGCTGGTCGCGGAGCGCGGGTACGCCGCGGTCACGGTGGCGGACGTCGTCGCGTCGGCGCGCGTGTCGAAGCGGACGTTCTACCAGCACTTCGCCGACCGCGAGGACTGCTTCCTCGCGGCCTACGTCGCCGCCGCCGAGGGCCCGCTGACCCGCATCGCCGAGGCCGTCGCGCCCGCCGTCGAGGCCGACCCCGGGGCGCCCGCGCCGGACCTCGCCGCCGAGGTCGACGCCGGCACCCGCGCCTACCTCGAGGCCCTGGCCCAGCAGCCCGAGCTCACGCGCACCCTGCTCACCGAGATCAGCGGGCTCGGGCACCGCGGCTGGCGGGTGCGCCGCGAGGTGCTCAACCGCTTCGCCGACCAGCTCTCCGCCCTCGTCGCCCTGGGCGCCGCGCGCTGGGCGGCGGGCGGGGGCGACGAGGTGCCCGGGCTGGTGGGGGTGCGCGGACTGCCGCGCCCCACCGCCGTGGCGCTCGTCGGCGGCATCAACGAGCTCGTCCTCGACGCCGTCGAGGACGGTCGCGGCGACCGGCTCGGCGAGCTCGCGCCCACCGTCACCGAGCTCGTCCTCGCGGTCCTCGACCGCGCCGCTCGTCCGGACGTGTGACCCCGGACGGCGGTGCCCCGAGTGCGGGGGGCGCTGCCCGGGCCCGTGGCCTGCGTATCCTCACCGGTCACGACGGGCGCGGGGCCGGCACCCGGACGCCGCCCGGGTGTCGGTGATCCGGCGCCGCCCGTCGACGCGATGCGCGAGGTGAGGCGGCGATGAACCGACCCGGCGGACCCCCTGGCCGGGGACGACCGGGCCCCGGCGGGCCCGCCGGTGGTCCACCCGGCGCCCGCGGTGGCCCGGGCGGGCCCGGTGGCCCGGCCGGACCCGGCGGCCCTGGCGGCCCCGGTGGGCCCGGCGGCCGCGCGCCCGGACCCGGCGGTCCGCCGGCGGGGCCCCCGCCGGGTCAGCCCGGTCAGGCCCCGCCGCCCCATCGGCCGGGCGGCTTCGCGATGCCCGGCCGGGGACGCCGGAGCGGCCAGGGTCGTGGCCGGTCCGCCGCTGCTGCCGGTGCCGGGGCGGCCGGCGCCGCCGGGCAGGGCGCCGTGCGGCCTCCGCGCGCTCAGCCCACCCGTGTCGGCGCGCCGGACTGGAGCCGCGACCCGCAGGTCGGTTTCGACCCCGACGTCGCCCGTGCCGCCCGCGAGGACGAGCGCCCGTCGTGGCGCGACCGCCTGCCCGAGCGGCCGGCGTGGTCGCGGGGCGGGCCGGGACGCGGGGGCCCGGGGGGCCGGGGTGGTCGTGGAGGCGGCCGCACGGCGCACGGGAGCTGGCCCAAGCGGATCGGCGCCGTGCTGGCCGTGCTCCTGCTGCTCGTCGTCGGCTTCGCGGTCTACCTCGACACCCGGATGACGCGCACCGGAGCGCTGCCCGAGTACGAGGGGTCGTCGAGCTCGGGCACCAACTGGCTGATCATCGGTTCCGACAGCCGTGCCGGGCTGACCGAGGCCACCGAGCAGCAGCTGTCGACCGGCGAGGTCGACGGCAGCCGCACCGACACGATGATGCTCGTGCACATCGGCGGGTTCGGCGGGCAGACGTCGCTGACGAGCCTGCCGCGCGACTCGATCCTCAAGATCCCGGGCCCGGGGCGCAACCGCGAGGGCCGCCTGAACTCGGCGTACGCCCTCGGTGGGCCGGAGCTCCTCGTGCAGACCATCGAGCAGGCCGCCGACATCGAGATCGACCACTACGCCGAGATCGGCTTCGAGGGCTTCGCCGGCATGGTCGACGCGATCGGCGGGGTCGACATGTGTCTCGACGACGCGATCGACGACCCGAAGGCCGGCATCGAC
>JAQSWW010000144.1 GCA_029266415.1 Actinomycetospora sp. | reverse complement strand
CTCGTCGCCGTGGCACTCGACCGAGCCCTCACGGACCGGCGCTGGGTGGTCGGCGGGCTGGTGCTGCTGGCCGCGGCGACCTGGACGCCGTCGAACTCCCAGCAGAGCACCGACGCGCGGGTGCCGGCGTTCTTCGAGGCCGGGGCACCGGGCCTCTCGCGCATGGATGTGGTGGCCACCGTGCCCCGGACCTCGGGGGACTGGGCGGGAGGCGCGCGGCCGATGCAGTGGCAGGCGGTCGCCGGTATGACCTACCGGCAGACGGGCGGGTACCTCATCGGGTCGACGCGGTCGCGTCCGCTCGTGCTCGAGGCCCCGCCGCCGGCGTTCGACGCCCTCGCCGGTGATCCGGTCGTCGCCCGTCGTGACCTCGATGAGCTCGGGGTGACCGTCGTCCTGGTCGTCGAGCAGCCCGACGTCGACCTCACGACGGCGCTGCGGTGGGCCCAGCAGGTGACGGGGGTGTCCGGCTACACCACCGGCGGCGTCTGGGTGTTCCGCCGCTGACCCGCACGCCGTCGGAGCCCGTCAGGGGCCGACGGCCTCGAGACGCATCCGCTTGACCCGGTCGCCCGGGAACGTCGTGGGCCATTGGCCGGGACCGTCCGGCGCCGACGCCTCGTAGACAAGGCGGTACTGCGCGGGCACCGGGGGCTGGGGTTCCCGGTGCAGATAGTTCAGCTGCCAGAGCGGTCCGTCGTGGTCGGCGCGGAAGCGGGCGATGTAGGGCACCATCCGGCCGGGGTCGGAGAAGTAGTCGACCACCCGGCACCGGCAGTGGAAGGCGAGGTAGCCGATCTCCCCGGGGGACTCCACGGTGGCGCCCACGGGCAGGCCGGACGCGATCGCCTCGTACTGCGCCGGCGTCGCCCAGTTGATCCGGATCGGCGCGAACCCGTCCCAGGGGGCGCCACGCCCGACGTCCTGGGCGATCGTGGTCGCGGCGAGCGCCATCACCACCGCCGCGCCGGCCACCCCGACGACCGTGGGACGCGGGCGCAACGCGGCGTCGGCGACGACGACCGTGCAGAGCGCGGCCCCCGCGATCACCGGCGTGTAGTACCAGAAGAAGGGCGCGCCACCCAGGGCCGACATGGCCCCGTAGTGCGCGAGCCCGACGGCGCCGAAGGCCAGACCGGACCAGCCGCGGGGGCCGAGAGCGCGGTGCCGCACGAGCCGGACGAGGCAGGCGAGCCAGGTCACCAGCCCCGCGACGAGGCCCGCGAGCACGAGTCGGGTGGGCTCCGGCCAGTACCCGAGGTAGTGGCCGATGCCGTCCGCGTAGGTGTAGCCGCCCCAGGAGTCGCCGGCGTCCGCCTTGACCACCAGGGTGTCGGGCACCGCCGAACCGAACCGGGCCCACGACCAGACGTGCCACGGGGCGGCGACCACCCCGGTGATCAGCAGAGCGAGCAGCGGACCGCGCACGCGACGGTGGTGCGCCGCGGCGAGCGCGACGACGGCGACCACCGCGACGGCGAGGTCCGGGCGGGTGAGCACCGCCAGCCCGCCGACGACGCCGAGCACCCACCAGCGGCCGGCCGCACCGGCCCCCACGAGGCCCAGGATCGCCGCGACCGTCAGGTACACCTCGAGGCCCGTGGCGCTCGCGAGGAAGGGGTTCGCCACGAGCAGGATGACCCCGGCCCCGCACACGAACGGCCCGTGCATCCGCTGGAGGCACAGCGCCACGACGCCGATGGTGAGCGCGAGGAGGACGCCGACCGACAGCTCCGGCCGGCCGGTCACGAGCACGAGCGAGGCCTCGAGCCAGACGTGCAGCGGGCTCGTCGCCGTGTTCGCCGCCAGGCCCGGGATGAGCGCCCACTCTCCGCGCTCGGCCAGGTTGCGGGCGTACGACAGCGTGATCATGGCGTCGTCCGGCAACGCCCGGTGGGCGACGACGAACAGGAGCGCCCCCATCACGGCGCCGTACGCGGCGGCGAGGACGTCCGGAACGCCGACACGCGGCGGCGCGCTCGGCGCCTCGCGGACCGCCTCGGGTTCCGCGGCGGTGTCCTCCGCGGCCACGTCCGCCGCCCCGCCCGCCGGCCGCCCGGTCAGCCGCTGCCGAAGAGCCGACGCCAGTTGTCGGCCGCGGTGAGTGCGGGAGCGGCGTCCCGCCAGCGTTGCGCGGCCGTACCGCCCTCACGGGCGAACCGCCACAGCGCGCGGGCGCCCTGCCGTCCCAGCGTCCGGAGCGCCGCAGGGTCGCGGCGGCGCAGGCGGACACCGCCCTGGCCGGCGTCGGTGACCGCGACGCGGTCGAACAGGGAGACGTGCCACCAGTGGGCCTCGCCCGCGCCCACGAGCCCGGCGTGGAAGGGCGTGCGCCCCAGGCCCTGCTGCAGGACGCGCTTGGCCATGACGAGGCCCGTGAGGCTGGGCGCCGGCCCGCTGCGCACGATCTCCATCTCGGTGGGCCCGAAGCCGGGAGCGTCCGTGACGCGGTGCGCGACCGTCTCGCCGTGCACGGCGCGCAGGCCCCGGACGGCGGCGACCGCGGCGACGCCGCCGTCGTCGAGCACCTCGGGTCCCGCGAGGAAGTCCTCCACGGCGCGGACGAGGCTCGCGGCCAGCCCGTAGTTCATCGCGACGAGGTAGCGCCCCAGGAGGTCGCCGAGCACAGCGGTGACGTGGCGGACCGGGAACGGCGAGTGCAACGCCGCCGTGATCATGGCGTTGCGGAGGTTGAAGTACCGGTGCCAGTCGTCCCAGTCCTTCCACGGGAAGTCGGCGTGCCACACCCCGGCGCCGGGCAGGGTGACGGTGGGCACCCCGTGAGCGCGGGCGCGGTAGCAGTACTCGACGTCGTCCCACTGGAAGAACAGCGGCAGCGGGTAGCCGGCCCGGCGCACGAGCTCGGCCGGGATCAGGCAGGACCACCAGCCCGTGTAGCCCGCGTCGACCCTGCGGTCCTGCACGTTCTTGGTGCCGTCGGCGAAGAACGTGGTGACGTCGGACTCACCCACCGCTCCCGGGCTGACGTGCCCGTTGCTCAGGTCGGTGAGCACCGCGTACTCGGCGCCGGCGAGCACCTGGGTGGGGTGCAGCAGGTTGAGCATCTGCGCGCCGACGATCGTCGGGTCGGCGACGCAACGGCCGAACGTGGCGAGCCGCACGACGACCTCGGGCTCGCAGCGGATGTCGTCGTCCATGAACAGCACGTCGACGTCCGTGCGCCCGCCGTGCTCGACGACCTCGTAGAGCCCGCGCGTGAAGCCGCCCGAGCCGCCGAGGTTGGGCTGCGGCAGGTAGCGGAAGCGCTCGCCCAGGCGGGCCGCGACGTCGGCGAACCCCTCGCGGGTGTCGATGCGGTCGGTGCCCTGGTCGACCACCACCACCGCGTCGAGCAGGCCGACGACGTCCGGCTCGGCGGTCAGGGCGCGCAGGGTGGCGACGCAGTCGTCGGCGCGGTTGTGGGTGCAGACGACCACCGAGGTTCCGCGGTCGGCGGCGGGCGCCGCGACGGTCCACCGGGCGTCGTGCACGAGCAGCTCGTCGTCGCCCGTGACGACCTCCACCCAGAGCCCGCCCCCGTCGAGGAAGCGGTCGAGGGGCGCGGAGAGCCGCACCTCGCCGGGGCCGGCGTCGTGGACCGCGAGCGTGCGCGGGACGCCGTTGGTGTCCGACGCCCGCAGCAGCACCCGCCCGGTGCCGCGGGTGTGCGCCTCGAAGCGCACCTCGCGCGCGGTCGTCCAGCGCTGCCAGTAGCTCGCCGGGAAGCGACCGAAGTAGGTGTTGGTGCCGACGTGGCTGTCCGCGGCGACCCGCAGGTGGTGACGCCGGCGCTCCGCGCGTCCGTGGTGCACCTCGGCGTAGAGCTCCTCGGGCACCTCGGGCAGCGGCCCGGCGAAGAGTCCGCGGGCCACGACCAGGCGCGCCGCCTCCCCTGCCGGGCGCTCCGGGCGCGTCGTCGAGCGGGCGGCGACGTCGGTCATGCCTCCAGGGTAGGGGCGAGCGTCAGGACCCGATCAGGGCGGCGATCCGCGGGCCCACCACGGGGGCCAGCGAGGCCGTGAAGGTGGCCGTGAGGTGGTTGTCGTCGAGGTAGGCCATGACGCGGCCGATCTCCGGCGGGCACACGGTGGGCAGGCACACGACGTCGGAGAGGTCGAGCAGCGAGACGGTCGACGGTGTGCCCGGGGGCAGCTCCACGCCCTCCGGGTAGAGGTCGGCGCGGGGCACGTCGCACTCCGGGGCGCCGCGCCCGTAGCTGTCGACGCAGCTCGGCGGCCCGTACGCGAAGCGGGGGTTGTCGCGCACGCCGAGCACCGGGACGCCCGCGGCCGCCAGGCGGCCCCAGGCCTCGACCATCTCCGGCGTCGTCGCCTCCGTGCGGCCCAGGCGGACGTCGTGGGTGGCCTGCGCGACCACGAGGGCCGGGCGGGCGGCGGCGAGCGCGTCCAGCGCGTCGGCGTTCCAGGTGATGCAGTCGGCCTCGCCGGGGTTCGACTCGGCGGTGGTCGACAGCGGGCACCCGGGCCGGATGAGCGTCTGCACCCGCCAGCCGCGCTCTCGTGCGATCGGGGCGACGGCGGGCAGGAACTGCTGCATGTGGGAGTCGCCGACGACGACGATCGTCCGGGCGGCCGGGTCGGGCGCGGGGACGTAGGTGCACAGCTCGAGGGCGGGCCGGTCGGGGACGCCGGTGCAGCCCGTGCCCTCGTCGCGGTAGGGCACCCAGTCCTCGTACGCCGACACCGCGGCCGGGATCGGCTCGGCGTCCGGCGACCCGCGGTCGACGAACCCGGCGACGCGCGCTGCCGCGCCGGGGTGGTCGGGGTCGCCGGCCACGCCCGACGGGGCGGAGCGGGCCACCGTCACGCCGTGCCAGGCCATGGCCAGGACGAGGACCGGAGCGAGCGCCAGGGCGGCCGCCCGGTGGTCACGCAGGGGACCGGGGCGGACTCGCCGGCGCCGCAGCAGCGGGTCCTCGACGAGGTGGCGCGTGCCGGCGGCCAGCAGCAGGGAGGACCCGACGACGGCCAGCCCGAGCAGGAGCCCCGGCTCGGACACGTGGAACGTCGCCGAGGCGAGCAGCAGCACCGGCCAGTGCCACAGGTAGAGCGGGAAGCTGATGCTGCCGAGGTACGGCAACGGCCGGGACGCGAGCAGGCGGGACGTGCCCAGACGGTGGTCGGTGTCGCCGGCGACGATCACCATCGCGGCGCAGGTCACCGGCCACAGGGCGAGGTAGCCGGGGAAGCCGCCCTCGACGTCGAGGAGCACCCCGCAGGCCGCGAGACCGACGAGCCCGGCCCACCCGGCGACCACCCCGGCCCAGGTGGGCAGCCGCAGCCGGTGCAGGTGCAGGGCGAGCAGCCCGCCGAGCGTGAACTCCCAGACGCGGGCGAGCGCGTCGAAGTACGCGTAGGTCTGGTCGGCCGCGGTGCTCGTCACCGACCACACCAGCGAGACCGCGGTGGCGGCGAGCAGCAGGGCGTTCACGGCCGGGCGCGCAGCGATCCCGACGCGGCGGGCCAGCAGGGTCGTCGCGACGACGACCAGCGGGAAGACGATCGCGAACTGGCCCTGGATCGACAGCGACCAGAAGTGCTGGACGACGCTCGCGGAGTCGCGCGAGGCGTAGTAGTCGACGGAGTCGGCGGCCAGGCGCCAGTTCTCGACGAAGAACGCCGACGCCACCAGCTCGCGCACCGCCTGCGGCCACCGCGACTCGGGCAGCAGGACGATGCTCGCGACGACCGTGCCGGCGAGGACCACGGCCGCGGGCGGTACGAGGCGGCGCAGCGTGCGACCCCACTGCCCGACGAGGTCGAGGCCACCGCGCTCCGTGGCGCGCACGAGCTGGCCCGCGGCGAGGAAGCCGGTGAGCGCGAAGAAGACGTCGACGCCGCCCGACACTCGCCCGATCCACACGTGGTAGATCACGACCAGGAGCGACGCGACGGCCCGCAGGCCCTCGATCTCGGGCCGGAACCGCGACCCGTCGCTCGGCTGCCGCGCCCCGGTGCCCGGCACGGCGGGGCTGCCGGCCGTGGGGCGCTCGGCGGTGGAGGTCATCGCTCCCGACTGTCCCCTGCCGCCCGGCGGCGCACACCCCAGGTCCACCAGGACGAGCGCCCCGCGCGGCGACCGGCCCACCGCGAGCGCCGTCCGGACGCCCGGTGGTCGGCCGCTGTGGATCAGCGGTCGGCACCCGTGGTGGTGTCACCACCCCGCGCGGCGGGGATCGACGCCACCTGGTCGGCCACCTCGTCGGGCACCGAGGTGATCACCACGACCACCTGCTCGTTGTCGTGTGTGAAGGCCTCGTACGTGGCGCCGGTGCCGGTGCGCTCCCGGTACTCGGTCCAGGCGCGGTGCTCGCCGTCCTCCCACCCGGGGTGGTTGAGGTACTCGTCGAACACGACGACCGACCCGGGCCGCAGCCTGGGGCCGACGAGCTCGAGCACCGTGGCCGTCGAGGAGTAGAGGTCGGCGTCGAGGTGCAGGAGGTCCACGGGGCCGGGGTGCGCGTCGAGGAACGCCGGCAGCGTGTCGGCGAACCAGCCGGTGACGAGCTCGGCCCCGGGCACCTCCGGCGGCTCGGTGACCGCGAACGCGCCCGCGGCGAACCCGGCGCGCCAGTCCTCGGGCAGACCCTGGAACGAGTCGAAGCCGTACACCTGGCCGTCGCCGCGGGCGTCCGCGATCGCGCGCAGCGTGGTGCCCGTGTAGACCCCGAACTCCAGCGCCATCCCGCCGCGCGGGGCGAGCCCGAGGGCGTGCACCAGGGTCGCGGCCGGGTCGGGGAACGTGCGGGCACCGGGCATCGCGTCGCGCACGAACCGCGCGCTCGACGCCACGGCGTCCCGCTCGCCCGCGGCGAGCATGTCGCGGCGCTCGCGCACCTCTCGGGCGTGCAGGTCGGCCGACAGGGCCGCGATCTCGGCGCGCACGGCGGCCAGCGACGCCGCGTGCTCCCGCGCCCGGGCCTCGAGGGCGTCGAGGCGGGGCGTCACGCGGGCGTCGATGGCGCGTTCGACGGCGCGGACCAGGCGGACGTCGAGGGCGTGACGCAGGCGGGTGAGGCGGCGGGGCACGACGGCCATGGAAGCGGACGCGCGGGACACGCGTCGAGGGACGGTCGTGGATCGGTCCGTGGAGCTGGGTGGGCGGGGCCCTCAGCGGCCCCGCGACGGCGCCACGGCCGCGTGTCCCGCCGCCGGCGCCGCCGCGTGGCGGCGGGGGGCCGCCGGGCGGCGTGCCGCGGCCACGGCCAGCGCCGTGTGCCCGAGACCCAGCATCACCATCGTCGCGACCCCGAAGGGCCAGTAGATGTGGCTGGTGAGGAACGACCACGCGCCGACGACGGCGAACACGGCGCCGACCCCGGCGAGCAGCCGCCAGGCGCCGGGGGCGCGGACGAGCGCCAGCCCGGCCGCGAGCAGCGTGGCCGCGAGGTAGGCGTACACGCCGGGCAGCACGACGAGGTCGGCGATCTCGAACAGCGACGACACCCAGGGCCCGGGCCCGAGGCGCATGGTCTCGTGGCCGCCGCCGATCCCGGCGAGCGCGTCGAGCGCGGTGTAGAAGCTCGTGTAGACCAGGCCCAGGACGACGGCGAGGCCCTCGAGCACCCACCCGACGGGGCCGGCGGGACGGGCGACCCGCACCACGGCCCACGGCCCCAGCGCGAGCAGGGGGAAGAGCACCAGGCCGATGACGTGCAGGTCTCGCCACCAGGGCGCCGACTCGGGCGTGAGTGCCACCGGGTGCGAGGTCCCCAGGACGGCCAGCGCGACGGCCGGCAGGGCGGTGGCGGCGACGGCCACGGACAGACGCATCCCGGACATCGTCGCAGGGCGACGACGGTGCCCGGGTGGCCGCTCCACGGGGCACGGGGTGTCACCTGCGCGACAGCTCCCGGTGGGGCGTCCAGTGATCGTCTGCACCGATCGGGTGAGCTGCTGGAGATCCTGTCGCTTTCCGTACCAGGCTGGTGCTGCACTGACCGGGTGACGGTCGACCGGGTGCCGACGTGACCCTCCTCGCGGGCGCGCTGGCGATCCTGGCCGCCCTCCTCTTCGCGATCGCGTCGGTGGCCCAGCGCGGCGCGGCGGCCGACGTGCCCGACGACGAGGCCCGCGGCGGGCGCCTCCTGGCCCGGCTCGTGCGCTCCCCGCGCTGGTGGGCGGGCACGGCGGGCGACACCGGCGGCTTCGTCGTGCAGGCCGCGGCGCTCGGCGTCGGCTCCCTGCTGCTCGTCCAGCCCCTGCTCGTCACCACCGTGCTGTTCGCCCTGCCCCTGGAGGCGTGGATGAACGGCCGGCGCATCGGTCGCCCCGAGGTGCGGTGGGCCCTCGTGCTCGTCGCCGCCCTCGCCCTCTTCGTGGTCGTCGGCGAGCCGACCGCGGGCGTCGACCAGGCGCCGCTGCGGTCCTGGCTGCCCGCCCTGGCCGTGCTCGCCGTCGTGCTCGTGGCCTGCGTGCTGCTGGCCGGACGCCGTCGCGGGCCCCGCCGGGCGGCGCTGCTCGCCGTGGGCACCGGCCTGCTCTACGGCCTCACCGCCGCCCTGACCAAGTCCGTGGTCGACCTGCTGGGCGAGGGCCCGATCGCCCTGCTCACGGCCTGGGAGACCTGGGCGTTGATCGCCTCGGCCGTCGGCGGCACGCTGCTGCAGCAGGCGGCGTTCGGCGCCGGCCCGCTCGCGGCCTCGCTGCCCGCGGTGACGGTCGGCGAGCCGGTGGCCGCCGCCGTCCTCGGCGTCGCGGTGCTCGGTGAGCAGGTGCTCGCCGACGGCCTCGAGTGGGGCCTGATCGGCGTGGTCGTCGTCCTCATGGTCGCCGCCACGGTCGCGCTCTCGCGCTCGTCGGCCGCGATCGCCACGCCGGGGCCCGAGAAGGCGGTGTCGTCGTGGAAGTGACCTTCACCCTCGACCTGCAGGGCCGCGGCGCGGCCGCCTGGATGCTCGGCTCGTTCGTCGTCGTCTTCCTCGCCACGCGCCTGGTCGTGCGGCTGATCCGGGCGGGCAAGGGGCCGTTCCGGAACCAGTCGGTGGGCGGTGTGCACCTGCACCACCTCGTGTGGGGCATCTTCGGGATGCTGATCGCCGGCGTCGGCGAGTTCACCTACCGGCCCGAGCCGCCCTGGCAGTACGTGCTCGCCGCGCTGTTCGGCGCGGGCGCGGCGCTGGCCCTCGACGAGTTCGCCCTGTGGCTGCACCTCTCGGACGTGTACTGGGAGCGCGAGGGACGCCTGTCGGTGGACGCCGTGTTCGTCGTCGGCGCGCTCATGGCCCTGCTCGTGCTGGGCGCCAACCCCTTCGATCCCGACACCGGCGACGGCGTGGTGGTCCTCGTCGCGACGATCGTCGTCAACGGGCTGCTGGCGATCGTCGCGCTCGCGAAGGGCCGCTTCCTGCTCGGGCTGCTCGGGTTCCTCGTCCCCGTGGTGGCCCTGGTCGGCGCCGTGCGCCTCGCGCGCCCGACCTCGCCGTGGGCGCGACGGCGCTACCCCGAGGGCTCGAGCAAGGACCTGCGGGCGCGACGGCGCTTCCCCGAGCAGGACCGGCGGCGCTGGGACGCCGTGGTGGACGCCGTCGCGGGCCGCCCGAACGCCCCGACCGACGACCCCCCGGGTCCCGATCCGGCACCCCGCGAGCAGGAGGGAGCACGCTGACCATGGACGCCCCCAGGGACGCCCACGCCGATCCGGGCCCCGATCCCGAGGCGGCTCCCCACCCCGACCACGAGGGCGGGGACGACCACGGCGTGCACCTCGGTCAGCAGGACATCCGGGCCGCCAAGCTCGCCGCCCGCCGCGCCGCCGGCGAGACCGAGCCCTACCGCTGGCCGGTGGACCACGCGCTCGCCGACATCCGCGCCGCGCACCCCGACCTCCCGCCGGACACGGTCACCACCGAGCAGGTGTGCGTCGCCGGGCGGCTCATGGGCCTGCGCCGCCAGGGCGGATTGAGCTTCGGGACGCTGCGCGACCGCTCGGGCGCCATCCAGCTCTTCGTCGACACGGCGGTCGTCGGGCACGACGCCCACGCCGCGATCGACGACCTCGACCGCGGCGACTGGGTCGGCGTGCGCGGCACGGTGATGACCACCCGCCGCGGCGAGCTCTCGATCCGCGTCGACGAGTGCGCGCTGCTCGCGAAGGCGCTGCGGCCGCCGGCCGGCGGCCACCACGGCCTCGCCGACGTCGAGACGCGCTACCGCCAGCGCTACGCCGACCTCGAGGTCAACGAACGCACCCGCGAGATCTTCCGCATCCGCCACGCGGCGGTGCGGGCGATCCGCGAGCACCTCGCGGGCGCCGGCTTCACCGAGGTCGAGGGCCCGGTGCTGCAGAGCATCCAGGGCGGCGCGTCGGCGCGGCCGTTCGTCACCCACCACAACGCGCTCGACCTCGACATGTACCTGCGGATCGCCCTCGAGCTGCACCTCAAGCGGCTGATCGTGGGCGGCATGGAGCGGGTGTTCGAGCTCGGGCGGGTGTTCCGCAACGAGGGCGTCGACACCCGGCACAACCCCGAGTTCACGATGCTGGAGGCTTACCAGGCCTTCGCCGACTACCACGACATGATGGACCTGACCGAGGGCATGGTCGTGGCCGCCGCGCACGCCGCGCTCGGGGACGACCTCACCGTCCGGTACCAGGGCCAGGAGATCGACGTCCGTCCGCCGTGGCCGCGCCGCCGCTTCGCCGACATGATCACCGAGAAGACCGGTGCGGTGATGCACCCGGACATGCCGATCGCCGAGGCCCGGACGGTGCTCGACGGGCTCGGCATCGCCTGGGAGCAGGGCTGGGGCGCGGGCCGGCTGATGAAGGAGGTCTACGACGAGCGCGTCCAGCACGACGTCGTGGGCCCCGTCTTCTGCATCGACTACCCGCGCGAGGTCTCGCCGCTGGCCCGCGCCCACCGCGAGGACCCGGCCTACAGCGAGCGCTTCGAGCTGATCGTCGCCGGCTTCGAGCTGTGCAACGCCTACTCCGAGCAGAACGACCCGGTCGAGCAGATGGCCGCGTTCGAGGAGGAGGCGCAGGCCAAGCGCGACGGCGACCCCGAGGCCGGCGACATCGACCTCGACTACGTCCGCGCCCTCGAGTACGGGATGCCGCCCACCGGCGGGCTGGGGATCGGCATCGACCGACTCGTGATGCTGCTGGCCAGCGTCGACTCGATCCGCGAGGTCATCCTCTTCCCGACCCTGCGCCCCGAGTTCGCCCCGCCGCCCGGCGGCGGCCCGGGCGGCGCCCACCGGCCGGTCCTGCCGCCCCCCCCGATGCCCGCCGCCGCCCTCGCGGCGGCGACACCGCCGGCCTCGGTGGCGGTCGCGACAGCCGGCGCGGCGACGGGAACG
>JAQSWW010000143.1 GCA_029266415.1 Actinomycetospora sp. | reverse complement strand
GTGGTCTGCGGCCAGCCCCAATCCAGCGTCGCCTCGACCGCCGCCGGGAAGCCCTTGAGACCGTCGCAGCACACGATCAGCACGTCGCGGACCCCGCGGTTACGCAGCTCGGCGCAGACCCCGGCCCAGAACTTCGCGCCCTCGCCGGCCTGCACCCAGATCCCCAGCACGTGCTTCATCCCGTCGAGGTCGACCCCGACGGCGATGTAGGCCGAGCGGTTGCGGACCTGGTGGCCGTCGCGGACCTTCACCACCAGCGCGTCCAGGTAGATGATCGGGTAGATCTCCTCCAGCGGGCGGGCCTGCCAGGCCTTGACCTCCTCGAGCACCGAATCGGTGATCTTGGAGATCGTGTCGTGGGAGAGCTCGGTGCCGATCGTGCGCTCGAGCCCGATGTCGCGCACGGGCATCCCGCCCGCGTACAACGAGATGATCATGTCGTCGAGGCCGCCGGCGCGACGCTGGCCCTTGGGGACCAGCCGCGGCTCGAACGACCCGCCCCGGTCCCGCGGCACCGCCAGCGGCACCGGCCCGACCTCAGTGCCGAGGGTCTTCGGCGTGGTGCCGTTGCGCGAGTTCGGTGAGCCCCGCCCGGCCGGGTCGCCCTTCTCGTAGCCCAGGTGCTCGGTCAGCTCGGTGGCCAGGCCCCGCTCCAGCACCGAGCGCACCAGCTCGGGCAGGAACCCGCCCTCACCGGTCAGCGCCAGCTCCCCGGCCGCCGCCTGCTCCATCACCGAGTCGAGAAGCCCCGCTTCGAGCATGTCGTTGACCGCGGCCCGCACCGGATCCACCTCACCGCTGTCCCGCTCGCCGACCATGGTCATCTGTGTACTCCATCCATATCAAGGACGATCTTGTACACAGGTCATCCGACAGGCCCCGATCTCCTCGTCGCTGGCCCCGGCGCTGCGCGGGTGCAGCAACGCGCAGATCACATCCGCGCGGATGGTGTCGATCAACCCCGGATGCCCCGCCGCCTGCACCCGCGCCGCCACCGCGTGCAGCCGCCGCACCGAGCGCACCCCGTCCTCCAACGGGAGATCCAGCGCCGAGAGGTTCACCGTGCCCGCCTCGGTGCACCGCGCCCGCACCCGACGCTGCCGCCGCGCCTGCCGGTACAGCTTCTGCGCCCACCCCGGATCCAGCGCCTTCGCCAACGCCTGCTCCCGATCGATCAACCGCGACGGGGTCAACCCCGCCGCCTCGTCGACCAGCCGCTCGATCACCTCGCCGGCGTGCTCGGCCGACAACGCCGCGGTCCAGCGCACCAGGATCGCCACCCGCGCCTCGTCGATGCCCCCCCGCCCGGCACACCTGCCCCAGCCGCGGACACCGGGCCGCGCCGTCGGCCACCTCGAGCAGCCGGGCGACCGCCGTGCGCGACGCCGCCAGCACCGCCCGCAGCTCATCCCCCGCCCCCGCGGTGTCGCGCTCCGCGCGCCCACCCGGGGCCTGCGGGTCGGCCCACGCCGCCTCCCGGGCACACGCGTGGAACAGGCCTGCTGGTGGGCGAGCTGACGGCGCTGCGCGGCCACCAGCCGCAGCGTGTCGAACGGCGACACCCGCGCCGGGTCCAGGCCCTCCAACACGCCGGCCTGCGCGGCGCCCGCGGGGAGCTCCTCCAGCCCCGCCGGCACCACCAGCCAACCATCATCGAACACGTGTTCGAGTCTAGCGAGCACCCCCGACAACCACAGGCCGTTCGCTCAGATCTGCTGCACCCACGAGACCACCAGCACCCCCGACGCCAGCGCCACCAGCACCGCGGCCGGCACGGCCCACCCCCGGCGCCGGACCCCGAGGAGGTGCTCCGTGCTCCGGGCGTGCAGCGTGACGAGCCCCCACCAGAGCAGGCCGAGGACGGCCACCACGAGCACCCACACCCCCGCGTGCACGGCCCAGGCCCCGGTCAGTCCCGGTCCGCCCCAGGAGTCGCCGTAGGGCCCGGAGTCGACCAACCCGTAGAACGGCCCCCGTGCCGTGGCCAGCACCGCCGTGGCCGCCAGCCACCAGAAGAAGGCCCCGAGCAGAATGCCGAGCACCGCGTGGACCGCGACCCGGGCGACGCCCACCCGGCCCCCGGACGCCGTCGCCCGCTCACCGAGCGCGTGCCGCCGCGCCACGAGGACCGCCTGCGTCGGCTCCCCCCGCAGCAGCCGGCCGAGCTCGCCCAGCGACGCCGGCAGCAGCCCCAGACCCGCCCCGAGGTGGCGCCCCACCGCGCGCCATCGCGCGTCCGTCATGGGCACGACGGTAGAACGCGTGCCGGCCCGGCGAATCAATCCCCTCCCGGGGCCCGGATCCCGCCTCCCCCGCAGGTGCTACATCAGCTCCAGCACGAACGGAAGCTCCTGCACGCCGTACCAGGCCAGCTCGTGGCCCTCGGCCTCCCCCAGGGTGAACTCGGCGTCGGGGTCCCCGAGGTCGGCCGCGTCCACGGCCGCCACGGCCGCCCGCACGGCGTCGGCCGCGTCGACGAGGTCCAGGTGCACGGCGGCGAGCCGCGCCATCGGGATCGGCCCGGCCACCCGCACCACGGCGTCGTCGAGGTCGGGGCGCAGGGTGACGTCGTGGACGTCCGCGCTCACCACGGCGCGCCGGGGCGGGGTCTCCGGATCCTCGGCGAGCTCCAGCGAGAGCAACCGCAGCGAGGCCCGCGCCGCCTCGGACATGGCGACGTACTCGAGCTCCTCGTCGTCACCGGCCGCGTAGGCCTCCCTCAACCGCGGGGTCAGGGCGAACGCCGTGCCCGACAGGGGCTGCAACTGCCCGCTGTCGAGCAGCCGGCGCAGACCGGCCACGGTGGACGGGACGTAGATCCTCAACGGTCTCCTGTCTCGAGCTCGGCCCACCGGGCCGCCGTGGTGCGCAGGGCGACCTGCGCGACCTCGGCCTGCTTGCGCGGGTCCATGACGTTCCAGCCGGTCACGGCCCGGTCCTCGGCGCCCGGGGCGTGCTCGGTCACCGTGATCCCGGCGCCGCGCAACCGTCGCACCTCGTGGCCGGACCGCCCGCCGATCAGGCCGCGCAACCAGCCGTCAGTGGCCCCCACGGGGTCCGACCACGGCTTCGGCGTCGTCCCCGACCGCGCCAGCGGCACGAGCACGAGGGCCTCGTCGACGCGGGGCAGGTCGGCGTCGAGCAGGAGGTCGGCCGACGTCGCCGAGCAGACACCGCCGTCGACGTAGCGCCGCCCGCCGATGCGCACCGGGGAGAACCAGGCCGGCACCGCGCACGACGCCGTCGCCGCCTCCGCCATCGATGCCACCGGGGCGCCGGGACGGCCGAACGGCACGCGCGCCCCGCTGTCGTAGTCCATGGCGACGATGCGCACCTGGGGGTGCTCGGGCCACGTCTCGCGCGCCCACTTCGTCGCCCACCGGTGCAGGCCGGTGGTGTCGCCGCGGCCGGTGGGCAGCAGCGCCGCCCCGAACGCCAACGGCGGGTAGCGACGCGGCCGGCGCGCGATCTGGCCGAGCAGGCGCAGCGAGCCCGGGCCGACGCGGGGCACCGGCGGCAGCCCCCGCCGGGCCGCCGATCGGGACGCGCCGGCCGGCCGCGGCTTCGGCGGGGGCGGGTCGAGCAGGCTCGCGAGCATCTCCGGCACCGAGACCCCGCTGGCCAGCGCCGCCGAGACCACCGAGCCCGCCGACGTGCCCACGAGTACGTCGGCGTCGCGGGCGTCACGGCCCGTGGCCTGCTCCCACGTCGACAGGGCGGCCACCATCCACGCGTAGCCCAACGACCCCCCGGTGCCCAACACCAGTCCGAAGCTCACCGCCACGACCCCTTCGGCACGGTCGCGACGAGCTCGGCCAGCGACTCGGTCACCAGCTCGCCCAGCTCGTCGACGTCGGACATCGAGTCCCGGTCGGCGTTGAAGCCGTAGAACACGCCACCGTCGTACGAGGTCAGGCCCACGGCCAGCGACTGACCCTTCGCCAGCGGCACCACCGGGTACATCTCCAGCAGCCTCGCCCCCGCCGCGTACAGCGCGTGCTGCGGGCCCGGGACGTTCGACACGACGAGGTTGAACAGCCGGCGCGCGAACCCGTTGGCGGCCCGCGCGCCCAGCGCATGCAGCGTCGGCGGCGCGAACCCGCCCACCCGCACCAGCGCGTTCGCGCCCACCGACTGGCCGGACTCCTTGTGCTCGCGCATCGCGTGCGCGACGTGGTGCATGCGCAGCACGGGGTTCGGCTCGCCGACGGGCAGGTCGACGAGGAACGACGCGATCTGGTTGCCCAGCAGCCCGGCGCCGGCGATCGAGCCCGTGGTCTCGGCGTCGCCGCGCACCGACAGCGGCACCATCGCGCGCATCGTGGTGGTGGGCGAGACCGTCGCCCCGCGGGAAAGCAGCCAGTTGCGCAGCGCCCCGGACACCACGGCGAGCACGACGTCGTTGATCGTGCCGCCGTGGGCGCGCCGCACCGCCCGGTAGTCCTCGAGATCGGTGCGCGCCGTCGCGAAGCGCCGCTGGGTGGAGATCGGCACGTTGAGCGGGCTCACCGGGGCCGGTCGCACGGCCGCGCGCACCGCGGAGAACAGCCCGCCGGCCACGTCCGCGACCTTGGTGACGGTGTCGGCGGCGTCGCGCACCGCGTCGCGCGCGGCCTCCACGGCGTTGCCGGGCCGGGCCACCGCCTCGCCGACCGCGTCGTAGACCAGCCGCCACGAGGTGGGCTCGCGGCGCGCCACCCAGTCGTCCTCGGGGGTGCGGCGCCCGGACGCGGTGTCGTCGAGCACGACCTGGCCGATGTCGATGGACGCGACGCCGTCGACCATCGCCTGGTGGGTCTTGGTCACGAGCGCGACCCGGCCGCCGGCCAGGCCGTCGACCAGGTACATCTCCCACAGCGGCCGGGTGTGGTCCAGCGGGCGCGACATGAGCCGGGCCACGAGGTCGTTGAGCGCCCGGTCGGTGCCCGGCGAGGGCAACGCGGAGCGCCGCACGTGGTAGGTGACGTCGAAGTCGACGTCGTCGATCCACACCGGCCGCGCCATGCGCCCGGGCACCTCGCGGATCTTCTGGCGGTAGCGCGGGACCAGGCCGATGCGGCTGGAGATGAGGTCGACGAGCCCGTCGTAGTCGAACCCGGAGCGCGGCTTGCGGAAGATGGACACGCTCCCGACGTGCATCGGCGTCGTCGGTTGGTCCATGTAGAGGAAGGACGCATCCAGCGCCGACAGGCGGTCCGGCATGGGCGCGATCGTCGCACAGGGCCGGGCGGGCGGCCGGGGGTCGGCACCTCTGCCAGGCTGGAGGTGATGACGCCCTCACCCGCCCCGTCGGGCCCCGACCGGCCCGTCTCGCCGAAGGACGCCTTCGTGACGGTGTACGGGCGCAAGCCGGTGCTCGAGGCGCTGGGGGACCCGGCGCTGGTGGTCGACAAGGTGGTGCTGGCCGAGGGCGTCGACCGCGGCGCCGTGCGCACCTTCACCGAGGCCGCGCGGGCCCGCGGGCTGGAGCTGCAGCGCGCCTCGGCGCAGCGTGTGAAGGTCCTCGCCGGCAACGGACGCCAGGACCAGGGCGTGCTCGCCGACGTCGTCGCCCCGCGCATGCGGCCGCTGGAGCACTTCCTCGCCGACCTGCACGAGGCCGCCGACGCCCGGGTGCTCGTGCTCGACGGCCTCACCAACCCCGCCAACGTCGGCATGATCCTGCGCTCGGCCACCGGGGCGGGGCTCGAGGGCGTGCTCCTGCCACGACGGGGCGCGCCGTCGATCGACCCGCTGGTGGTCAAGGCCTCGGCCGGCGTGGCGTTCCAGGCCCCCGTCCTGCGGGCGCGCACCGCGGCCGACGGCCTCGCCGCTCTCGCCGAGGCCGGTTTCGTGCTCTACGGCCTGGACGGCGACGCCGAGGCGTCGCTGTTCACCGCCGAGCTGCCCGGGCGGGTCGCGCTGGTGGTGGGTGGCGAGACCGACGGGCTCACCGACGCCGTGCGCGCCGAGCTGCACGGCACGCTGAGCATCCCCCTGACCGCGGGCGTGGAGTCGCTCAACGCGGCCTGTGCGGCCACCGTCGCCTGCTTCGAGCTCGCGCGCCGCCGCGGCTGAGGCCGACCTCGCCGAACGCGCCCCGCCGGCGGCCGGGCCCGCCTACCGTGGCCCGGGTCGCCACGAGCCCGGTCCTCCCCCGGGCGCCGCCACCGACGGAGCGTCCGCGCGCCCCGTCACGCCGCCCGGGAGGACCCTGTGGCCGTCGTGCCGCCCGCCCCCTCACTCGCCCCCGCGCGCGTGCGCCGGGTCGGCGAGGTGCCCGTCCCCCGGGTCCGCCCGCTGGCCGAGGTGCTCCCCCGCCACCCGCGGCCGGCGCCCCCGCCCGGTGCCGATCCGGGCGCCCGCACCCGTCAGGCCCAGGACGACCTGGACGGCGTCGCCGCCGCGCTGCGCCCGGTGGCGGCGCGCCTGCTCACGGCCGTCGCGGACGTGCTCGCCGGGCGCCGGCCGCCCGCGCACCTCGACGGGCTGCTCGCCCCCGCCGCGCTCGCGACACTGGTGCGCGCAGCACCGCGACCCGGAGCGACGCCCCCGCGGCCGGCTCGGGCACCAGGCGTCTCCGGCGCGGGGCTGCGCGGGCTGCGGGTGTGCGCGGTCGACCTGCGCGCGGTGGAGGTCGCGGCCGTGGTGCACGGCCGCGACCGGGTCCGGGCCCTCGCCGCCCGGCTCGAGCGCGACGACGACGGGCCCGACGACCCCGGGCGCTGGCGCCTCGTCGCCCTGCGCACCGGGTGACCGCCGCGACTACCGGGGCGGGGCCCCGTGGCACTGCTTGTACTTGCGTCCCGACCCGCACGGGCAGGGCGAGTTCCGCGACGGGGTGTCCGAGCGGCGCGCCTGGTTCGGGTTGGCGCGCGCCGCCCGGGTCGCGGGCTGGTCGCCCGCGGCGTGCCGGGCGGCGTGGCCGTCCTCGTCGGGACCCGTGTAGTCGAGCTGCTGCGGGCGCTGGCCGCCCAGCCCGGCGCCCCGGAACGCGCTCGGCATCGACTCCTGGCCGAGCTGCGAGAGCGCCGGCCCCGCGGCCGTGGGCGGGCCGGAGTCGGGCGCGGCGTGGGCGCCGGCGCGCTGGCCGTTGCCCTGTCCGCGCCGGCCCTGGTCGCCCGGACGCTGGGTGCCCCCACCGGGCCCGCGGCCCGGACGGTTCCGTCCCCCGCGCGCGGCGGGCGCGGCCGGGGTCGACGGCCCGGCCGGGGGCGGGGGCGGGGCGCTCGGGCCCGCCGGGGTGCTCGGGGCCCGCTGCGCCACCGGGATCGCCCCGGTGGGCGCGCCGGCGAGCCGCGGGTCGACCGGCAGCGGCGCGGCGCCCGCGGTGGTGCGCGTCTGGCCGGTGCGCGGGTCGGGGGTCTCCGGCGTGATCGCGGCCTGCACGCTGGTGTCGGTCGTCGGGTTGGCCCCCGGCACGGCGTCGACCGGCGCCTGCTCCTCGACGTGGATCGTCAGGTTGAACAGGAACGCGACGGACTCCTCGCGGATGCCCTCCATCATGGAGGTGAACATCTCGTAGCCCTCGCGCTTGTACTCGATCTTGGGGTCGCGCTGGGCCATCGCGCGCAGACCGATGCCCTGCTTGAGGTAGTCCATCTCGTAGAGGTGCTCGCGCCACTTGCGGTCGAGCACCGACAGCACCACCTGGCGCTCCAGCTCGCGCATCCCGCCCTCGGGCGCGATGCGGTCGATCTCGTCCTCGCGCCGCGCGTAGGCCTCCAGCGCGTCGGCGGTGAGCACCTCCACGAGGAGGTCGCGGTCGATGTCGTCGTGCTCCTCGACGATGTCCTGCCACGAGACCCCGACGGGGTAGAGCTGCCCCAGCCCGGTCCAGAGCTTCTCGAGGTCCCAGTCCTCGCTGTAGCCCTCGGCGGTGGCGCCGTCGACGTAGGCGGTGACCACGTCGATGATCATGTTCTGGACCTGGTCGGACAGGTTCTCGCCCTCGAGGACGCGGCGGCGCTCGGCGTAGACCACCGTGCGCTGCTGGTTCATCACCTCGTCGTACTCGAGGATGTCCTTGCGGGCCTCGAAGTTCTGCTGCTCGACCTGCGTCTGGGCGCTGCGGATCGCCCGCGAGACCATCTTGGCCTCGATGGGCATGTCCTCGGGCAGGTTGAAGCGGGTCATGATCGCCTCGACCATGGCGCCGTTGAACCGCCGCATCAGCTCGTCGCCCAGCGACAGGTAGAAGCGCGACTCGCCCGGGTCGCCCTGGCGGCCGGAGCGGCCGCGCAGCTGGTTGTCGATGCGCCGCGACTCGTGGCGCTCGGTGCCCAGCACGTAGAGGCCGCCGGCCTCCTTGACCTCCTCGGCCTCGCGCTCGACCTCGTCCTTGACCTCGGCGAGCGTGGTGTCCCACGCCGCCTCGTACTCCTCGCGGGAGTCGACGGGGTCGAGGCCCTTGGCGCGCAGGCGCTGGTCGGCGATGAAGTCCGGGTTGCCGCCGAGCACGATGTCGGTGCCGCGACCCGCCATGTTGGTGGCCACCGTGACCGCCCCCCGGCGCCCGGCCTCGGCGATGATCTGGGCTTCCTGCTCGTGGAACTTGGCGTTGAGCACCGAGTGCTCCACGCCGCGCCGGGTGAGCAGCTTGGCCAGGTACTCCGAGCGCTCGACGCTCGTGGTGCCGATCAGCACCGGCTGGCCGCGCTCGAAGTGCTCGGCGACGTCGTCGGCCACGGCCTCGAACTTGGCGGCCTCGGTCTTGTAGACCAGATCGGGCTGGTCGAGGCGCTGCGGCGTCCGGTTGGTCGGGATGGTGACCACGCCGAGCCCGTAGGTCTTCGAGAGCTCCGCCGCCTCGGTCTGGGCGGTACCGGTCATCCCGCAGAGCTTCTCGTACTGGCGGAAGTAGTTCTGCAGCGTGATCGTGGCCAGCGTCTGGTTCTCGGCCTTGATCTCGACGCCTTCCTTGGCCTCGATCGCCTGGTGCAGGCCCTCGTTGTAGCGCCGGCCCAGCAGCACGCGGCCCGTGAACTCGTCGACGATGAGGACCTCGCCGTCGCGGACGATGTAGTCCTTGTCGCGGAGGAAGAGCTCCTTGACCTTGATCGCGTTGTTCAGGTAGCCGACGAGCGGGGTGTTGGCCGCCTCGTAGAGGTTCTCGATGCCGAGCTGGTCCTCGATGAAGGACACGCCCTCCTCGGTGACACCGATCGTCTTCTTGCGCTCGTCGACCTCGTAGTGGACGTCCTTGGTCATCTTCGGGGCGAGGCGCGCGAACTCGGTGTACCAGCGCGCGCTCTGCTCGGCGGGCCCGGAGATGATCAGCGGGGTGCGGGCCTCGTCGATGAGGATCGAGTCGACCTCGTCGACGATCGCGAAGGCGTGGCCGCGCTGCACGCACTCGGCCTTCGACCAGGCCATGTTGTCGCGCAGGAAGTCGAAGCCGAACTCGTTGTTCGTGCCGTAGGTGATGTCGGCGCGGTAGGCCGCGCGGCGCTGGTCGGACGGCATGCCCGAGTAGATGGCGCCGACCTCGAGCCCGAGGAAGCGGTGCACGCGGCCCATCCACTGGGAGTCGCGCTGCGCCAGGTAGTCGTTGACCGTGACGACGTGGACGCCCTCGCCGGCGATCGCGTTGAGGTACGCGGGCAGCGTCGAGACCAGCGTCTTGCCCTCGCCGGTGCGCATCTCGGCGACGTTGCCCTCGTGCAGCGCCGCGCCACCCATGATCTGCACCGGGTAGTGGAACTGGCCCAGCGTGCGGGACGCGGCCTCGCGGACCACCGCGAACGCCTCGGGCAGCAGGTCGTCCAGCGACTCGCCGTCCGCGTAGCGCTCACGGAACTCGTCGGTCTTGCCCTGCAGCTCGGCGTCGGACAGCTCGGCGATCTCGTCGGCGAACGTGTCGACGTAGTCCGCGATCTTGCCGAGGCGCTTGACCGTGCGCGTCTCGCCGGCGCGCAGCAGTCGGTTCAGGACCACGCTGGTGACCTCGCTCGTGCTCATCGGCGCCACGGGTACGGGCCGTCCCGGCGCGTGCCGGCACGGGCCCTCCTCCCATGGTAGGTGCTCCCGGGACGTGGCCTCCGCGCGCGTGCGGTGCGCCGACCGGCGGCGCGTGCTCACCCGCCCGGGCCGGGTGGGGCCCGGGCGGGTGTCTCACGGTCCGGACGGGGGCTCAGACGAGGGCGATGACGCCGTAGTCGTAGCCGTGCCGCCGGTAGACCACGCTCGGCCTACCGGTCGCGGCGTCGGCGAACAGGAAGAAGTCGTGGCCGACGAGCTCCATCTGCGAGAGCGCGTCGTCCACCGTCATGGGCACCGCGTGGTGCTCCTTGCGCCGCACGATCTGCCCCGGCCGGTGGCCGTCCTCGGCCGTGTCCGCGGTCCCGGTGTCGCTGCCCGTGCCGTTGCTCGCGATCGGGGTGTCGTCGGCGGACGGACGGGCGGACGGGAGGTCGACGGGCCAGGCGTCGGGTATCTCGTGGGTCGCGGCGTCGTCGTCGCGCTCGAGCAGCCCGGTCGCCGCGGCCGTCGCCTCGACGTCGGTGAGGGCGCTGGTCGCCCGGGCCACCGAGATCGGCACGCGCCGGCCGTGGCTCACGCGGCGCCGGTCGTGGGCGCGGCGCAGGCGGGCCTCGAGGCGGGCGACGGCCTGGTCCAGCGCACAGTAGAAGTCCGCCGAGCAGCCCTCACCGCGTACGACCGGGCCGCGTCCGCGACCGGTGATCTCCACGCGCTGGCAGTTCTTGCTGCGGCGTGGGTTCGGCTCGTGGGAGAGCTGGACCTCCATCCGCACGATCTTGTGGTCGTAGCGCTCCAGGCGAGCGAGCTTCTCGGACGTGTGCTCGCGGAAGTGCTCCGGGACCTCGACGTTGCGTCCACAGGTAACGATCTCCACTGGCGACCTCCCGGTCGGGGATGACGAAACGCGGTCGCCGGGGAGGAGTCGGTGTGCCCTCGGCCACGGTGGCGACCGCGTCTACTGCGACGTTCGCGCCTCCTGTCGTGTACCGAGTCAGGATGTGGTGCGTCACCGTAGTGTCGACCGGCCGCTCCGCGGAAGGTCCGATCTGCCCGTTGCGCGCCGGCGGACGACGCACGGCCGGCGGCTTCACGCCGCCTCGCGGCGTCCGCGCGGGTGACGGGGAGCGCCGGAGGTCGGCCCCACCCGGACGAGGGCGCGCTGCGCGCGGCGGTCCGCCAGCGTGAGCACCACGACGACGTCGACCGGGCGCCCGGCCGCGGCCAGCCGCGCGGTGGCGGCCCGCGCCGTCGCGCCGGTGGTGAGCACGTCGTCGAGCAGCACCACGGCGCACCCCGGCGGCGGCAGGCCGCGCGGGCGCACGCGCAGGTGCCGGGCGAGGTTGCCGGCGCGCGCCGCGGCGTCGAGCCCGACC
>JAQSWW010000282.1 GCA_029266415.1 Actinomycetospora sp. | reverse complement strand
AGGCTAGCGGCCCGTGGTGCTGTCGCTCACGACCGCCGTTCGTCGTGACCCGCCCGCGAGGTGCCGCCGGGACGGTGACCAGCTGTGATCAGCCCCGCACCCGCGCGCGGAAGTGCATCGCGCGGTAGGGCCAGTTGGTGCCGGTGTTCCACTGGCTGACGACGAGGTGCAGCTCGTCGGACGTGGACCCGGGCAGGATGTAGCCGCCGTAGGGCTGGGCGACCCGCCCGCGCCGGTGGTCCTCGTCGTGCCACCCGCACCCCGCGATCACCGTGAGGCGCTCGGCGCGGTGCAGGTCGGTGGTCGGGCCGTCGGGCAACGGGACCAGGTCGACGCGGTAGTTCCCGGCGTCGAACGCCGCGAGCCACCACTGGCCGTCGACGCGCCGCAGGCTGAGCTCGCCGAACGCACCGGGCAGGACGAGCGTCGGCGGGCGGCCCCAGTCCCACGTCCCGTCCGCGTACCCCCAGCCCTCCCAGGCCGCCGGGTCGAGCAGACGCTCGGCGGGCACGCGGTGCAGCAGCAGGCCCTGGTCCCGGCGGAACCCGGTGGTCAGCGCGTAGACGTGGCCGTCCGGGCCGAGCTCCCAGGTCAGCATCTGGAACAGCCCGGCGTGGAGGTCGCCGGGGAACCACGTGCCGGTCGGCTCCCAGGAGACGCCGTCGTCGGTCGAGCGGTGGATCTCGGTCCAGTGCACGTTGCCGAGGCCCTGGCAGGCCATGACGTGCAGGTACATCGTGTCGCCGAGGGTGATGACGTCGGTCGGCAGCTTCGTGGTGATCTTCGTTCCGCCCACCAGCCCCCCGAGGCGCCCCCCGACCCGCGCGCCGTGCGCGTAGGTGACGACCTGGTCGGCGTAGTCGCGCGTGGGCCCCGCCGAGCCGGTCCACTCGAGCCCGGTCCGCACGGAGGCGGGGTCGGCGAAGAGGACCACCGGCGAGCGCCAGCCCGGCCCGCCGACCCCGGCGACCTCGAACGTGTCCCCGAAGACCGCCACGATGCGCCCGTCGGGGGCGGTCGCGGCCGCCCCCAGATCGGTGCCGCCGATGCCGAAGGCGTCGGTGTGCCCGGGACCGGTCAGGTCCCGCAGCTTCGTGACCTCGAGCGTGCGCATGTCCCCGGTCTACCCCGCCGGGAGGTCGCGGTCGCGTAACGGCCAGGTCTCGGCAGACGACACGTGATTCATCCCGCAGGTCGCGGGGTACGGGGGGAGGCTCATGTGGGAACCGTGCTCGGCACCGTCGCCGTGCTGGCCGTCGCGCTGACCGTGGCGGTCGCGCTGCGTCACGGATCGTGGGCCGCACCGGCCCCGCGGCTCTCGCCCGACCTCGCGACGACGATCCTCAGGCGCGCCGGCTTCCCGGCCACGCCCCACAACGTCCAGGCGGTGTGCGAGCACCTCGGCGTGATGTTGCTCGAGCAGGGCCGCGACGACGTCGACCCGGCGCGCTGGGCGCAGCTCGTCGCCGAGTGCGAGGCCGCCCGCGACGACGTCGTCGGCTGGCCCCAGCACGTGCTCGACCGCATCGCCACGGCGCGCGACGCGGCCGACGGCGCGGCCGTGGTCCGGCTCGCCCAGCGGTGCCAGGACGCGCTGCTCGCCACGGCCGGGACCGGGCGCGGGGTGTTCGGCGGATCGCTGTTCGAGCCGCTTCCGCGGCCTGCGGCCGTCGCTGCCTGACCCGTCCGACCTGCGGCGACGGGCCGCGCGGCGCTCAGGCCGAGGCCCGCGTGACCACCTCGCCGCGGCGCGGCGACGGGATGACGACGAGCGGCGCCGGAGGCGGCGTCGCGCGCGCCGAGGAGCACCGCTACCTCGACCCCGAGACGTTCACCGCGGCCACCGGCCTCGGCCTACCAGGGCGTCACCGATCAGGTGGCGATGTCCGCGACGCCCGGGCGCTACGACCCGGTGCTCGTCGCCCGCGGGTCCTCGGAGCGGGCGTGGCGGTGAGGCACCCGGTGCGGCGGCTCGTCCTGCTGCCGGTCCTGCTGGTGCTGCTCGCCGGGTGCGGCGTCACCGAGCCCCCGGCCCCCTCGCCCTCGTCCGCCGCCGCCCCGCTGCCCGGCGCGCGGTCGGGACCGCCACCGACCACCACGACGCCCGCCGGTCCCGCCCCGGTCGTCGTGCTCGACCCGGGGCACAACGGGGGCAATGCGACCGCGGCGGAGGAGATCGCGCGCGAGGTGCCGGACGGCCGCGGCGGCACCAAGCCCTGCAACACCACCGGCACCGAGACCGCCGACGGCTACGCCGAGCACGCGTTCGCCTTCGACGTGGCCGCGCGGGTCACGCGGCTGCTCACCGCGCAGGGCGTCGTCGTGCGCTCGACGCGCGACTCCGACGACGGCGTCGGGCCCTGCGTCGACCGGCGGGCGGCCCTGGCGAACGACGCGGGCGCCGCCCTGAGCGTGTCGATCCACGCCGACTCCGGGCCCGCCGGGGGCCGCGGCTTCCACGTCGCGCTCGCGGACCCGCCGCTCGCCCCGTCGCAGCGGGCGCCCTCGGCGGCGCTGGGGGAGGCGCTGGTCGCCGGGCTCGAGGCGCAGGGGTTCACGCCCTCGACCTACCGCGGGGAGGACGGGGTCGACCCGAGGCCCGACCTCGCCGGGCTCAACCACGCCCGGGTGCCGGCCGCGCTGGTGGAGTGCGCGAGCATGGCCGATCCCGGCGAGGCACGCGTCGTCGAGGACCCCGCGGGGCGCCGGCGCTACGCCGAGGGCATCGCCGCCGGGATCCTCCGCGCGCTCGGGCGGTGACGGAGGCGGTGACGGAGGCGGTGGATCAGGCGGGACTGCCGTGCCAGCGCACGATGCGCACCACGACGTCGTCGAGCTCCTCGCGGTCGAGGGTCGCGCGCATCGCCTCGGCGGCCTCCAGGGCGGCCATGCCCACGAAGGGGCCGTGCGCGTCGACCTCGCCGGTCTGCGGGTCGACCGCGAGCACCACGTAGCCGTCGCAGTCGTCGAGCTCGGCGACCGCGGCGACCCAGTCGACGCCCCCCGCACGGTCCGTCCGGTCCGTGCGCCGCGCGCGCTCGGGACACCAGGGCTCGTTCATCGCGTCTCTCCTCCGCGCCACCGTCGGGTGACGGCAGCGCGTCGTCGCGGGTCGCTGTCACGATTGGTGACGCCGGAGTGCCCACTTCCTGACTTGGGTCGTCACCTATTCACCCGTGCGGGTGGACCGTTCGGCGATCGCC
>JAQSWW010000142.1 GCA_029266415.1 Actinomycetospora sp. | reverse complement strand
CCCCGCTCGCTGCTCGCCGCCGCGCGAGCGTGCCTGCCGACCCCGCCGGCGGAGGCCGCACCGCCGGTCGGTGTCGATGGGTCGAGCTCCCCTGTCGGCGTGCTCCCCTCATCGCGTCTCCCCGTCTTCGGCACCCTGCGCGGCGGGCTCGCCGACCTGCCCGCCACGCTCGCCCTCGCGGCGCGCGCCGAGCTGCGCCTGGGCCGCACGGTCACCGCGCTCACCCCCATCGCCACCGGCTGGCGTGCCGACGTCGCCGAGGGCGAGTCGATCGAGGCCGACGCCGTCGTGCTCGCCGTCCCCCCGCCCGCCGTGCGCCGCCTGCTCGCCGGCCACGCGCCCGCGGCGGCGTCGGCGGCGGGCGAGATCGAGCTCGCGTCCTCGGCGCTCGTGCTGCTCGCCCTGCCCGCCGAGGCCGCGGCGCCCCTCGCCGGGCGCTCGGGCGTGCTCGTCGGGGCGGGGGAGCGGCGCCCCGACGGCCTGCCCTGGACGATCAAGGCCGCCACGTTCAGCTCGGAGAAGTGGCCGCACCTCGCCCCCGGCGAGGACCCCGAGGCGATGGCCGTCCTGCGCCTCTCGGTCGGCCGGCACGGCGACCCCGCCTCGCTCGCCGCCCTGCGCCGCGACGACGACGACCTCGTCAGCGCCGCCCGCGACGATCTCGCCGCGCTCACCGGCATCGACGTCGTGCCCGCCGAGACCGCGGTCGTGCGGTGGCCCGGCGGGCTCCCGCAGTACGGCGTCGGGCACGTCGAGCGCGTCACGGCGATCGAGGACGGCGTCGCCGGGCTCCCCGGGCTCGCGGTCGCCGGCGCGGCGCTGCACGGCGTGGGCGTGCCGGCGTGCCTCGCGACCGCGGACGCCGCGGCGCACCGGGTCGCCGCCCACCTCGCGGCGGCGACGCCCGGCTGAGTCCGGTGCACCCGCCCGGGGCGGCGGGGGCCAGGATGCGGGCATGGACGATCTGGCCGGTGCCCTCGGGGCCCGGGACGACGACGCGCGCACCGGCTTCATCGTGGACGTGCTCACCGACGCCTTCGCCGACCTCGTGGCGGCCGCCCCCGCGGCCTTCCGCGCCAAGTTCCGCAAGATGGCCGCCGAGCCCTTCGCGTTCTACCGGGGCAGCGCGCCGCTCTACTACGCCGACGTCGCCCGGCTCGACGACCCGTGGGTCGACGCGTCCACGCGCCGCGTGTGGATCCAGGGCGACCTGCACGCCGAGAACTTCGGCACCTACCTCGACGGCGACGGCGTGCTGGTGTTCGACGTCAACGACTTCGACGAGGCCTACGTGGCGCCCTGGACCTGGGACCTGCGCCGGCTCGTGGCCAGCGTGGCGCTGCTCGGGTGGTCCAAGGCGTTCTCCGACGCCGACATCGACGCGCTCAACACCGCCTACCTGCGCGCCTACCTCGGCGCCGTGCGGTCGTTCTCCGGGGGCTCGGCGGAGCGGGAGTTCGCCCTGACCCGCGCCACCACCGACGGGCCGATCCGCGAGGCGCTGCAGCGCTCGCGGGAGAGCAGCCGCCGGGCGCTCCTCGACGCGACCACCGAGATCGAGGGGGAGAACCGAATCTTCCGCGCGGGCCCCGGCGTGCGCCGTCTCGGCGACGACGAGCGGGCCGAGGTGCTCGCGGCCTACGAGGCCTACCTCGGGACGATCCCGCCGAGCAAGCGGTGGCCGGCCACCGCCTACCAGGTCCACGATGTCGTCGGCCGCAGCGGGTTCGGCATCGGCAGCGCCGGGCTCCCGGCCTACAACGTGCTCATCGAGGGGCCGAACGAGGCGCTCGACTACGACGTCGTGCTGTCGATGAAGCAGGCGGTGCAGGCGGCGCCGAGCCGCGCCGTCGACGACCCGGAGGTGGCGTCGTGGTTCCACGACCACGCCCACCGCACCGCCCTGTCGCGCCGCGCGCTGCAGGCGCACGCCGACCGCCTGCTCGGCTGGACGGAGCTGCGCGGCGTCGGCTTCGTCGTCAACGAGCTCTCGCCCTACGAGAACGACCTCGAGTGGGACGACCTCACCGAGCCCCGCGAGCTGCGCGACGTCCTGCGCCACCTCGGGCGGGCCACCGCCCGCGCCCACTGCGTCTCCGACGCCGACGCGGAGCAGGGGATGGTGGAGCTGCAGGTCGAGGACGCGATCCTCGCCGTGGTGGGGGACCGGGAGGACGCGTTCGTCGCCGACCTCGTCGACTTCGGCCGCTCCTACGCGGCGGTCGTGCGCGACGACCACCGCCGCTTCGTCGAGGCCTTCCGCGCCGACCGCATCCCGGGGGTGTCGAGCACCGCGGAGAGCCTGTAGCCCCGTCGATGTCCTGGCACGATGGGGGCGTGGCCAGGCTGAACTACGACGAGCTCAACTCGACCGTCCGCTACGCGATGTGGTCGGTGTTCCGCACCGACCCGGCGCGCCTGCCCGAGGACCGCGCGGCCCTCGGCGAGGAGTTCGCCGGCGTCCTGGAGCAGGCCGAGGGCAAGGGCGTCGCGGTGCGTGGTGTCTACGACCTCGCCGGGATGCGCGCGGACGCCGACTGGATGGTCTGGACCCACGCGCCGGACATCGAGTCGTTGCAGGCCACGTACTCGGCGCTGCGGCGCACGGCGCTGGGCCGCGCGTCGACGCCGGTGTGGTCGGCCTCGGCGCTGCACCGGCCCGCCGAGTTCAACAAGAGCCACGTGCCGGCGTTCATCGCGGGCGAGGAGCCCAAGGGCTACCTCTGCCTCTACCCGTTCGTCCGGTCCTACGAGTGGTACCTGCTGCCCGACGAGGAGCGCCGCGGGATGCTCGCGGAGCACGGCAAGGCCGCCCGTGGCTACGCCGACGTCCGCGCCAACACCGTGCCGGCGTTCGCGCTGGGCGACTACGAATGGATCCTCGCGTTCGAGGCCGACGAGCTCGACCGCATCGTCGACCTCATGCGCGACCTGCGCGCCACCGACGCCCGGCGCCACGTCCGCGAGGAGATCCCCTTCTTCACCGGACCGCGCGTCTCACCGGGACAGCTGGCCACCGCGCTGCCCTGATCAGGGTCTCGCCCCACGGCGTGTGATGTGGCATGTTCCGTCCGTGGCGACCGTCGGCTTCCTGCACGTGGCAGCGGCCCATGTCCAGGCGGCGCGCCGCCTGCTCGCCGAGCACGCGCCCGGTGTCGTCGACATCCACGTCGTCGACCGCACGTTGCTGGGCGCCACCGGCGACGTGAGCACCCGGATCGCCGCGCGCGTCGGCGAGCTGATGGGCCGCGAGGTCGACGCCGTCGTGTGCACCTGGCCCGCCCTCGTCGCCGACGTCGTCCGCGTCGCGAGCGAGCGCGGCATCGCCGCCGCGGGCGTCGACGAGCTCACCGCCGCGGCCGGGGTGCGCGCCCTCAGTCGATGAGGTGCCACGTGATGAGGTCGTGGATCTCCGCGGCCTGCTCCTCGCCGCGGCACGTCACCTCGTAGAACGTGCGGCCGATCTGGATGGCCACCGTCCGGGAGAAGATCGGGTCGTCCTCGGTCGACACGTAGGCGACCGTGGTGATGCGGCTGTACGGCGCGGTGATCAGCGCCGCGCGGCCGCCCGGGAACGCGGTGTCGAGCAGGATGACGCGGCGGTTGGTGATCCCGCACAGCGCGATCGCGCTGTCACTGGCGTACACCCCGTCGATCTGTTCCTCGGGCATGAGGCTGTCGCGGACGACGTCGTACTGGACCGTCTCGTCGAAGCGCGGCAGGCGTGCCGCGAGCGGGTGGGGCCGGCGCGGGTGGTCGGGGGTGGACCCGTGGCGGATGGGGTGGGCCATCGACGGCATCGTCCTCTCTCCTCGCGGTCTCCTGGCGTGGAGGCGGCTGGCCGTTTCCCGACGCTAACGGCCGTGCCGCCGCGTGCCCGCCAGGGGTGGTGACGGACACCGGCGGCGCGATCGATTGCGTCGGACCGGGGGCCTGCGCTGGACCGGACGGACCAGCGTGCCGTCAGGACGTGGGCTCGAGGCGCAGGCTGACCGAGTTCATGCAGTAGCGCTGGTCGGTCGGGGTGCCGTAGCCCTCGCCGCTGAACACGTGGCCGAGGTGTGAGTGGCAGGTCGCGCACAGCACCTCGACGCGGGTCATGCCCATGGCGCGGTCCTCGCGCAGGATGACGTTGTCGTCCGCCGACGGGGCGTAGAACGACGGCCAGCCGCAGTGCGAGGCGAACTTGGTCTCGGAGCGGAAGAGCTCGGCCCCGCAGGCGCGGCACGAGTAGACGCCCTCGGTGAAGACCTCGTCGTACTCTCCGGTGAAGGGCCGTTCGGTGCCCGCCTGGCGCAGCACCGCGTACTCCTCGGGGCTCAGCTGCTCGCGCCACTCGGCGTCCGACTTGCTGACCTTGGGGGTGCCGATCGAGGCGTCACTGCTCATGCGCCCAGGCTAATCACTCTCAGAACAGCGTGGTGAGCACGACCTCGAGGGTCTCGAAGATGACGTACCCGGTGCCCAGCAGCACGAGCACGACCATGAGGACCGCGGCCACCCGGCGGCTACCGTCCGCCCGGTTGGCCGACTCGGCGAAGTCGCGGACGCCCGCGAGCTGGCCCTCGACCGTGAACGAGGAGGGGCTGACACGCTCCATGCGGTCGAGGTGGGCGGCGAAGGCGCGGGCCTCGGGATCGTCGGGGTCGAGGCCGACCAGGTCGTCGGCGAAGCGTCCCGGCGGCCCGGGCGCGTCCCCCGGACGCCGGTCGCGAGGGCCGTCGGACATGGTCATCGGCCCACGGTAACCCGCGAACCGACAGGTCGGGCCTACCCTGTAGCGCATGACGACGACGGACACCTCGGCGTGCACGACGCTCGACGCGCAGCTGTGCTTCGCGCTGCACGATGCCTCGCGTGCCATCGCGGCGTCCTACCGGCGCGGACTCGCGCCCCTGGGCCTGACCTACAGCCAGTACGTGGCGCTGCTGGTGCTCTGGGAGCACGGACCCGTGACGATGGGCCGGTTGTGCCGCGAGCTGCACCTGGACAGCGGCACCCTGTCCCCCCTCCTGCAGCGCCTCGAGGAGCGCGGACGCGTCGTGCGGCGCCGCCGTCCGGAGGACGAGCGCACCGTCGAGGTGGCCTGCACCGCCGAGGGTGACGCGCTGCGGGAGCCCGCGCTGGCCGTCCAGCGCCGTGTCCAGGCCGAGACGGGGCTCGAGCCGGCCGACCTCGCGCGCATGCGCAGCGAGCTGCAGGCCCTGGCCGACCGCCTGCGCACGGCCGACGAGAACGCGGTCATCGACGGGGAGTAGTGGCTAGGCTGCGCGCGTGGCGAAGTCCCCGGCGGAGGAGATCGACGTCGACGGGCTGACCGTCCGCGTCACCAACCCCGACAAGGTCTACTTCCCGGACCGCGGGATCACGAAGCGGCAGGTCGTCGGGCACTACGTGGCCGTGCGCGAGCCGCTGCTCGCGGTGCTCTACGAGCGCCCGACGCACCTCAAGCGGTACGTCGACGGGGTGACCGGCGAGTTCTTCTACCAGAAGCGGGTGCCCAAGGGCGCGCCCGAGTGGGTCGAGACCGTCGAGGTCCGCTTCCCCAGCGGCCGGGCCGCCGAGGAGATCTGCCCGACGCGCACCGCCGTGCCGGTCTGGGCGGCCAACCTCGGCACGTTCGACTTCCACCCCTGGCCCGTGCGCCGCGGCCGGGTCGACCAGCCCGACGAGCTGCGCATCGACCTCGACCCTCAGCCGGGCACCGACTTCGCCGACGCCGTCCGCGTCGCGGGCGTGCTGCGCGAGGTGCTCGACGACGCCGGCCTGCAGGGGCGACCCAAGACCTCCGGCGGCCGCGGGATCCACGTGATGGTGCCGGTCCGCCCGGAGTGGGACTTCGTCGGCGTCCGGCGCGCGGTGATCGCGCTGGCCCGCGAGGTGTGCCGGCGCCTTCCGAGCGAGGCCACCGTCGACTGGTGGAAGGAGGAGCGCGGCGAGCGCGTCTTCCTCGACTACAACCAGGCCGCCCGGGACCGCACCATCGCCTCGGCCTGGTCGGTGCGGGGGACCTCGCGGGCGACGGTGTCGATGCCGCTGCGCTGGGAGGACCTGCCCGACGTCGACCCCGACGACTTCGACGTCCTCACCGCCGCGGGCGTGCTCGCCGAGCGCGGCGACGCCCACGCGGGCCTGCACGACGACCCCCGGGGCCTGGAGACGGCGCTGGAGTGGGTCGAGCGCGACCAGCGCGACCACGGTCTGGGCGACCTGCCCTACCCGCCCGAGTACCCCAAGATGCCGGGCGAGCCGAAGCGGGTGCAGCCCAGCCGCTCGCGCCCGGACACCACGGGCCAGCAGGTCTGAGGTCCGCGGTTCGGTTCCCGACGTCCCCCCAGGATGACCCAGAAGGTCGAGCAAATGATGTGCCGTTCGATGTAAGCGATACCTTCCTCGCACGCCTGCGAGCGGGGGGGAGCTGCAGTGACCCTGGACGTCCACCTGGTGCGCCTGACCGCCTCCGAACGTCCCGGACCGCCCCACCGGCGATCCGCGTTCGCCGTGTTCGCGTTCGCGCTCGCGATGGGCGTGCTGATCCACGAGTGGAACGTGGGACGCGCGCGTCGCGGTCCCGGCGGTGGTCGCGGCGCTCGCGGTCCTGCTCCGGCCCCCATCGCCGGTCCGCCTCGTGGTGCTGATGGCGGCGATGGTCGTCGAGTACGTCCGGCAGCTGCCCGACCCGGTCAACCACCAGGTGCTCCTGGGGGTCCTCGGCGTCGCCCTCGCGGTGTGGTGGCTCGGGCTCCTGGCCCGACGGCCGGACGTCGCCCGCGACCCCGCGCAGCTCTACGACCGGATCGCGCCCTTCCTGCGCGTCGCGTTCATCCTCATGTGGCTCGTGGCGGCCCTCGCCAAGGTCAACGCGGGGTTCCTGGACACGGCTTCCTCGTGCGCGGTGTGGATCGTCGAGTCCATTCCCGTCGTGCAGGTTCCGACACCGCTCGTGCCGGTCGTCATCGCCGGGACCCTGGCCGCCGAGCTGTCGCTGCCGCTCCTGCTGCTGTTCCACCGCACGCGCCCGCTCGCCCTCGCGGTCGCGCTGCCGTTCCACGCCCTGTCGGCCCTCGCCGGGCACTCGTGGTTCTCCGGGCTCGCCTGGGCGTTCTACGCCCTGTTCCTGCCGCCGGTGGTGATGGCGCGCGGGATCGTCGTCGCCCGCCGGCTCCTTGCCGCCGTGGCTGCGACGCGGGGTGGACGCCGCGCGGTCCCGGCCGTGGCGCACGCTCGGCGTGGGCACCGCCGCCTTCGGCGTCGGGCACTACGTGCTGGTTCGCGAGGAAGGAGTCCGAGCACATCGTGCTCGTGGGCCCGCGCCGGCTCGCGACGTCCCACCCCGGCGCGACGGTGACCTACACGCTCGACGGGGTCCTGCGGACCGCGGCCCCGGTCGCGGCCGACCCGGTCCTGGGCCGGCCCCTGTCGTTCGCCGAGGACTGGTACGGCGCCGCCCGCCCCTACACCGCGGACGGCGCCTGCCAGCACTGAGCGGCCGTGACGACGTCGTCCACGTGGCTCACCCCGGACCCGCGTCCCGGAGCCGCCGGCCCTCGTCCGTCGCGTGGGCCAGGCGCAGGGTCGTCGACAGCCACAGCAGCACGTCGTGCAGCCGCAGCCGGGTCGGGCCGGCGCCGGTCGCTGCGGCCGCCGCCGTCTCGAGCTCGGTGAACGCGTCGGCGTTGGCCCGCAGCTCGCGGCGGATCACGGCCTCCACGCCGCTGTCGCCCTCCTCGAGGTGGGGCAGCAGCGCGCGCCGGGTGGTCGGCGTGAGGTGCGGGACGAGGCCGGGGTGACGGTGGTGCAGGGCGGCGAGCACGTGGGCGGGACGCGAGCCGGCCTCCTGGCCGACGCGGCGGAGGAGTGCGCCCACGGTCCCGGGCTCCTCCAACACCGAGAGCTCCCCGTCCGGCAGGTCCCCGAGGGTCCGGCCGCCGGCCCGGGCGACGAGCGCGTCCACCAGCGGCCCCAGCCCGGCGAGCGTGTCGTGGACGGCGTGCCATCCGGCCCGGTCGAGGCGTCCGTGCAGGCCCTCGGCGAGCAGGACGTCGGCGTCGAGCCCGGTGCTCGGGGGACGCGCGTCGAACCGCGGCCAGCCGAAGGCGGGGACCGGGACCCACCGGCCCTCGGGGACGCCGGGGGAGCGGAAGCGCACCCAGCGGCGCGCACGGGCGTAGCCCACGACGGCGTCCAGCGCGTGCTCGAGCGGGATCGGCTCGGGGCCCGTGCACGGCAGGCGGAGGACCAGTTCCGTGCGCTGCCCCCCGGTCACCACGTCCTCATGGTGCCGGACGGGCGCTCAGTGGAACGGCTTGTGCGGGATCGCGGCGTCGTTGGTCTGCTGCTCGACGTCGACCCAGATCGCGCCGTCCTCGATCTTGCAGGCGTAGGTCGGGATCGGGTCGACGGCCGGGACGCCCGTGGGGATCCCGGTGCGCAGGTCGAAGCGGGAGTTGTGCGCCGGGCAGATGAGGGTGTCGTCCTCCTGGAGGTAGCCCTCGTTGAGTGGCTGCTGCTGGTGGGTGCAGGTGTTGTGCACGGCCACCGCCTCGTCCTCGTAGAGCCGGACGACGCAGATGGGCTGGCCGCCCAGGGGGCAGAGCATCATGTCGCCCTCCTCGAGCTGGTCGACGTCGGCGACGGCTTCCCAGACCATGGTGGTTCCTCTCAGTTCGGCGAGCGTCGCGCCCGGGGTGCCGAGCCGCGGACCTCGATCCAGCCGCCCCGCACGCGGGCCGGGAGCACGGGCTGGGGGTGGTGCGCCGGTCCGCGCACGATGTGGCCGTCGCGCAGGTCGAACACCGAGTGGTGCAGCGGGCAGACGACGGTGCAGTCGACCACCTCGCCGCGGTGCAGCAGCGCGCCCGCGTGGCTGCACACGTCGTCGATCGCGTGGACCTCGCCGTTGGCGCGGTGCAGCAGCACCCGCCGGCCCTCGACCTCGACCCCGGTCGTCGCGCCGACGGGCAGGTCGTCCTCGGCGACCGCGCGGACCCAGCGTTGGGGACCGGTGTGCGTCGCCACCCGGTTGACCATCACCGCCCGGCCCTGCACGAGGTGGCCGCCGAGGTAGGCGGCGGCCACCGTGACGGTCAGGCTCGCCGCGCCGAGCGCCCGTCCCGTCGGCCGGTGCCCGGAGAGGCGGGCGGCCAGGGAGGCGCCCTGCAGGACGGTGCCCGCCGTGTTGAGCAGGCCGTGGAACAGCCCGGTCCGCCGGTCCTCCGCGTCGCTGACGCTCCAGTCGGCGAGGCCGGTGGCCGCGGTGGCGGCGGCGGCCGCGAGCCCGGCGGCGCTGAGGGTCGAGGACGGGTCCAGCCGCGAGCCCGGGGGCGGCACGTCCTGCCCGAGGGTGTCGAGCAGGACGGTCGCGGACCAGAACCCGATCGGGATGTCGCTGAGTGCGGGGTGCACGGAGTGACCGACCCAGCGGCCGCCGTGCATCAGCTCGAGGACCGGGTTGCTGCGGAAGCGGTCGTAGACCGGGTCGACCACCGCCGAGGTGCGGTCGGTCAGGTCCTTCAGCCACGGCCACCGCACGATCTCGGCGAGCACGCGCTGGTGCCACGCCGGTGCGCCCGCCTCGGTGTCCGCCATGCGCCGCCCCCAGCCGTCGGTCCGCCCCGAGGGAGAGCGTGGCACCTCCCTGTGATCCACGCCATACGCGACGGCCTCACGGGCGCTCCCGCTGTCCGGGCTCAGCCCACGCCCAGCTTCTCCGCCGCCATCCGCACGCCCTCCACGCGGTTGTGGATCTTCTGGAAGGCGACGTCGCGCGCGAAGTCCGGCGACCCGTGATTCGGCTTCTCGTCGATGGAGAAGGGCGAGAACCCGCAGTCGTCGGTGGCGCCGAGCTGCCGGCGGTCGACGAAGTTGGCGGCCCGGACGAGGTCGTCGCGGATCTCCTCCGGGCTCTCGACCCGCGGGTTCAGCGGGTTCGTCACGCCGATGTAGGCCATCTGCGTCACGCCGTTCGCGTCCGAGCGCAGATGCTTCCCGATCGATTCGTACACCGGGTCCTTGTCCCGCTCGGACTTGAGCTGGATGAGGAAGTAGCCGGCGTTCATCTCGAACATGCTCGGCAGCAGGTTGTTGTAGGGCACGTCGGCGGAGTGCACGGAGTCGCGGTCGCCGCCGGGGCAGGTGTGCACGCCGATGTCGACCCGCTCCTCGGGCGTGAACCGGTCGAGCACCCAGTTGTTGATCTCGATGAACCGGTCGAGCAGGCCCGCGCCGGTCCACGGGTTGCGCGGGTCGGCGCGGGTCGCCAGCCGGCCCTCGGTGAAGTCGATCGAGACGCGGGACGCGCCGGCCGCGAACGCCTGGCGGATGTCGCGCTCGCACTCGTCGGCGAGGTCGCGCTCGAACTGCTCCCGGGGGTAACCGTCGATCTCGCCCTCGAGGGGGTAGAGCAGGTAGAGCATCGACGGCGCGATCACGGCCTGCTTCATCGGGCGGTGCGCGTAGCCCACCGACTTCGCCAGCGTGTCGGCGGCGTAGGTCTGGTAGCGGAAGGGCCCGCCGGTCAGGCGCGGGAGCTGGCGGCCGTGGCCGTCGGCGAAGATCGCGAAGAACTGGCCGCCGTCGCCGGCGAGGTTGTCGGCGAGGCCGGTGCCCGCGAGCGTGTCCGTGATCGGGTAGGTCGCGAAGGACGACCAGCGCTGCTCGCCGTCGGAGACGATCGGCGAACCGGCCTCCTCCTGGCGCGTGATCGAGTCGCGCACCGCCGCGTCCTGCTGCTGTTCGAGCGCCGCCTTGTCGATCTCGCCCCGGTCGTACGCGGCGTACGCGTCCTGGAGCTTCTGCGGGCGGGGGAGGGACCCCACCGGTTCGGTGGGGATGCCGGTGGCGGCACGGGGGTCGTAGTCGGTCATCGGGCAGCACGCTCCTGGGTCGACGTGTGCCGGCGACGACCCTCGCGCACCCGCGGGCAGCCGCCGTCGCCGGTGTGACCCGGACCATAGTCAGGGCGGCACCAGGGCCTCAACCGCCGACGGGAGGAGCGAGCTCCTTCTCCCCGGCGTACACCGCGATGTGGTTGTCGCTGTACACCGGGATCTCCCGGTAGCCCGCGCTCGCGAACAGCGCGCGGCTGTGTCGCTGCTCGGGTCCCGCGTCGAGGCGGACGGCCCGGTACCCGAGTGCGCGCGCCACGTCCTCCAGCGCGGCCAGCAGCGCGCGCCCGACGCCCCGCGAGCGGGCACCGGGCACGACGTAGAGCCGCTTGATCTCGCCGATGCCGCCGCCCAGGGTGCGCAGGCCCCCGACCGCGACGGCGCGCCCGTCCGCGTCGTGGCCCACGAGCAGCACGCCGCCGGGCGGCGCGAGCTCGTCCGGGGTCGTCACCGACCCGGGCCGCTCCGCCCGCCCGGGGTACTGCGCGTCGAGCAGTGCGTTGAGCTCGGCCAGCAGCTCGCG
>JAQSWW010000281.1 GCA_029266415.1 Actinomycetospora sp. | reverse complement strand
CGCGATCGCCCGCGTGCAGCGCACCGTGTGGACCTCGGCCTACGCCGACCTGCTGCCGCCCGGCGCGGTGGAGGGTTTCGACGAGGACGCCGTGGCCCGTGGGTGGGCGGCGCCGATCGCGGCCGGGGCGGTGTGGGTGGCCACCGAGGGCGATGCGCTGGTCGGCTTCTGCGCGGCGGGGCCGGCGTCGCCCGAGGACCTGGTCGACGCGGGCGGCGCGGTGCCCGACGACGTCGCCGCGGTGGCCGTGGTGGCGGCCCTGCTCGTGGAGCCGCGGTGGGGCCGGCGGGGCCACGCCGGGCGGCTGGTGGTCGAGACGGCGGCGGCGTTGCGGGCCGCGGGCGCCGCCCGGGGCGTCGCCTGGGTGCCCGAGCGCGACACCGCCTCGCGGCGCTTCTGGGAGCGCGCCGGGTGGGAGCCCGACGGCACGGTGCGCACCCTCGACGCCGGCGGGCGCCCGCTGCGCGAGATCCGCGTGGCCGGCGACCTCGACCTGGAGTTCGCCCCCGAGCCCTCGCTCGGCGACCTGGACCTGCCGCTGCTGTCCTGACGCTAGTCGAGGTCCAGGAGGGCGTCGAGGCCGACCGTCACACCGGGGTGGTCGGCGACGTGGCGGACCGCGAGCAGGACACCGGGCATGAACGAGCTGCGGTGCAGCGAGTCGTGGCGGATCGTCAGCGTCTCGCCCTCCGAGCCCAGGAGCACCTCCTGGTGCGCCACGAGGCCCGCCATCCGCACGGCGTGCACCGGCACCCCGTCGACCCGGGCGCCGCGGGCGCCGTCGGGGTCGTGGGTCGTGGCGTCCGGCCCCGGACCCAGGCCCGCGTCCGCGCGGGCCGCGGCGACCAGCTGCGCGGTGCGCGTCGCCGTGCCCGACGGGGCGTCGAGCTTGCGGGGGTGGTGCAGCTCGACGATCTCGACGGAGTCGTAGAACCGGGCGGCCTGCGCGGCGAAGCGCATCATCAGCACCGCGCCGATCCCGAAGTTCGGAACGACCAGCACGCCCTGGCCCGGCTGCAGGCGCCCGCGGACCTCGTCGAGCAGGTCCTCCCCCACGCCGCTGGTGCCGACGACGACGTGGCGGCCGGCGTCGACGCACCAGCGCAGGTTGTCGGCGACGGCCGAGGGGTGGGTGAAGTCGACGACGACGTCCGCGGCGCGCAGGGCGTCGCGGTCGCTCACGACGTCGGCGTCAGCTCCCCTATCGGCGTGCTCCCTTGATTGCTCCGTGCCGCGGACGTCCACCCGGGCCACCAGCTCGAGACCGTCCGCGGCCTCGACCGCGGCGCACGCCTCGGAGCCCATGCGGCCCTGGGCGCCCAGCACACCGACCTTGATCACTCCACCATCTCCCGCACCTCGACCGGCAGCTCGTCGGGGTCACCGTAGGGACCGACGACCGCGGCCGCGCGCGGCCCCGTGAGCAGCTCGGACGCCAGCGCGGCGACGTCCTGCGCGCCGACGCCGTCGATGCGCTCCAGCGTGCCCGCGAGGTCCACGGCCTGCTCGAGGCCGCCGTGGTCGAGCTCGCGGCGGCCCAGGCGGGTCATCCGCGACGAGGTCTCCTCGATCCCCAGCACCAGCTCGCCGCGCAGCTGCCCGCAGGCACGGGCCAGCTCGGCGTCGGTGATGCCGTGGGCGGCGAGGTCGCCGAGCTCGTCGCGCACCACCGCGGCCGCGGCGCCGAGGCGCTCGGGCGCGCAGCCGACGTACACCGCGAGCGTGCCCGCGTCGGTGTAGCCGGTGGTCGACGAGTACACCGAGTACGCCAGTCCCCGCTGCTCGCGGACCTGCTGGAACAGCCGCGAGCTCATGCCGCCGCCGAGCACGGTCGAGAGCACCTGGAGCGCCGCCCACCGGGGGTCGGCACGGCGCAGCGACGGCACACCGAGCATGAGGTGGGCCTGCTCGGTGTCCTCGTCGCGCACCGAGAGCCGGTCGGCCGGCACCGCCGGGACGTCGCCGACGGTGCGGTGCCACGACTCCGGGGCGCCCGACGCCCGCGCCCCGTAGGCCGCGGACACCGCGTCGAGCACCTCGGCGTGCACGACGTTGCCGGCCACGGCCAGCACCGATCGTGACGGGACGTAGTGGCGGTCGTGGAAGTCCGCGAGCCGGTCGCGGGTCATGCCCACCACCGACTCCTCGGTGCCGATCACCGGCAGGCCGAGCGGGTGCGCGCCGAACAGCAGCGCGTCGAAGTCGTCGGCCAGCAGGTCCTCGGGGTCCTCGTCACGGCCGGCGATCTCGGAGAGCACCACGTCGCGCTCGAGCTCCACGTCGGCCGCGGCCATGACCGCGTCGAGGACGACGTCGCCGAGCACGTCGACCGCGAGCGGCATGTCGCGGTCGAGCACGTGGGCGTAGAAGCAGGTGTGCTCCTTGCCCGTGAACGCGTTGAGGTCGCCGCCGACGGCGTCGATCTCCTCGGCGATCGCGCGCGCCGAGCGTCGCCGCGTGCCCTTGAACAGGAGGTGCTCGAGGAAGTGCGCGGCGCCGTGCGTGCCCGCGCCGACGCCGGGCTCGTCCCGCGAGCCGACCTCGACCCAGAGCCCGACCGACGCCGAGCGGGCGCCGGCCACGTGCTCGGTGATCACCCGGAGGCCCCCGGGCAGCACGGTGCGTGCCACGCCGGGGGCCGGGTGTTCGGTGCCCCTGCGGGAGGAGCCGAGGCCTGTCTCCAGGGTCGAGCTCCGCTCCGCCACGTCTCCCGTCACGCCTGGGACGAGCCCCCGATGGCGCCGGTGACGGCACCGCTGGCGGCGTCCGGCCCGGTCGGGGCGGCCGGGGTCGACTCCGCGCCGTCGGCCGGCGCGTCCGTCGCGGCGGCGTCGCCGTTGGAGGCCGCCGCGGCGTCCTCCTCCTTGACCGGGATCAGGCTGATCTTGCCGCGGTTGTCGATGTCGGTGATCTCGACGCGCAGCTTGTCGCCCACGCCGACCACGTCCTCGACCTTGCCGATGCGCTTCCCGCCTCCGAGCTTCGAGATGTGCACCAGGCCGTCACGGCCGGGCAGCAGCGAGACGAACGCCCCGAACGCGGCGGTCTTGACCACCGTGCCCAGGAACCGCTCGCCGATCTTCGGCAGCTGCGGGTTGGCGATGGCGTTAATCCGGTCGATCGCCGCCTGGGCGCTCGGCCCGTCGGCGGCACCGACGTAGATCGTGCCGTCGTCCTCGATGGAGATGTCGGCGCCGGTCTCCTCGGTG
>JAQSWW010000141.1 GCA_029266415.1 Actinomycetospora sp. | reverse complement strand
GACGAGCTGGGACGCTGAGGCAGCGTCAGCGGGCGACCTTGCCGGCCTTGAGGCAGGAGGTGCAGACGTTCATCCGCTGGCGGTTGCCGTTGCCCAGGCGGGCGTGCACGGTCTGCACGTTCGGGTTCCAGCGGCGGTTCGTGCGCACGTGCGAGTGCGACACCGACTTCCCGAAACCCGGGCCCTTCGCGCACACGTCACAGACGGCACTCACGGCTGAACTCCTCGACACGCTGGTGATTTCCGCACGCGCAGCCCGCCGGGATCGGCGGTGCGCACCTCGACCAGCGTAACCGAGGACGCCCGCCGGACCGGGTGGCGGGGTCTCCGGCGCCGGGCTGGCGGGTCACCGGCGGCCGCTGTCGGTCCGGGGTGACATCCTCGCGGACGTGGTCGGCATGGAGACGTCGCTGCTCACGGCGGTGGGCGGCAAGACCGCCAAGCCCCTCGCCCGCCATCTCGAGCTGCACACGGTGGGCGACCTGCTGCGCCACTACCCGCGCAAGTACATCGCCCACGAGACGGTGACCCACGCGTCCGAGCGCGAGGACCAGCGGTTCCGCCCGGGCGAGCACGTCACGCTGCTCGGCACGGTCGAGCACGTCACCGGCCGGCGGATGCGCCAGCGCCGGGGCCACATCACCGAGGCGACGATCTCGGTGGGCGCCCAGCGCTTCACCTGCACCTTCTTCAACCAGCCGTACCGCGAGCGCGACCTCCAGCCCGGCACCCGGGCGCTGTTCTCGGGCGACCTGAGCCGGTACCGCGGCGGGTGGCAGCTCGCCGCCCCGGAGTTCATCGTGCTCGGCGCGGGCGTCAGCGCCGACCTGCCGGGGCTCATCCCGATCTACCCGGCCACCAAGAAGCTGCGCTCCTGGGCCGTGATGATGGCCGTGCGCCAGGTGCTCGACGTGCTCGACGACCCCGAGGACCCCCTGCCGGAGGTCGTGCGCGCCACCCACGGCCTGGCCTCGCTGGGCGACGCGCTGCGCCGGGTGCACCTGCCCGACACGTGGGCGGAGCAGAAGGCCGCCCGCCGCCGCCTCGTGTGGGACGAGGCGTTCGGCCTGCAGCTCGCCATGGCCGGCCGGCGGGCGAGCGCGACCACCCGCCCGGCGCCCGCGTGCCCGCGCCGCGACGACGGGCTCGCCGCGGCGTTCGACGCGCGCCTGCCGTTCGCCCTCACCACGTCCCAGCGCGAGGTCGGCGAGTCGCTGGCCACCGTGCTGGCGGGCGACGAGCCGCTCAACCGCCTGCTGCAGGGCGACGTCGGCTCGGGCAAGACGATCGTGGCGCTGCGGGCGATGCTGCAGGTCGTCGACGCCGGCCGGCAGGCGGTGCTGCTCGCGCCCACCGAGGTGCTCGCGTCCCAGCACGCGCGCTCGCTGCGGGCGATGCTCGGGTCGCTGGGGCGCGCGGGAGAGCTGGACGCCGACCCCGCGGGCGCCACGCGGATCACGCTGCTCACCGGGTCGCTGGGCGCCAAGGCCCGCCGCGACGCGCTGCTCGACGCCCAGTCGGGGGCGGCCGGCATCGTCGTCGGCACCCACGCGGTGATCCAGCAGGGCGTGGGGTTCGCCGACCTCGGGCTCGTCGTCGTCGACGAGCAGCACCGTTTCGGGGTGCACCAGCGCGACGAGCTGCGCTCGCGGCCGGGCGACACCACCCCGCACGTGCTCGTCATGACCGCGACGCCGATCCCGCGCACGGTGGCCCTGACGCTCTACGGCGACCTCGACACCTCCGAGCTCACCGAGCTGCCCGCGGGCCGCCAGCCCATCGCCACGGTCGCGGTGCCGGCGGGCGTGCGGCCCCGGTGGCTCGACCGGGCGTGGGAGCGGGTGCACGAGGAGGTCGCCGCGGGTCACCAGGTGTACGTCGTCTGTCCGCGCATCGGGGAGGAGGGCGGCGAGCCCGGGGAGGAGGAGGCCCCGGCGCCGGCCGGCGACCTGCTCGACCCCGAGCGCGACACCGAGGGAGAGGGCCCGGAGGCGGAGGCGCGGCCGCCGCTCGCGGTCACCGAGGTCGGGCCGATGCTCGCCGAGGGGCCGCTCGCCGGTCTGCGGCTGGAGATCCTGCACGGGCGGATGCCCGCCGACGAGAAGGACGCGGTGATGCGGGCCTTCGGCGAGGGACGGGTCGACGTGCTGGTCGCGACCACGGTGATCGAGGTCGGCGTCGACGTCCCCAACGCCACCATGATGATCATCATGGACGCCGACCGGTTCGGGGTCTCGCAGCTGCACCAGCTGCGCGGGCGGGTCGGCCGCGGGTCCGCGCCGTCCTCCTGCCTGTTCGTCACCGAGGCCGCCCAGGGCTCGCCGGCGCTCACGCGGCTCGAGCGGCTCGCCGCGACCCCCGACGGCTTCGAGGTCTCGCGGCTCGACCTCGAGGTGCGCGACGAGGGCGACGTCCTCGGCGCCGAGCAGTCGGGACGCCGCTCGGGGCTGCACATGCTCTCGGTGCTGCGCCACGGCGACCTCGTCGCCGAGGCCCGCGAGGAGGCCCGCGCGGTGGTCGCCGCCGACCCGTCGCTGGCCCGTCACCCGGGTCTCGCCGGGCTGGTGCGCTCGGTGGTCGGTGAGGCCGAGGCGGCGTTCCTCGACCGGCTGTGACCCCGGGGCGGACCCACCCCGTCCGGCCGCACCCCGGCGACCGGGGGTGAGCGAGGCCGCTCGTCGTCACCGGTTCGGGTCAATGACGCGACGAGCGGCACCGGCTCCGACAGGGCTGCCGATGAGCGCGGTGCGACGACCGGCGAGCGCGCTGTGACGGTGTGTCGTGGCCTCCGGTGGTCACGGATCGGTTACGTTCTGGTCGTCGCCGAGCATCAGCCCGGTGACGCGCTCGGCCGCTCCGTCCGGTTCCCCGTCCGGCGGCCTCCCCGGAGCGCGAGTCCTCCCAGGACGGGGCGGGTGACCGACGTCGCGCCGCAGCTCCCCAGCGGCGACGCCGTCCACGGACCCGGGGCCGTTCCCCAGCGGCCCCGCGGTGCCGATGTGCGCTGCCCGGCGGACGAGGAGAACGCGCATGACGGCTGTGCTGCCCGAGATCGACCCGGTCCCGACGCAGGCCCCGACTCCGCGCCCCGCCGGGCGCCACCGTGCCCCCGAGGACGCGACGACCGGCTCGATGGGCGTCCTGCCCGCCGACCGCCGCGCGCGCTCGGCCCACGGCCGGTCGACCGGCCGCCACGGAGCCCAGCCGACCGGGTCGCACCTGGGCCGCGCCGCGCGCACCGCGGGCCTGTCGCTGGCCGCCCTCGGCGCGGTCGCGACCGCCGGCGGGCTCGCCACGCACGGCCTGCTCGGCGACGACGAGCCGCCGGCCACCGGCGAGACCGCGATCTCTCCCGAGCTCGCGTCGGCGAACCTCGCGATCGCGCCGGCCGCCCCCGCCGCCCCGGCCCTCGACGCCGCCACGTCCTCGGTGCTGCCGGTCGTGGCGCAGGCGTCGTCCGCGTCGTCGATCAAGCACGACTCGCCCGACTCGCGGGCGGCCGCCGCGCGTACGGCGCAGCAGGACGAGCAGCGCGAGAGCTCGTCGGCGACGTCGACGGACAGCCAGGAGGAGGCGGCCCCGTCGGCCGGGTCGTCCGCGGCCTCGGAGATCATCGCGGCCGCGCGCAGCCAGATCGGCGTGCCCTACGTCTGGGGCGGCACCAGCCCGGACGGCTTCGACTGCTCCGGTCTGACGCAGTACGCGTTCGGGAAGGCCGGCGTCGAGCTGCCGCGCACCTCGCGGGCGCAGGCGACCGAGGGCCAGGAGGTCGACGCCGACAGCATGCAGCCCGGCGACCTGATCTTCTTCAACAGCCCGGTCAGCCACGTGGGCATTTACATCGGCGGTGGCCAGATGATCGAGGCCCAGCAGACCGGTACCGACGTGAAGGTCTCGAACGTCGAGCGGCGCATGGACGACCTGAACACGATCCGGCGCTACATCTGATCCTCGGCGACCCGAGGTAGTGGGGCCCGGGCCCGCCGCCCCGAACGGCGGGCCCGGACCATGCGGTGTGCGGAGGCTCCCCAGCTCCCACTCACCAGGTCTCTACGGAATCGGGTGCCCGGTGAGGGTGACCGCAAACACCCGTACCGGGGCGATCGATCGGATCCGCAGTGGCGGGTCATCCTGGAACGCGTGACCCCCGGCCGCGTCGTCCCGAGGGCGTTCGCCCTGCTCGGGGCCGTGGTCCTGACGCTCGTCGCGGCCTGCGCCCCGGCCGCCCCGGCCCCGGATCCGTGCGCGCCGGCCGTGCCGGGTGGATCGGTGCAGATCGTCGACGTGCCCGGGGTGCGGCTGCACGTCACGGTGGCGGGACGGGCCGGGGCGCCGGTCGTGGTGCTCCTGCACGGGTTCCCCGAGACCGCCGCGACGTGGCGCGCCGTCGCCACGGACCTCGCCGCCGACCACCGCGTCGTCGTGCCGGACCTGCGCGGCGCCGGCTGCTCGGGCCACGCCCCGCCCGGCAGCGACGCCTACGCGACGCGCGACCTGGCGGGTGACCTCGCCGCGCTCGCGGAGGCCCTGCGCCTGGCGCCCGCAACGGTCGTCGGCCACGACCTCGGCGCGATGACCGCGGTCGCGTGGGCCCGCGCGCGCCCCGAGCAGGTCGGGCACCTGGTGCTCTCGGGCGGCGGGGTGCCGGGTTTCGGGCTCGCCGAGCGCGGCCCGCCGCACCTGCGGACCTTCGGCGATGCGCCGCCCGGGGCCGTGGAGCGCGCCGAGCGGCCCCGGCTCCGCGCGTTCCTGGCGGGCTTCACCGGCACGGCGGCGTTCCCGCTCGACGAGGCCGTCGCCGCCCACACCCCGCCCGGCCGCCTCGACGCCGCGATGGGCCGCTACCGCGCGCTGGACCGCGACGCGGCGGCGAACCGCGCCGACCCCCGCTCGCTGGCGATGCCGGTGCTCGTCGTGGCCGGGGGAGCGCCGGACCTCGCGGCCGAGACCGTGACGGCGCTGCGCCCGGACCGGCGCGTCGTCGTCGTGCCCGGGGCCGGGCACTACGTCCTGGTCGAGCGGCCCGGGGCGTTCGCGGACGCGGTGCGGGCCGAGGCGCGCTGATCAACGGGGAGTTCGCGCGCAGAGAAGCAGCGAACCGCCCGTTCGTTGCGGGAGGGTCAGGCGCGCAGGCGGTCGCGCAGGTCCTTGGCCCCGCGGGCGGCGGCGCGGCGGACGGCCTCGGCGGCCTGGGTGTACTCGCTGCCCGGCGGCGCGGCCCGCGGGGGTGCGGGGTCGACGGCGCGGGTCTCGTGCACCGGGGGCGCCGTCGTGCCGGCCGCCTCGCGCCGGGCCTGCGCGAGGCCCTCGGCCACGCGCTGGGCGTTCTCCCACGCCTCGACGGCGCGGTCGACGGCGGCGGAGAACTGGGCGCGCCGGGGGCCGGCGGGCTCGGTCTCGGTGGCGAGGAACTCGGCGTCGCCCAGCGCCTGCACGAAGCGGGCGGTGGCGGGGACCGTGACGTCGGCGAGCGCCGGGCGGGCGGCCACGGCGAAGCGGTCGGCCTCGAACGCGGCATACTCGGCCTGCAGGTCGGCGAACCGCCGGCGCGCGAGGTGCCAGCGCGCGGCCTCGTGCTCGGCCATGCGCCCGGCGCGCCCCTGGGGGTGGCCGTGGACGACCGTGCGGACCCGGGTGACGCCGCGGCGGATCGCGAGGACGGTGGCGATCACCGCCGCGATCGCCGCCGCGACGAGGTCGGCCACCGCGGCGAGCAGGGCGACGCCGAAGCCCTCGACGTCCCCGGCGGCGACCCACACCGCGAGGAAGATGACCGGCGAGAGCAGCCCGAGCAGGACCGCGAGGCCGAACAGCCAGGGAGCGGCGGAGCGTCTCGGTCGGTCCACGGTGTCCTCCCCGGCGGTGCTGCGTCTCTCGTCCCCACGGTCGAGCTCCGCTGCGCTTCGTCTCTCGTCCCCACGGTCGAGCTCCGCTGCGCTTCGTCTCCCTCCTTGATACCGCACGGACGCGATAGCGTGCTCCGTCCCGCGCCGCGGTGGTGCTCTGCAGGTAGGGAGTCGGAGAGATGTTCCGCAAAGTGCTCGTGGCCAACCGCGGCGAGATCGCGATCCGGGCCTTCCGGGCCGCCTACGAGCTCGGCGCCCAGACGGTGGCGGTGTTCCCGCACGAGGACCGCAACTCCGAGCACCGGCTCAAGGCCGACGAGGCCTACCAGATCGGCGAGGTCGGCCACCCCGTCCGTGCCTACCTCTCGATCGAGGCGATCATCGACGCGGCGCGGCGCTCGGGCGCCGACGCGGTCTACCCCGGTTACGGCTTCCTGTCGGAGAACCCGGGCCTGGCGACCGCCTGCAAGGACGCCGGCATCACCTTCATCGGGCCGCCCCCGCGGGTGCTCGCGATGGCGGGCAACAAGCACCGCGCCGTGGCCGCCGCGCGCGAGGCCGGCGTGCCCGTCCTCGACTCCAGCGACCCCTCCGACGACCTCGACACCCTGCTCGCCGCGGCCCGGGAGATGACATTCCCGCTGTTCGTCAAGGCCGTCGCCGGCGGCGGCGGGCGCGGCATGCGCCTGGTGCAGGAGGAGCACGCACTGCGCGACGCCGTCGGGGCGGCGATGAACGAGGCGGGCTCCGCCTTCGGCGACCCGACGGTGATCCTCGAGCAGGCCGTCATCGACCCGCGGCACATCGAGGTGCAGATCCTCGCCGACGGCGAGGGCCACGTCATGCACCTGTTCGAGCGCGACTGCTCGGTGCAGCGGCGCCACCAGAAGGTCGTCGAGATCGCCCCCGCGCCGCACCTCTCGCCGGAGCTGCGCGAGCGCATCTGCGCGGACGCCGTGCGCTTCGCCGAGAAGATCGGCTACGTCAACGCCGGCACCGTCGAGTTCCTGCTCGACGGGGACGGTCAGCACCACTTCATCGAGATGAACCCGCGCATCCAGGTGGAGCACACGGTGACCGAGGAGGTCGCCGACGTCGACCTCGTGGGGTCCCAGATGCGCATCGCGGCGGGCGCGACGCTGGCCGACCTGGAGCTCTCGCAGGAGTCGGTGGCCCTGCACGGGTTCGCGGTGCAGTGCCGCATCACCACCGAGGACCCGTCCAACGAGTTCCGCCCCGACATCGGGATGATCTCGGCGTACCGCTCGGCCTCGGGCTCGGGCGTGCGCCTCGACGGCGGCACGGCCTACGCGGGCGCGGAGATCAGCGCCCACTTCGACTCGCTGCTGGTCAAGGTCACGTGCCGCGGCCGCACGTTCGAGACCGCCGTGCGCCGCGCCCGCCGCGCGCTCGCCGAGTTCCGCGTGCGCGGCGTGGCCACCAACATCCCGTTCCTCATGGCCCTGCTCGACGAGCCCGACTTCCGCGAGGGCCGGGTCACGACCTCGTTCATCGCCGAGCACCCCGGGCTCCTGGCCGCGCGGGCGCCCGCCGACCGGGGGACCCGGCTGATGAGCTTCCTCGCCGACGTCACCGTCAACAAGCCGCACGGCGAGCCCCCGCAGCTGGCCGACCCGCGGGAGAAGCTGCCGGCCGTCGACCTCGCGGAGGCCCCGCCAGACGGGTCCCGCCAGCGGCTCGCCGAGCTCGGCCCCGAGGGTTTCGCGTCGTGGCTGCGGGCGCAGACCTCGGTACCGGTCACCGACACGACGTTCCGCGACGCCCACCAGTCGCTGCTCGCGACGCGCGTGCGCACCCGCGACCTGCTCGGTATCGCCCCGCACGTCGCGCGCACCGTCCCGGAGCTGCTCTCGCTCGAGTGCTGGGGCGGCGCGACGTACGACGTGGCGCTGCGCTTCCTCGCCGAGGACCCGTGGGAGCGTCTCGCCGGGCTGCGCGAGGCCGTCCCGAACCTCTGCCTGCAGATGCTGCTGCGCGGGCGCAACACCGTCGGCTACACGCCCTACCCGACCGAGGTCACCGACGCCTTCGTCGCCGAGGCGGCCCGGGGGGGCATCGACATCTTCCGGATCTTCGACGCCCTCAACGACGTGGGCCAGATGCGCCCGGCGATCGAGGCCGTGCGCTCCTCCGGCGGGGCGGTCGCCGAGGTCGCGCTCTGCTACACCAGTGACCTCTCGGACCCCGGTGAGCGGCTCTACACCCTCGACTACTACCTGCGCCTCGCCGAGCAGATCGTCGAGGCCGGCGCGCACGTCCTGGCGATCAAGGACATGGCGGGCCTGCTGCGCCCGCCGGCGGCGCGGACGCTGGTCACGGCGCTGCGCGAGCGCTTCGACCTCCCCGTCCACCTGCACACCCACGACACCGCGGGTGGCCAGCTGGCCACGCTGACCGCCGCGATCGACGCCGGGGTGGACGCGGTCGACGCCGCCGTCGCCTCGATGGCCGGCACGACGTCGCAGCCGTCGCTCTCGGCGCTGGTGGCGGCCACCGACCACTCCGCGCGGGAGACCGGCCTGTCGCTCGACGCCGTGAACGCGCTGGAGCCGTACTGGGAGGTCGTGCGCAAGGTCTACGCGCCGTTCGAGGCGGGGCTGACGTCCCCGACCGGGCGCGTCTACCACCACGAGATCCCCGGCGGCCAGCTGTCGAACCTGCGCACGCAGGCGGTGGCGCTCGGCCTCGGCGACCGGTTCGAGCAGATCGAGGACGCCTACGCCGCCGCCGACCGGATGCTCGGCCACCTGGTGAAGGTGACGCCGTCGTCCAAGGTCGTCGGCGACCTCGCGCTGCACTTCGTCGGCGCCGGTGTCGACCCGGCCGCCTTCGAGGCCGACCCGCGCCGCTACGACATCCCCGATTCGGTCATCGGCTTCCTGCGCGGCGAGCTGGGCGATCCGCCGGCGGGCTGGCCCGAGCCGCTGCGGACCAAGGCGCTCGAGGGTCGCCCTGTCGGATCGAGCTCTGGGCGCCCGGGCCTCGCCGAGCTCACCGACGACGACCGCAAGGGCCTCGAGGCCGACCGCGCCGCGACGCTCAACGAGCTGCTCTTCCCCGGCCCGACCAAGGACTTCCGCGAGCACCGCCACGCCTACGGCGACACGTCGGTGCTGCGGAGCCAGGAGTTCTTCTACGGCCTGGAGCCCGAGCGGGAGTACGCCGTCGACATCGACACCGGCGTGCAACTGCTCATCGAGCTGCAGGCGATCGCCGAGGCCGACGAGCGCGGCATGCGCACCGTCCTGATGTCGCTCAACGGTCAGCTGCGGCCCCTCCAGGTGCGCGACCGCTCGATCGCCACCGACGTCAAGGTCGCGGAGAAGGCCGACCGCAGCGAGCCCGGGCACGTCCCCGCGCCGTTCGCCGGCGTCGTGACCCTGCAGGTCGCCGAGGGCGACACCGTGCAGGCGGGCGACACGGTCGCGACGATCGAGGCCATGAAGATGGAGGCCGCGATCACCGCACCGCGGGCCGGCACGGTCGAGCGGCTGGCGATCAACACCGTCCAGCAGGTGGAGGGCGGCGACCTGGTGGTCGTGCTGACGTAGATGGCCAGGATCATCGGCGGCGTCGCCGGCGGCCGGCGGATCGCCGTGCCCTCCACGGGCACGCGCCCGACCTCCGACCGGGTGCGGGAGGCGCTCTTCTCGGCGCTCGAGGCCCGCGGGGCGATCGAGGACGCCGAGGTGCTCGACCTCTACGCCGGCTCCGGCGCGCTGGGGATCGAGGCGCTCTCACGGGGCGCGTCCACCGCGGTGCTGGTCGAGCGCGACCCCCGGGCGTGCGCGGTGATCCAGGCCAACATCGGGGTGGCGGGCGTGCGCGGCGCGCTCGTGCGGCGCGCGTCGGTGCTGGCCTACCTGCGGCGGACGCCGGGCCCGGTCGACCTCGTGCTCGTCGACCCGCCCTACGCCGACCCCGTCGACGACGTCGTGGCCCTCCTCCCGCGCTGGACCCGGTCGGGCGCGCTCGTCGTCGTGGAACGCGACGCCCGCTCCCCGGCGCCGGCGTGGCCCGACGGCCTCGAGCCCGAGGAGCCGCGCACCTACGGCGAGACGACGCTGCACCTCGCGGTGGCGCCGTGAGGGGAGCGGTCCTGCTCGTGCTGGCGCTGCTCGTCGCCGCGGGGTGCACGGTCGGGGAGGCGCCGCGCCGGGACGGGGGCGGGGTGATCGAGCCGACCCCGGAGCGGGTCGCGCGGGCGCTGCGCTTCGCGGCTGGCGCCGCTGCCGGCCGGGGCGTCGGTGATCCGGCTCGAGGCGCAGAGCGGCATCGACACCCGCGTCGCCCTCGCGGTGCGGCTCCCCGGCGACGCAGCCGGCCCGTGGCTCGCGGCCTCGGGGCTGCCCGTCGACGGGTCGCAGCAGCGTCTCGCCAACCCCGACGGCGCGGTCGTGCACCGGTCGGCGTCACGGCCGGGACCCGACGAGGTCACCGTCACCGCGTTCACGACCTGACCGCTCGTCGTCCCGGCCGCGGGGTCCGGCGGCGGACGGCCGCGTCGCGCGCGGCCCGCGGCGCACCGCCGCGCGGTGCCGGGAGGCACCGTCTGGACCGCTCGGAGCCACTTGCTCCGACGCGCCGACCGCGCCGCGTCGGGCGCCGGGGGTGCGGGAATGCCCGGCACCCGCGCGGCGGGTCGAGCCCCCGGCCCCGTCCCCGCGACCGACCCCCAGAGCGGTGTCCGGACCCCGGGAAGGACCACCACACCCATGAGCGACGCGTTGAACATCGAATCGGTCGACCTGCACGGCTCCGTCGTCATCGGCGGCAAGACGCTGAGGATCGACATCACCACCGAGGACGCCGACACCGAGGACCTCCTGGACCAGGACGAGGACCTGGCCGAGGACGAGATCGTCGAGGACGACGCCGACCTCGCCGAGGACGAGCTGGCCGAGGACGAGGTGGCCGAGGAGACCGACGACCAGGCCGAGGACGTCGAGGGCGAGGACGTCGAGGAGACCGACGACGAGGCCGAGGACGTCGAGGGCGAGGACGTCGAGGGCGAGGACGTCGAGGGCGAGGACGTCGAGGGCGAGGACGTCGAGGAGACCGACGACGAGGCCGAGGACGAGCTGGCCGAGGACGAGGCCGCCGACGACCAGGCCGACGAGGGCGTCGACGTCGACGAGACCGCGCAGGCCGCGGAGCAGTCGGAGGAGCAGCCCGAGCAGGACGGCGGGGGCGAGGAGAAGCACGGCCTCGCCGAGCGGTTCGGCCTGCGCCGGCACCGCCACAGCGAGTCGTCCGAGTCCTCGGACGGGTCGGGCGACCAGGGCTCCGCGGACTCCTCGTCCGGGTCGCGGCGCTCCAAGCGCCCGGAGGAGACGCCGGACGCCCAGCCGGGGCGGGGCGCGGGCTCGCGCCGCCGCCGGCCGGCGAGCGCCGGCACCGCGGAGGCCCCGGCGCGGCCGCGGTCCCCGCGGGCGGCGCGCCGGCCCGACTCCGGCGGCGACGAGGGCGGGCGTCCCGCGGGGACGCGCCGCCGCCGTTCGAGCGACTCGGGCAGCTGACCGGACCCGGGCGGCCGGCGCCCGCCCGCCGCCCCGGTCCGCACCCCGC
>JAQSWW010000140.1 GCA_029266415.1 Actinomycetospora sp. | reverse complement strand
GCACGTTCCCCCGGCAGCGGCGGCCTTCGCCTCGCACGCGGCTGCGCACACCGATGTCGACTCCCCGTCGGGGTTGGCGGGCGCATCGTCGGTGACGGCGTAGTACTCCCACCAGCCGGTGGGTGTGTCGGGTGCGGTGACGAACACCTTGTCCTGCGCCGCGTGGCAGCACACGTCGTGCTCGGCCAGCGTCGCCTCGAGACCGGCGTCGCGGAAGCGGGTCAGCGCCGCGGTCACCTCGCCGGAGGTCTCGGCCTCGACCCCGAGGTGATTGAGGTGCTCGCCCTCCTCCGGCTTCTCGATCAGCACCAGCTTCAGGGGCGGGTCCTCGACGGCGAAGTTCGCGTAGCCCTCGCGCTGCTTGCGCGGCGGCACGCCGAACAGCGCCGTGTAGAACGACGTCGCGGCCGCGAGGTCGGTGACGTTGAGCGCGAGCTGGACGCGGGTGGTGGGCATGGCGGGCCTCCCTGATCTCCGGCACCCGGCCTGGTCGCCCCCGTCGGGCCCCGGTCGCCGTGGTGTCACCGCGACTGACGGCAGGACCGGCCGAGGGACGCAGCTGCGTCCTTCGTCGGAGGCGGTCGTCAGTACCGGCATCCCACGACGTCTCGGAGGTGCCGCGATGAACGGACAGCTGCAGGTCATGCCGGAGGACTGGAGTCGGGCGATGGCCGTCGTCGCCCACCCCGACGACCTGGAGTACGGCGCGGCGAGCGCGGTCGCGCGCTGGACCCGGGCCGGCCGGTCGGTCGCCTACGTCATGGCCACCGACGGCGAGGCCGGGATCGACGGGCTCGACCCGACCGAGGCCGGGCCGGTGCGGCAGAAGGAGCAGGTCGCGAGCGCTGCGCTCGTCGGGGTGGACGACGTGTCCTTCCTCGGACACCGCGACGGCGTCGTCGAGGGCGGCCTGGATCTGCGCCGCGACATCGCCCGCGAGATCCGCCGGTTCCGCCCGGAGGTGCTGATCACCGCGACCTTCGAGCTGACCTACGGCATGGGCCCCGGGCAGCAGATCCTGAACCAGGCCGACCACCGGGTCGTCGGCGTCGCGGTGCTCGACGCCGCACGCGACGCCGGCAACCGGTGGATCTTCCCGGAGCTGCTCGACGAGGGCTACGCGCCGTGGGACGGCGTGCGCCACGTCTACGTGATTGGCGCGAGCCGACCGACCCACGCCGTCGACGTCACCGACGCCCTCGAGCCCGGGGTCGCTTCGCTCCGTGCGCACGAGGCGTACCTGCGGGGGCTGGGCCGCGACTTCGACCCCGAGACGTTCGTGCGTGGCATGACGGCGATGGCCGGACCGGCCCTCGGCGTTCCGCACGCCGTCGCGTTCGGCCAGATACAGCTCCAGGGCGTGTGACGACGACGCACTGGTCGATCGTGAGCGACCGGCTGCACATCCGGACCGCGGGCGCCCCTCGCCACCGAGTGTCTCCCCTCAGCCGTCGGTCCGGTCTCGGCCGGCGGCCCTTAGCCGCGGGGGAGCAGAGCGATCCGTGTGGCCGGGGTCGCGACGAGATCGCTGGTGACCAGGGTCAGCCGGGCGCGCAGGTCGCGGAAGGTGAGTCGCGGGAGCTGCAGGATGCCCAGGATGTCCGGCGGCGGGAGCGGGGTGGGCCTGAGGGTGATGGGCACGGTGGGGATGCCGGCGACGACCGGGGTGGCGGTGAGCTCGAGGACGTACAGCCGGGCGGGGCGCCCGGCGACCAGGCAGTCCGCGGGACAGGTGATCGCGAGCAGTCCTGCCGGGGCCGGGGCCTGCACGGCGAGCTGTCGGGCCACGGCCTGCAGCGCGCTCAGGCGAAGGGTGGCCCGCTGTCGGGGATCGCCGGGTGCGGGGCCCGTCCCCTCGATGCGCAGGCCGTCGATCGTGATCTCGGCCGCGGACAGGGTGAACTCACCGGCCGGGCCGGGGGCGGGTGCGGCGGCGTCGGCGGTGTCGGTCTGCAGACCGATCGCCAGGAGCAGGACGCACACCGCGACCCGCAGCCGGGTCGCCGTCCACCCGTGGGCGACGTCAGGGCTGGAGGTCGGCACGGGGTGACCGGGGGCTCGGGGTCCACGCGAGCGTCGCCGCCGCGCCGAGGATCGCGAGCAGGCTGCCGATGACCAGCCCGCCGAGGTTGGTGGTGACGACCGCGACGAGCGCCGCGACCGTGGCGACGACGCCGGCGGCGGTCTTGTACTGCGGGCGCCACCAGGCGGCGCCTCCGCAGCAGGCCAGGACCGCGGCCACCAGCGTCGCGGCGGAGCCCCCCGGGGTCGACAGCGACACGGTGATCTCGCCGATGCGCAGGGTGGCGAACGGGACGGCGAGCACGACGGCCGCGCCGAGCAGGATGCCGAGCCCGCCCCAGAACGGGCGGGTACGTCGCCAGCGTCGGAACCCGCCCGTGCGGGTCGGTGCGGGCATCAGTAGCACTCCTGCTCCTGCGCCCGGAGGGCGATCCGGACCTGGTCGAGCCGCAGCGTCCCGGCGGTGACCGAGCGGGTGATGATGCGGATGTTGTCGACCTCGAGGGTGTCCGACTGCAGGCCGAACCCGCCCGGCTGCCCCTTCGCGTCGGCCGGCCCCCGGTCCAGCTCGCCGGCGTCGCGCCCGAGCTCGACGTTGCGCTGCACCAGGTCCCCGTCGATCTGTTCGGCCGTGGTGAGCAGGTTGTCGGCCTGGAAGCCCTCAGCACCCGGGGTGGTGATGCGCAGGACGACGGGTCCGACGCCGACCAGGTCGATCACCGGGACGGAGAAGCAGAAGTTCGCCGCCTGCGCCTGCCGGAACCCGGAGGTGAACACGGGGACGGATCGCTCCTCGGTGCGCTCGACCGCGGGGTACTGGGCGACCCCTCGGGCGACGAAGCGGTCGGCGGAGAGCTTGCCCGCCACCCCCGCGATCGTGAACGACGCCGCGATCGCCCCCTGGGCCATCGCGAGCAGCAGGCCGGCGATCAGCACGATCCCCAACCCCGAGAGCGCCAGCAGGCGCGGACGTCGGACGTGGCCTGCCTCCGGCTCCCCCCTGCCGCCGATCACGATCTGCTCCGTAGCGGGTTCGGTCATGCGACGCACTGTAGCGAGTGCGTTTCGTCACGAGACTCGGGGTCTAGACTCGCGGTCGTGCTGGGGAGCGACTACGGCGGACAGGTCTGCGCCTCGGCACGCGCGCTCGAGGTCGTCGGGCAACGGTGGACCTTGCTGATCCTGCGGGACCTGTTCCTGGGCTTCGTGCGCTTCGACGATCTCGTGGACAGCCTGGGTGTGACCCGCAGCGTCCTGGCCCGCCGGCTCAGCCACCTCGAGGAGCACCGACTCATCTCCCGCGAGCTCTACCAGGAGCACCCCGAGCGCTACGAGTACCGGATCACCGCCAAGGGCGCGGAACTGCTGGACGTGCTCGCGCGCCTGCTGGAGTGGGGCGAGACCTACTACCCGCACCCCGACGGCCCCACCCGCCTGCTCCAGCACACCGGCTGCGGCGGCGCCGTCCGCAGCCTGTTGACGTGCACGAGCTGCGGCGACCACCTCGGGCCCGCCGACGTCACGGCGCTGCCCGGCCCTGCCCGCGCGGGGATGAGCCACCCGCCGACCAGCGAGCAGGGACCCGGTCTCAGGCACCTCCACGGACCACGCACCGGGGTCGAGACCACCGACGAGCCGTAGCGACGGACGCCGTCCCGGAAGGCCTCCCGCTCCCCGGTCCGTCGACCCGCCTCCACAGCAAGTCAACGCTGTTGACATAGGCTGTCCCCGTGCCTTCCCGCGAACGAGGGAGACGACGTGGCAGAGCGACACCGCCGCTCGGCGCCGGACACCCGGGCGCGCATCCACGCGGCGGCGACCCGGCGCTTCGCCACCGACGGCTACGACGGCACCACGGTGCGGGCCGTCGCGGCCGACGCCGGCATCGATCCCGCGCTCGTCCTGCGCTACTTCGGCTCCAAGGACGGCCTCTTCGCCGCGGTCACCGATGTCGACCTCCGCATCCCGGACCTCGCCGCGTGTGACCGGAGCGAGGTGGGGGCGCTGCTCGTGCGCCGGTTCCTCCTGCGGTGGGGGCCGGACGAGGAGGGGCTCGCGCTGCTGCACCTGCTCCGTGCCGCGGTGCACGACCAGCGGATCGCCGCGCGCGCCCGCGAGGTCTTCGCCACCCAGGTCACCGAGGCGCTGGCGGTGGTCGTCGACGATCCCGCCGAGCGCGGCATCCGGGCCGCCCTCGTGACCACCCAGCTGCTGGGCCTGCTGCTCTGCCGCTCCGTGCTGGGGCTCGCCGAGCTCGTCGACACGCCACCGGAGCGGCTGGTCGACCTGGTCGGTCCCACCGTGCAGCGCCAGCTCACCGGACCCCTGGAGGGGAGCGCGTGATGGATGTCGTCGAGGAGCACGCGGTCGTCCCCGTCCGCGACGCCTCGTGCTCGCTGCGGCTGCTGGTGCCGGAGCCGCGCGACCGACCGGGGCCGGCCGTCGTGCTCGCCCCCGGCTTCGGGGGCACCGCCGACCGCCTGGTGGAGATCGCCCGTGGCTTCGCGCGCGCCGGGCTCGTCGCCGCCGCGCTCGACTACCGCGGGTTCGGCGGGAGCGGGGGGACTCCGCGCCAGGTCGTCGACGTGGCGGCCGAGCAGGACGACCTCCGCGCGGCGCTGGAGCACGTCCGCGCGCGCGGCGACGTCGACGGCGGCCGGGTCTCGCTCGGGGGCGTCTCCCTGGGCGGCGCCCTCGCGATCTCGGTGGCCGCGGCCGACGGGGCGGTCGAGCGGGTGGTCGCCGAGGTCCCGTTCAACGGCTTCCCGCGGCGGGTGGCCGGACGGAGCCGTGCGGACACGGCGCGGCTCGTGGCGGCGATCGCCGACGACGTCGTGCGCGGGCTGGTCGGCGCGCGGCCCCGCACGATCCCGCTGATCGGTCGGCCCGGACGGGCCGCGGTCGTCGCCACGCCCGAGGCGCAGCGCCACCTCCGCCGGGTCGCGGCCACCTCGCCGGCGTGGACGTACCAGGTCGCCGCCCGGGGCCTGTTCTCGATGATGCGCTACCGGCCCGCCGACGACGCGGCCCGGCTCGGCGCACCGCTGCTGGTCTGTGTCGCCGACCAGGACACGAAAGCCCCGCCCGAGGCGGCCCGCGAGCTCGCGCGCCGCGCGCCGCGGGGACGCAACCGCTCCTACCCGAGCAGCCACTTCGACTTCTACGCCGACCCCGCCCTGCGTGACCGGTTGCTGGCCGACGAGGTCGCCTTCCTCCTGGAGGGTCACGATGGCCCCTGACCCGGCGTGGCCCGTCGTGGCCCTCGCCCTGATCCAGCTCGGCGACGCCGCGCTCTGCCGGCGGCCGGTGGCGTTCGTCGCCCGCTGCCTCACCGACGTCGGTTTCCCCCGCCGCTGGTGGCCGGTGCTCACGCCGTTGAAGATCGCGGCGGCGCTCGGGCTGCTCGCCGGCGTCGTCGTGCCGTGGCTGGGCCTCGTCGTGTGCCTGTGCCTGGTCGCCTACTTCGTCGTCGCGATCGCGATGCACCTCCGGGCGCGAGACCTCGGCCGCAACCTGTTCCTCAACGCGAGCGGCATGCTGATCGTCGGCAGCGCGGTCACCGTCGTGTCCTTCGGTCCGTGAGGCCGGAGAACACCTTGACAGTCGGAGAAGGCTGAGCTCGTGGACGCGAGCGAGCGCGGCGCGGCCCCCGCCGGCACCCTGATCCTCGCCGCCCGCGGGATGCGGCACACCGTCGCCGACCCGCACGACCGCCCTGCCCGCGCGATCGGTGTCTGGAGCCCCGCGAGCGCGCAGCTCGCCGACATCCACCGACGGCACGACAGCGAGATCGCGCCCTGAGCGCCGCGCGCCCGCTCCGCGACCTCGCCTGGGCCGCCGTCGGCCTCGGCGCGGCCGCCGCCTGCATGCGGGCGGTCGAGGTCCTCCGTCCCGACGTCGTCGCGGGCGACGAACGCTCGGCCGAGGACGACCCCTTCCGGCGCGAGCTGCCGCGCGCCTACGCCGTGTCCGCGGCCGCGGTCCTCGCCAGCCCGCTCCTCGGAGCGAGCGCGGTGCGCCTCCCGCCCGTCAGCGGTCCCCTCGGGCTCGGCGTTCAAGGGGCCGGTATCGGGCTGCGGGTCTGGGCCATGCGCGAGCTCCACGGGCACTACGCCCGCACGCTGCGGGTCGTCGACGAGCAGCCGGTGGTGCGCTCGGGCCCGTACCGGTACGTCCGCCACCCCGGCTACCTGGGCTCGCTCCTGATCTGTGTCGGCGCGGCCCTCAGCGCCCGCAACGTCACGGCCGTGGCCCTGACGACCACGGCCGTCGGCACGGCGTACGAGCACCGGATGGAAGCCGAGGACGCGCTCCTGCGGCGCGACCTCCCCGGGTACGCCGACTACGCCGCGACGACCCACCGCCTGGTGCCCTCGGGGACGTAGAGCACGATCGCGGGGCGTGTCCCTCGACGACGTCCGCGCCGCCATCGACCGCATCGACGACCAGATCGTCACGCTCCTCGCGCAGCGCCAGGCGCAGGTCGAGGCGGCGGCGACCTTCAAGGCCGACGACGCGGCGGTGCGCGCGCCCGACCGTCGTGCCGCACTCCTGGCGCGGGTCCGTGACCGCGCGGTCGAGGAAGGCGTGCACCCGGACGTGGCGGCTGCGACCTTCACCGCGATGGTGGACGCCTTCATCGCCCTGGAGCTGGGAGAACGGCGCACCCGCGGGAGCTGAGGCCGCGACGACGCGCGCCGTCGTCACCTCGATCGGCCGCATGTCGTCACTCCTTCGGCGGACACGGTCGGAGATCCGATAACGACCGGCCGCGGAGCCTCGAACCGCCGGGTGACGAGATCGACGACTCCGCGGGGAGAGCCTCCATGATCGCGCACCTGCCCGGCGCCGACCGGACCCTCGAGACCGCCACCGAGGTCGCCGTGCCGCGCCCGCGGAGCGCCGAGCCGCGACCCGCGCCGCAGCCGAAGCCCCAGCCGGTCCCGGCGCCGGACCGGACGCAGGACCCGGTCCTCGTCGCCGCGCAGCTCGAGTCCTCCGCCGCCCTGCTGACGGGGATCGTGCGCCTGGCGCTGCTGGTCGCCGTCGGGATCGTGGTCCTGGTGGCCGTGCTCTGAGGCGCGCCCGCCCGAGCATGATCGCCCCCGGTGCTCCCACGACCCCCTCCCGCGGGGTCGCCGGAGCACCCGGAGCGATCATGCACCCGTCGCTCATCGATCGACGCGGACGTCGTGCGCATAGAAGCAGCGAACAGCGCGTTCGCTGCAGCTCGGCGCGCGCGCTCAGGGCGTGATGACCACCTTGAGCGCGAGGTTCGCCGCGGCGTCGGCGAAGACCGCGTAGGCCTCGTCCATCTGGTCGAAGGTGAAGGTGTGCGTGCCCATCTTCTCGGCCGGGATGCGCCCGCTGGCGACCATCTTGAGCAGGGTCGGGATGGACACGGTGTCGACCAGGCCCATGGTCAGCGTGACGTTGCTGATCCACATGTCCTGCATCGGCAGCTCGACCGGCGTCCCGTGCACGCCGACGTTGGCGATCGTCCCGCCGGGCCGGACGAGCGACGCCGCGGTCAGCAGGGTCTCCGGGTAGCCGACGGCCTCGATGGCGACGTCGACCCCGAGCCCGTCGGTCAGCGCGATGACGTCGCCGACGGTTCCCGGGCCGACCTCGACGACGTCGGTGGCACCGAACTCGCGCGCCTTCTCCAGGCGGAACTTGTTGGAGTCGATCGCGATGACCTTCGACGCACCCCAGAGCCCGGTGGTCAGCACGGCGGAGAGCCCCACCGCGCCGGCGCCGACCACGGCCACCGTGTTGCCCGGGCGCACGCCGCCGGCGAGCACGCCGACCTCGTAGCCGGTGGGCAGCGAGTCGGCGAGGAAGATCGCCTGCTCGTTGCTCACCCCGGACGGCACCGCGTAGAGCGAGGTGTCGGCGTACGGGACGCGCACGAGCTCGGCCTGCGTGCCGTCGATGAGGTGGCCGAAGATCCAGCCGATGCCGCCGACGGTCTGGCAGTGCGAGGGCATCCCGCGCTGGCAGTACTCGCAGCGCCCGCACTTGGTGATCGCCGGGACGAGCACGCGGTCGCCGACCGAGAAGCCGCGGACGGCGTCGCCGACCTCGGTGATCGTCCCGACGGCCTCGTGGCCGAGGATGCGGCCGTCGGTCACGGCGGCCACGTCGCCCTGCAGGATGTGGAGGTCGGTGCCGCAGATCGTGGTGGTGTCGACCTTCACGACGACGTCGGTCGGCTCCTCGACCCGGGCGTCCGGGACGTCCTCCCAGGCCTTGTTGCCGGGACCGTGGTACACCAGTGCCTTCATCGTCCGCCTCCGTCGCGTTCGTCGCCCCCGCCGTCTCCCCGACGCTAGTGGCGCAGCACACACCGGTCTGTCCCATCCTGGGACGATCCGAGACGGCCGACCGGCGGCGCCCGCGATCACCGTCCCCGGACCGGGACACCTCTAGGCGATGTAGCTGATGCCGAACGCGTCGATCTTGCGGTAGAGCGACGAGCGGGCGATGCCGAGCAGGGCGGCGGCCCGGTAGCGGTTGCCGCGGGCCTCGTAGAGCGCCTGGATGATCGCGTCGGCCTGCGCGGTCTCCAGCATCGACAGCCGCGGCGCGCGCCGGGTGAAGCACAGGGCGGGCAGGTCGGGGGCCTGGACGACCCCGACCGGCTTGCGGGCCACGACGTAGCGCAGCACGTCCTCGAGCTCGCTGATGTTGCCCGGCCACGCGTAGCCCTCGAGCACCCGCACGACCTGGTGGGACAGCCGCAGCGAGCGCCCGCCGCCCATCGCCCGCAGGATCGCCTGCGCGATGTCGCCGAGCTCGTCGGCACGGTGGCGCAGCGCGGGGACGCGCACGGTCTCGTGGAAGTGGCGCAGCAGCAGGCCGTAGGGGCGGCTGGCGTCGACCGACGTGGTGTCGAGGCACGCAACGGCCGCGACCGTCGCGGAGCGGGCCAGCAGCAGGCGCAGCGACTCGTCCAGGCGGCGCGCCGAGAGCGGTGTGAGGTGCGCGAGCCCGCGCAGCACCACCAGGTGCGGGCGCGTCGGGGCCCGCTCGGCGAGGCCGGCGACGGCTTCGGTGGCCCGCGCGCCGTCCGCGGGGTCGGCGTCGAGGACGGTGACGGCACCGTCGCGGTGCAGCCGCCCGAAGTGCTCGACGGCCAGGGTGCACTTGCCGACGCCGGCCTCGCCGACGAGCACCTGGTGGCGGCGCTGGGCGAGGTTGGCCACCAGCTCCGAGCGGGCGCGCAGCGACGGGGTGAGCAGGTCGCGGTTGGCGCGCACCCGCGCCTCGGCCTGGCTGCGCTCGGCCGGGCCGCGCTCGTCGCGCAGGTCGGCGGCGAAGTCGCGCCGGGCGGTGGGCGCGACGTGCGAGCCCTGCCGGCGGCGCGCCTCGGCGTCGCGCCAGGCGTGCTCGTCCACGGCGGGCCCGGCAGCGAGCACGCACCCCACCAGCGCGCCGTCGTGGCGGACGTCCTGGAGGTCCACCTCGGCGCACGCGCCCGACGGCAGGTCCACGCGTGCCGGATCGGCCGCGCGCCCGAGGGCGAGGCCGGCGACGGCGAGGTCGGCCAGGGCCTGCTGGTCGCCGGGCGGCAGGCGCCGGACCCCGGCACCGAACACCACCTGCTCGCCGTCGGTCGCGAGCGTCCACGCCGCCCCGCCCGCGGCGGCCGCGGCGAGGGCGTCGTGCACCGCGAGGACCCGCCCACGGCGCCGTACCCGGTCCTGCTCGGCGACCTCGCGGGCCAGGGCGCGGGCGAACGGGAGGTCGCGGTCGGCGCCGTCGGCCGCGTGCCGCACCACGACGACGGCGAGCCCGCCGACCGGCGCCGCCGCGGCGGCGAGCACGCCGAGCGCGGGGTGCAGGTGCTCGGACCCCTCGACGGCCAGCGCGCACCCCTCGTGCAGGGCGAGCGTGGCCGCGGTGGTGCCCACGGCGTCCTCGGCGTGGCGGTGGCCGGGTGCGAGGCGCACCGCGTCGAGCAGCTCACCCAGCGCCGCGTCCCCGTCGCGGCGCACCTGCACCACGCCGTCGCGGTCGACGACGAGCACCGTGGCGTCCAGCTCCGGGTGGCGGGCGTGCACGGCGTCGACCACCGACTCGGCGGCGACGACGGCCGGGCCGCGGTCCAGCCCGGTGAACGGCGCGACGAGCCGGTCGGTGTCGACACCGGCGGCGCGCGCCCGCTGCCACGAGGCGAGCACGGCGGGCCGCACGGGGCCGGGGTCGACGGCGCCGCGTCCCCGGGCCAGGAAACGGCGGCGCGCGGCCTCGAGCTCCCGGGGGTGGGCCACCCCCGGGACGCTAGCGCCGCGAGGGGGGCGCGGACAGGTCCGTGCGCGGGAGAACCAGCCGGGCGCTGGCGGTCAGGCGCGCAGGGTCTCGCGGGGCGAGCAGCCGTAGCGGCGGCGGGAGAGCGCCGAGAAGCGCCCGGCGTGGGTGAAGCCCCAGCGCGCGGCGACGTCGGCCCCGTCGACGACCTGGCTCGGCGTGGCCCCGCCCCGCTCCCCGGTGCTCACGACGTCACCGCGCCGGCCTCCGCACCGTCCGTCCGGTCCATGAGGATGATCGCGCCTCCCGGTCGCTCGTCCCGACCGCTCAGCGGCGAGACGGCGATGGCGAGCCGGACCGTGCGGCCGCGCCGGTTGATGGCGTCGAGGCGCAACGGGTCGGCCGTGGGCGACCCCCCCGCCAGCACGTCGCGCACGAGCGGGCGCACCCGGTCGGTGGCCAGGCCGATGTCGAGGTTGAGCAGGTGCTGGCCGATCGCCTCCTCGGCGCGCACACCCCACAGGTCGTCGGCCCGGCCGTTCCACGCCCGGACGATCAGCTCCGTGTCCACCACGACCACCGCGGTCCGCAGGCTGCCCAGGACCGACTCGAGGAAGTCGTTGGCCCGGTCGAGCTCCTGCGAGCGCTCGCGCATCTCGTCGTTCATCGACTGGAGCTCGTCGTTGGTGGTGGAGCTCCTCGTTGGTGGTCTCGAGCTCCTCGACGGTGGACTGGAGCTCCTCGTTGGTGGTCTCGAGCTCCTCGACGGTGGACTGGAGCTCCTCGTAGGCGGTCTCCACCTGCCGGTGCGCCGACTGGAGCTCGGCGGTCATGCGCCGGTAGCGGGTGACGTCGGTGAAGAACATCGCCACCGAGACCCCGTCGTCGCTGTGGGCATCGAGCGGGACGAGCTGGACGTCGAACACGAGCGTCTCCGACCCCGAACGGACGAACTCGGCCTCGTGCTGCCACATCACCGTGTGGTGCCGGCGCACGTCCTCGTAGGACGAGCGTAGTCCCGTGATGCGGTGGCAGACCTCCAGCTCGGTGAAGCGCCGCCCGATCTCGCGGGTGGAGACCCCGAGCTGGGCCTCGGCGCGCTGGTTGGCCTTCGTCACGATGTCGTCGGCGGTGACGACGATCGTGGCGAGTGGGCTCATCAGCAGCGTCTCGTCCTCGAGCGCCACGTCGCGCCGGCTCTCCGCGTACGGCCCCCGCTGGGTCAGTGCCGCGAGGCGGTCGGCCTGGTTGACCTGGTCGGCCTTGCGGAAGAAGCGCCGCTTGATGTCGACGGGCAGGAAGAGCCGGCCGTGGCTGAGCAGCATCTCGGCCTTGCCGAGGAACATCACCCCGGTCGGGTTGAGGGCGAAGTGGAAGCGCCGCAGGACCCGGGCCTGGGTCTCGGCGTTGAGGTACATCAGCGTGTTGCGGCACACCAGCAGGTCCAGGCGTCCGATCGGCGCGTCCTGGACGAGGTCGTTGCGGCCGAAGATGACGCTGCGGCGCAGGTCGCTGCGGAAGACGTACCGGTCCGCCACCCGCTCGAAGTAGCGCTCCCGCCACTCGGCCGGCACGGCCTCGAGCTCCCGCTCCCCGTAGGACGCCTGGCGCGCGGTCGCGAGCGCGTCCTCGTCCACGTCGGTGGCGTAGACCTTCACGCGCTGCCGGAACTCCTCCGCGCCCAGGGCCTCGGCGAACACCATCGCCAGGCCGTAGGCCTCCTCGCCGCTGGCGCACCCGGCGGACCAGACGCGGATCGCCTCGCCGCGCTCCTTGGCGGCCAGCAGCTGCGGGACGATCTGCTCCTGCAGCTCCCGCCACGCCTCCGGGTCGCGCAGGAACCCGGTGACGTTGATCAGCACCGTGTTGAACAGGTGCGTGAACTCGTCCTGGTCGACCTGCAGCAGGTCGAGGTAGTCGGCGTGGCCCGCCGCGCCGACCATCTGCATGCGCCGGGCCACCCGGCGCCGGATGCTCGACCGCTTGTAGCCGGTGAAGTCGAAGCCGCGGCTCTCCTTGATGAACTGCAGCAGGGTCTCGAACGCGGCGTCCTGCGCGGGGTCGTCCCCGTCCGCGGTGCCGTCCGCGGTCCCGGTGCCCTCGTCGAGGTCCTCGTCCGCGTCCCGGCCGTCCTCGCTCATGCGGTGTCGCCGTCCTTCCGGTCGGCGAGGAGGTCACGGATCAGGGCGGCCGAGTGCAGGGCGTCGTGCGCGGTCTCCCGGGCGCGGGCGGCGAAGCGGGTCGAGCCGCGCGTGGACGACGACCTCGCGATCCGGTGCTGCAGGTCCGCCTTGTCCTCCAGCGCCTGCAGGGCGGTGAACAGCGCGCGTTCGATGCCGGCGTCCTGCTGGCTCGAGAGGCTCTGCTCGGACCAGGCGTGCCCCACCCGGCACCGGTAGCGCAGCATGTTGTCCTCGCTGAGGTCGTACAGGGGACCCGAGCAGTCGGGGCAGACGAGCCCGGCGGGTGGTCCGTCCGGCATGTCCGGGTCGTCCACGACGGTCCGGGCCCGGCTCGCCGCGACCTCGTGGGCCAGCCGACGGCTCGGGCGCCGGGAGCCGAGCACCGGACGCCTCGCCAGCTGGGAGAACGTCGCGCCCATCTCGGTCGCCGGCCCGACGACGGCGCCCGGGACCTGGCCGAGGGCCGCGCGCGGCATCGACGGGTAGAGGGCGTCCTCCGGATCCTGGACCACGGCGGTGCCGCCGTGGCGCACGAGCGCCAGCAGGCCCGCCGCCCCGTCGTCGAGGAGCCCGCTGAGCACACACCCGACCGCGCCGGGCCCGATCTCCAGGGCGAGCGAGCGGAACAGCGGGTCGATGGCGGGGCGGTGGCCGTTCTCCTTCGGGCCCCGGGTGACCTCCAGGCGCCCGTCGGCCACGAGCAGGTGGTGGTCGGGCGGAGCGACCAGCACGGTGCCGGGCGCCAGCTCGTCCCCCTGGCGCCCGTGGCGGACGGGGAGGGCGCTGCGCCTGTCCAGGAGCTGCGGCAGCACGGTGGGGGCCTCGGCCGGCTGGTGGAGCACGACCAGGACCGTGGCCGGCAGGTCCGGCTCGAGACCCTCGGCGACCCGGAGCAGGGCCTCCACCCCGCCGGCGGAGGCCCCGATCCCGATGACGACCGGGGGACCGTGCGCTTCCATGGTTCGTCCTGCCTCTCACCACGACCGTCGCGACGTCGAGGGTCATGCCGTGCAGCGGCTGGAGGACGTCAACCGGGTGACTGAGCCATGCTAGACGGGGCACGGGCGCGCCGGGCGACGGTGTGCTCTCGCGCGGACCGGGAGGGCGGATGGACGACACGCCGCGGCACGGGGAGCGCCGGGACGACACGGGCCGGTGGGAGGCCCACGAGCACGCCGAGCACCTGCGACAGCGGATCCGGAGCCTCGCGGCGTCGATCGCGGAGTCGGAGGACGCCGTCGCTGAGGCCTACGAGGAGTCGGCCCGGCTGCGTCCCCACGCCGCCGCGCACCTCGAGGAGGCGGCGCGGCACGCGCGGGAGTTCGCGGCCCGGGAGCGGGCGCAGTACGGCGGTACCGGGGCTCCCGGGACCTCCGGAGGAGCGGACGACGGGCCCCCGTCGGGGCGGGCATCCGGACGCACCTGACGGCCCGCCGTTGGTCCCGGGGGGGGGCGGAGCGGCATGATGATTGTCCGCGGTCGACCGGAGGGAGGCGCGGTGGACGAGGACACCGGACTGGTGCAGGACGAGATCACCCAGCTGCTCGACGCCGTCGAGGAGCTCTCCGCACGCGTCCGGTCCCTGGGGGACGTGGCGGAGGGCGACGACCACGCGCCCGCCGCCGTGGGGCTGACGGGCTCCAGTCCCGGTGCGCAGGAGAACCGGGCGATCCGGGGCGCGCGGGCCGAGCTCGCTCGCCAGCAGGCCCGCGCCGGCCGGACCGAGCTCGCCGAGCTGCGGCGCCGCACGCGGGCCCTGTCCGAGCAGGCCCGGCGCATCGCGGAGGGGGCGGCCCGGGGTCGGCACCCGCAGCCGGTCGGGGGGAACGGGGTGGGCGCCGAGCGCGAGGGCCGCCACCTCGCCGAGGTCCTTGACCGGGCCGCCCGTGACCTGCTCGTCCGGCCCGCCGAGGAGGAGAAGGCCGACGAGCACGCCCTGGGCCTGATCGTCGCGGGCGCGATGTCCGCCGTCCCGCACGTGGACCGGGCCGGCGTGCTCCTCCTGGAGGGCGGGGGCCCCGTGTCCCGCGCCCCGAGCGACGACGTCGTCGCCGCTCTCGACGAGGTGCAGGCCACCCTCCGCGAGGGGCCGTGCCACGAGGCGGCCCATCGGGCCGAGCACCTGGTCATCGAGGACGTCCGCACCGATCGCCGGTGGCCCCGGTTCGCCGCGGCGGCCGACGAGCACGGCGTCCGGGCGGTCCTGGCGTTCCAGCTGTTCGTCGACGGCGGCAGACCCGCCGGAGCGCTGAACCTCTACGCCGACACGCCGAACGCCTTCGACACGTCGTCGATCGACACCGGGTCGCTGTTCGCGTCGCACGCGTCGCTGGTGCTGTACGGCGCGCGGCGCACGAGCGGGCTGGCCACGGCGCTCCGCTCCCGCGACCTGATCGGACAGGCCAAGGGCATCCTGGAGGAACGGTTCGGGCTGGACGAACGGCACGCGTTCGAGATGCTGGTGTCCTCCTCCCAGCAGACCAACATGAAGCTGCGGGCCGTCGCCGAATGGCTGCTCGACGACGCGGCGCGGCGGAGCGGCCGGATCGCCGGGACGACGGGCTGAACCCGTCGGCCGCGCCGCTACGCTGCCGTCATGCCCATCGGGACGGCGCGCCGTGCGGGGTGGCTCGTCACCGGTGCGGCCGTCGTCGTCGCCGCGGCGACCCTGCTCGTGGTCGGGTTGGTCCCCCCGGGGACCGGGCGCACGGCGGCGGTGGTCACCGCGGTGGTGCTGGCCTTCGTGCTCGCCGCGTGGCGGGCCGTGCGGGCGCGCCGCGACACCACGGCCGTCGCCGGCCTGCGCCCGATCTCGAGCTGGCTCGCCGCCTTCGCGTGGGCGGTCACGGTGTTCGCGGCGCTGGTGGCCCTCGCCGCGCCCGACGAGGGCGGCCGCGCGGTGATGGCCGGGCTGCTCGCCGGTTGCCTGCTGGTGCTGGTCGGGCGCGTGGCCGAGCAGATGGGGGCCAAGGGCTAGACCAATCCGGCGCGCCGGCAGACGACCTCGGAGGCGCCGCCGACCATGCCGACCTCGCGCAGGAACCCCAGCACCTTCTCGACGTTCGGGTCCAGCGTGTGGCGCGCCGAGGAGCCGAGCAGCCGCGTGGCGACCTGCTCCCGGGCGGCGGGGGCGAGCGTGCGGGCCATGGGCTCCCCTTCGTCCGCGGACACAGTGTTACACGTACATCGTGTCTCGTGTAGTTGGCCCCCTCACGTCGCCGGTGCCACCCTGGAGCAACCATGAGCGAGACGTCTCCCACCGACGGCCGAGCCCTGCGCTGGGCCGGGCACCGGGAGGCGCGGCGTCTCGAGATCGTCGACGCGGCGGTCGCCGCCATCGGCGAGCACGGCCCGGACGTCACCACCGAGCAGATCGCGGCCGGCGCCGGCGTGTCCCGCCCGGGGCTCTACCGGCACTTCGAGGGCCGCGACGACCTGCAGAGCGCGATCGCCGCCCGCTCCGTCGAGCGCCTGGTCCACGAGCTGGAGCCGGTGTGGCGCCCGCAGGGACGTCCCTACGACATGCTCGCCCGGGCGTTGCGCGCGCACCTGCGCTGGCTCTCGGACAACGCCAACGTCTACCGCTACCTCAAGCGCACGTCGTTCGGCACGGGCGGCGAGTCGGCGACCACCAACGTGCGCGCCACGGTCGCCGAGCACGTCGCGGGCATGCTCGTCGACGGGTCGCTCGGCGCCGAGATCGAGCCCGCGACGGCCCACCCGCTCGCCTTCGGGCTGATCGGGATGGTCGACTCGGCCGCGGCGCACTGGCTCGACGCCCCGCACGGCGCGTCGCTGGACCAGCTCGTCACCCAGCTGACCGAGTCGTGCTGGGCGGTCATCCGGGCCACGGTGGGCACGGCGCGCCTCGACGCCGCCGGGAGCCCGTAGATCGACCCTGCTCCGGCGGTGCGACGATGGAGGTCCCCGCCGGAGAGAGGATCCGACGCATGGCGATGCGCCGCTCGTTCCCCACCGTCCTGTCCGACCGGCTGCCCGAGACCCGTGACTTCTACGTCGCCCTGCTCGGCTTCGAGGTCGCCTTCGACAGCGACTGGTACGTGGCGCTGCGCCGCGGCGACGGCGACGGCGAGCACGAGCTGGCCGTCTGGGCCGTGGGCCACGAGCTGGTGCCGCCGCCCTACCGGGCCGACCCGGCCGGGGTGATCCTCACGTTCCTCGTCGACGACGTCGACGCGGTGCACGCCGACGCGCGCCGCCTCCGGGTGCCGCTGGTGGCCCCGCCCCGCGACCTGTTCCACGGGCGGCGCCAGATGCTGGTCACCGACCCGAACGGCATGCTCGTCGAGATCTCCAGTCCGAGCACGCCGTCGCCGGCCTTCACCGCGGAGCTCGGGCGACGGGGACGGGCCCCGGAGACCACCGGCTGACGTGGCCACGGATCGCCGGTCGAACCCCTTCGCCGAGCTCCTCGGTGGCCGTGGCCAGGCCCTCGACGCGTCGCTGCCGTCGCTCGCGTTCGTCGCCGTGTGGCTGGCCGCCGACGGCCTGGGCGCGGCGCAGCCGGTGCTCGCGGGTGGTGTCGCCGCGGTGGTGGTCGCCGCCGGCGTCGCGCTGTGGCGCCACCGCCGCGGTGAGCGGCCCCGGGCCGTGGCCGTCGGGCTGCTGCTGGCGGTCGGCGCCGCGCTGCTCGCTCTCTACACGGGCCGCGCCGAGGACTTCTTCCTGCCGCGGATCGTCGCCAACGCCGGGAGCCTCGCGGCCTGGCTCGTCTCGATCGCGATCCGCTGGCCGCTCCTGGGTCTCGTGGTGGGCGCGCTGAGCGGCCACCCCACACGCTGGCGGGGGGACCCCGACCTCGTGCGCGGGTACTGCCGGGCGAGCTGGGTGTGGGTGGCGCAGTACACGGTGCGCGTCGTGGTGTTCACCGGCCTGTGGCTCGCCGACCAGGTCGTGGCGCTCGGGATCGCCCAGGTCGTGCTGACCTGGCCGCTCGTGGTGGCGTGTGTCGCAGCCTCGTGGCCGTTGGTTCGCTCGGCCCTCCCCCCGGGGCACCCTGGTCCCTTGCGCCCCGTCGTCCAGGAGTCCTGACCCGCGCTCGAGCAGGCGTTCTGCGCCGAGCGGTCCAGTTGTTCGGCTGTTCGGGGGAGGCCCTTTGCGTCCGCGGGTGAAGGCTCTCACGCACGGACAACGAGGCACGATGGCGGGCGTCGTCCGTAGTGGTCGGCGGGAGCGTCGAACGACGCGGGCGCCCCCGCCGACCGGCCAGCCGGCCCCCGCCCAGGAGCCGTCCGCCCCCGATCCGCGCCAGACGGGAGCCATGTCCGAAGAGACCTCCGACAAGCCCGGGACCTCGTCCTCCTCCGGTATCGGTCTGACCTTCCCGCAGATCATCGCCAGCGCCCTGGCCGCCGCGACCGCGGCGATCATGGGGTCGTTCCTCGGTGTGCTCGGCACCATCGGCGGCGCCGCCGTCGCCTCGATCGTGAGCACCGTCGGCTCGGCGCTCTACCAGCGCTCGCTCGAGGCCACCCGTGACCGGGTCAAGCAGCGCCTCGTCGTCGCCGGCACCGGCCACACCAAGGTGGCGTCGGCCGTCGGCCGGGTCACCGGCCAGGCGGGCCAGGGCGCCGGTCGCGCCGTGCCGGCCCAGGGGCAGCAGGCCCGGCCCGGTGCGCCCACGCAGGTGCACCCCACCCAGCGGGTGGCGGGGCCGCCGATGGCCGGTCCCGGGGTGCCGCCACCGCCGCAGCAGGTGCGGCCGGGGATGCCGCCCGTCGACCCGACGCGCCGCGTCCCCGGGGCCGCGGGTCCGCCGACCGGGCGCCCCGCGCCGGGCCGGGTCGCGCTGCAGGCCGACGGCCTCGCCGACCCGACGCGCGTGCACCCGCCGATGGGTCCGCCCACCGGCGCGCGCCCCACGGCGTTCGTCCCCCAGAGCCGGCAGACCGGCACCCCGCCGGCCGGTGGACCGGCGCAGGCCGGACCGACCCAGGTCATGGGTCAGGGCGGACCGGGCGGGCCCTTCGGGCCGGGTGGACCCGGCGGTCCGGGCGGTCCGGCGAACGTCACGCAGGTCGCCCCGCTCGAGCCGGAGCCCGCCGGGCGCCGGTTCAGCATCGCGGCGCTGGTGACGGCCCTGCGGGGGCTCGGGTGGAAGACCTGGGTCACCCTCGGGGGCGTCGCGGCGAGCGTCTTCGTCATCGCCCTGCTCGCCACCGTCGGTGTCGAGACCGCCACCGGGGGCCCGCTCTCGGGCGGGTCGAGCGGGACGTCGGTCGGCAGCATCTTCGGCCAGGAGACCGGCACCAGCGAGGCGACGACCGCGCCCTCGGACTCGGCGACCGACGAGTCCTCCACGGAGTCGACGACCGAGCAGGACACCCAGCAGCAGGAGCAGCCGCAGGACGGCGACACCGCCACCACCCAGCCGGACAGCACCACCCAGGCGCCCCGCAGCTCGCAGGGCGGCGGGCTGCCGCTGGTGCCGCGCACGGGCGGCTCCGGCGGGGGGCCCACCAACGGCTGATCTCACGCCGCGCCACACCTCGACGGCCGGGCGGACGCTCTAGCGTTCCGCCCGGCCGTCGTCGTTCGTCCGGACGGCCTAGTGAAGGTGAGCCGGGGGTGCGGGGATGGGTCGGCGGCACGGCAGCGGCCTGCTCGCGTTCCTGCTCCTCGCGGTCGCGCTGCAGGCCGCCCCCGCACCGGCCCTCGCCGCCCCGCCGGACCAGTTGCGCCAGGTCAAGGAGCGCCTCGACACCCTCGCCGAGCAGCGCGGCGCGCCCGCCGCGGTCAGCGCGTGGTGGGTGGACGCGCCGAGCGCGACGGTGGTGCTGGCGCTGAACGCCCGGCCCCGCGACGCCCGCGCCGCGGCGTGGGTCGACGAGGCGCAGCGCGTGGACCCCGCGGTGCGGGTGGTGGACGGGGTGGCGGCACCGACCCCGCGCGCCGACCCGCCGGTCTACGACCTCGTGGGCGGCGACGCGATCCGCCTGGGCGGGAGCCGCTGCTCGGTCGGGTTCTCGGCGCGCACCGCCGCGGGCGCGCCCCGCATGGTCACCGCCGGGCACTGCACCCACCGCGGCGGCGACGTCAACGGCGCGAACGAGGCCCCCGTCGGCCCCGTGCGCAGCTCGGTGTTCGACCGCACGGGCGACTGGGGCGTCGTCGACGTCGGCCCCGGCTGGCGACCGACCCCGTCGGTGGCCGCCGAGGCGTCGACCACCCGCGCCGTCACCGGCACCGCCACCGCCCCGGTCGGCGCCGCGGTCTGCCGCTCGGGATCCACGACGGGGTGGCGCTGCGGCACGGTGACCGCGGTCGACGTCACCGCGAACTACGCCGCCGGACCGGTCCAGGGCCTGGTGCTCACGACGGCGTGCAGTGAGGGCGGGGACTCCGGCGGGCCGTTCGTGGCGGGCAGCGCGGCGCTCGGGGTGCTCTCCGGCGGCACGGGCGACTGCACCACCGCCGGCGGCTCGAGCCTCTACCAACCGATCGACGAGGTGCTCCGGGTGGAGGGGCTCCTTGTGGCTACCGCCTCGTGAGTGCTTGTCCGTGCTGGGGCACGGACAAGCACTCACAAGCGCTGGCGCAAAGCCCGGGCCGCGGCCTCGGGGTCGTCGGCCTCGGTGATCGCGCGGACGACGACGACGCGCGTCGCCCCGGCGGCGAGCACCTCGTCGAGGCGGGCGTGGTCGATGCCGCCGATCGCGAACCACGGGCGAGCCGGTGCCCACGCCGCGGTGCTCCGGACCAGGTCGAGGCCCGGGGCGGGGCGTCCCGGCTTGGTCGGCGTCGGCCAGCACGGGCCGGTGCAGAAGTAGTCGACGCCGGCCTCCACGGCGGCGTCCGCCGCCTGGTCGGCGTCGTGGGTGGAGCGCCCGATCAGCACGTCGTCGCCCACCACCCGGCGCGCCCACGGCACCGGCAGGTCGTCCTGGCCGAGGTGCAGCACGTCGGCGTCGGCGGCCAGCGCGACGTCGGCGCGATCGTTGACGGCCAGCAGGGCCCCGTGGCGGCGGGCGACGCGGCCCAGCACGGCGAGGGCGGCGAGCTCCTGGCGGGCCTCGAGGCCCTTCTCGCGCAGCTGGACGACGTCGACCCCGCCGCGCAGCGCCGCGTCGGCGAACTCGGCGAGGTCGCCCTGGGCGGCGCGGGAGTCGGTGCACAGGTAGAGCCGGGCGTCGTGCAGGCGCGCGCGGCGCTCGACACGGGTCGTGGTTCGCGGCGGACTCACCGTGACGACGCTATCCCGTAGCGTCGATCCCCGTGCGGGACCGGCTGGTCGTGGTGGGTGCGGGCGCGGTGGGCGCGGCCGTCGCCTGGGCGGCGGCCCGCGACCGGCTCGCCGACGAGGTCGTGCTCGTCGACCCGGAGCCCGGCTCCGGGGCCTCGCGGGTGGCGGGCGGCATGCTCGCGCCGATCAGCGAGGCCTGGCCGGGGGAGCAGGACGTCCTCGAGCTCGGCGCCGTGTCCCTGGCCGCGTGGCCGGCGTTCGCCGACGCCGTCGCCGCCGACGCGGGGCGCCCGGTCGGCCTGCGCACCGAGGGCACGCTGCAGGTGGCCACGGACGCGGCCGACGTCGCCGACCTCGACCGCGTCGTCGAGCACCTGCGGGCGTGGGGCCGCGACGTCGAGCGCCTGACCGGCCGCGACGCGCGCCGCCGCGAGCCCGCGCTGGGGCCGGCGGTGCGTGCGGGCCTCGCCGTGCCCGACGACCTCGCCGTCGACAACCGCGCCCTGCTCGCGGCCCTGGACGCGGCGGGGCGCGCCCGGGGCGTGGTGTCCGACCGTCGGCGCGTCGTCCGGGTGCTCGACGACGGCGGGCGGGTGACCGGGGTGGAGGTCGACGGCGGCGTGCTCGAGGCCGACCGCGTCGTCGTCGCGGCGGGTGCCTGGTCGGCGTCGCTGCACCCCGCGCTGGCGGGGCGCGTGCGCCCGGTCAAGGGCGAGATCCTGCGGGTGCGCGCCCGGCGCTCGTCGCTGCCGCCGCCCGTGCGCACGGTGCGGGCCGCGGTCACCGGGCGCCCGGTGTACGCGGTGCCGCGCGACGACGGGCGCATGGTGGTCGGCGCGACGCAGTACGAGGCCGGCTTCGACCCCGACGTGCTCGTCGGCGGGGTCCGCGACCTCCTCGCCGACGTCGAGCGGGTCCTGCCGGGCATCGCCGACTACGCGCTCGAGGAGGCCGCGGCGTCGTTCCGCCCCGGCACCGACGACAACCTGCCGCTGCTCGGCCCCCTCGGGCCGGCGGGGCTCGTCGCGGCCACCGGGCACGGGCGCAACGGGATGCTGCTGGTCGCGGTCACCGTCGACGCCGTGTCCGCGGTGCTGCGCGGGGAGGCCCTGCCCGCGGCCGCGCGCCCCGCGAGGGCGGACCGGGACGCCCCCACCGCGGGTAGCGTGGGTGCCGGAACCACGGGAGCCCGGACGGACGCGGGCTGAGAGGGGGCCCAGCCAGATTCCTCTGGCGGTGGCCCCGACCGTCGAACCTGATCCGGGTCATGCCGGCGCAGGGAGGGGGAGGGCATGGACGTCTGGCTCAACGACGACCGCCGCGAGGTCCCGCCGGGGACGACGGTGGCCGTGCTGATGAGCGAGCACGGCGTGCCGGAGCGCGGCGTGGCGGTGGCCGTCGACGGCGCCGTCGTCCCGCGCGCGTCGTGGGCGACGGTGCCGCTGGTCGAGGGCACGCGCGTCGAGGTCCTCACCGCCGTGCAGGGAGGGTGAGCATGGAGCCGCTGGAGATCGGGGGCCGCAAGCTCGGTTCGCGACTGATCATGGGGACCGGGGGTGCGGCCAACCTCGCGGTGCTCGAGCGGGCGCTCGTCGCGTCGGGCACCGAGCTCACGACGGTGGCCATGCGGCGGTTGGACGCCGGTGGCGGGCCGGGCGTGCTGGCGCTGCTCGAGCGCCTGGGCATCGAGGCCCTGCCCAACACCGCCGGCTGCCGCACCGCCGCCGAGGCCGTGCACACCGCGCGGATGGCGCGCGAGGCGCTGGGGACC